>CAYVQL010000044.1:0-48149 GCA_964454135.1 uncultured Enterobacterales bacterium | reverse complement strand
GACTCCCTCCAAGTGGCAGAGCTGACATCGCACCAACCGTTGTCTGACGCGGTACAAAAAATCCCCCCTCCCATCCCCATCCACATCCCCCGCCCCCGCCACCGAGTACCCCGCGTGCGCGTTCGACATCTCTCCCAGCAACGTAGCATGCGCATCCGCCAGCTCATGCTCGCCGCTCACCGGCCCCAGCACCAGGTACGCCGCTCCAACGGTGTTCTTCTTATTCACGTTGACCCCATAGGCCCCCACCAGGACATCGTCCCAGCCATCGCCGTTCGTATCCCCGGCCGATGAGACGCTCCAACCTGCGTGATCGCCGGTGTTCTCCCCCGCCAGCGTCGCCTCGACGACCAGCTCCTGAGCCACGCTCTTTGCGCCCAGCACCAGGTACGCCTCCCCCACACTGCCGGTCCCCACACCAGGCGCGCCCACCAGCACATCACTGAAGCCATCGCCATCCGTATCCCCCGCCGAGGCCACGCTGAGGCCGGTGTTGTCGCTCGATCCCTGGGATAGCAGCTTCCCCTCGGCTGCAGAGAGCCCCCGCTGGGCGCTCACCGGCCCTAAAACCAGGTAGGCCGCGCCCCCTGAATCCGCACCATAGGCCCCCACCAACAGATCACCGTAGCCGTCCTGGTCCACATCCCCAGCGGCCGCCACGCCGTATCCAGCGTAGTCGCGGGCCTCCTCCCCCGTCAGTTTGAGGCCCGCATCCGCCAGGCCCCTCTGCCCGGTGACCGGGCCAAACACCAGGTAGGCCGCTCCTGCGTCCTCCCCACCCTCATCGTGCCCGTAGGCCCCCACCCACAGATCGTCGCGGCCGTCCCCATCGACATCGCCCGCGCCCGAGACGCTGAAACCCGCGTAGTCCTCCTCCTCCTCGCCTTCGAAGATGGCATCCGCGGCCGAGAGCTGCCGCTCGCCGCTCCAAGGGCCCAGCACCAGGTAGGCAGCGCCCGCGTCGCTGCCCTTGCCATCCCGTCCGTAGGCCCCCACCAGCAGATCGTCGTAGCCGTCTTCGTTCACATCGCCGGCAGAAGCCACGCTGAATCCAGCGTAGTCCTCCGCCGCCTCCCCCAGCAGCTTTCCATCCGCCCCCGCCAATCCCAGGAAGTCGACGTCATCATCGCAGTTGTTGTCCACGCCATCGACGTACTCGAAGGAATCGGGGCTTACGCCCGGATCGGCGTCATCGCAGTCACCCCCGAGGGACTGATAGCCCTTGGGCTGATCGCAGGCGGTGAGAGGCGCATCCTGGTCGCCGTAGCCATCCCCATCCGCATCCACGTACCAGCTGGCGGCGTCCTCCGCCTGCGCCTCGTCGACCTCCCCGTCGCAGTCGTCGTCCACGCCATTGCAGAGCTCGTCGGCGCCCGGGAATACGGAGGCGTCGGCGTCGTCGCAGTCCCCTCCTCCGGAAACGTAGCCAACGGGCCCGCTGCACGCATGGATGGCGTACTCCCCGTTGCCGAAGCCGTCACCGTCGTCATCTGGCGACCAGTCGGTCGCGTTCAGCGCGCTGTCATCGTCTGTTTCGCCGTCACAGTCGTCATCGTAGCCGTTGCAGAACTCCGCCTGGTCGGGATTGACCTCGGCATTGGTGTCATCGCAATCCGTGCTGTCCGAGACATAGCCTTGGGGTTGGTCGCAAGCCTTGACCAGGTCGTGCGGGTCGCCGAAGCCATCTCCGTCGTCGTCTTTCGCCCACTCCTGTTCGTCCAGCGCCCCCGCCTGGTCGATCTCCCCGTCGCAGTCGTCGTCCTTGCCGTTGCAGTACTCAATGGCGCCAGGATGAACGTCCCGCTCGCCGTCGTCGCAATCCTCGCCCTGAGGGTAGCCGTCGCCATCGGCGTCGGGAGGCCCGCTGTCCGTGTTCTCCCAGGACCCGCGCTCGCTCCAGGGGATGAAGACGCAGCCTGCACCCATCGTCGCGAGAGCGAAGGCGAGCAAGGCGCAGCGAGGAATGCGTGGGTTCATGAGCGCTCCAACCATACCCCGAGCTCCCATCTCCCTCAATACACCCCCCCAGCCGGCCCCCCCTCCGCCTCACCCCAGTACGCGCAGGGCAGCTTGGCGAGCTCTTTCTCCCAGCTCTCCTCCACCGCCGAACAGTCGGGTCCGGTCCAGTCCAGCTCGATCATCAACACGGCGCTCAATTCGACATCCGGCAGAAAGGCGCCCTCCACGGCGACCTGCACCTCGATGTCGCAAGCCACGCCCTTCTCCTCCACATCCAGCAGCAGGGAATCGCTGCCGTGGTAGCGCTCTCCTTCGCGCGCGTAGCAGAGCTCCCACTCGTTCAAGCTGCCCCCGTCGATCTCGAGGAAGATAGCCCAGGCGGGCTCAAAGCAGACGGTGGCGTCGTCCCAGGCCACGGTCAGCATGAGCTCCACCTCCTCGATCAGGCCCAGCTGCGAGCAGCTGCTCTTGTCGAAGCTGGCCCGGGCGCTCCAGCTTCCCTCACCCGTGGGATCGCCGCCCTGCCGCGGACCGGCGCTGTCCTGGGTCGCGAGCCCGGTGTCGCCCCAGATCCACCCGCCGCCGCCAGCACCGCCGCGCTGGCATCCCGTGACGATCAGGACCGCTGCCACAGCCAAGCGCATCGCGAAAGCCTCCGCTTCGGTCCATGATACATGGACGCCCGCCGTAGAGGAACAGACGATGGACTTCGACGATCCCGAGCTGCGCGAAGCCTTCTTCGCCGTGCACAGCGGCCTGGACAGGGAAGGGCCTGGCGACCGCGCCTGCACGCTGCGCGCCCTGGCCCTGGCCGGCCCCCTGCCCCGCCGCGCCCGCGTGGCGGACATCGGCTGCGGGCCCGGGCGCCACACGCTGACCCTGGCCAGGGCCCTGCCCGAGGCGCAGCTGCGGGCCGTGGACCTGCACCAGCCCTTCCTGGACGACCTGCAGGAGAGGGCGCACAGCGAAGGCCTGCAGCAGCGCATCACGACCCTCTGCGCCGACATGGCCGCCCTGCCCCTGGAACCCGGGCGCTTCGACCTGATCTGGAGCGAAGGCGCAGCCTACAGCATGGGCTTCGCCAAGGCCCTGGCCGCCTGGAAGCCCCTGCTGAAGCCCGGCGGCGTGCTGGCCGTCAGCGAGGCCACCTGGCTGCGCAGCGAATCCCCGGCCGAGCTGCGGCGCTTCTGGGACGCCGAGTACCCCCAGATGCTGGATGCTGCCGGCAACCAAACCCTCTTCGAAGCAGCCGGCTACCAGCTGCTGGGCAGCTTCCCCCTGCCCGCAGCGGCCTGGCAGGCCTACCTGGATCCCATCGAGGCCAAGCTGCCAGCCCTGCGCCAGCGCTTCGCAGGACGGGCCAAGGCGCTGGAGGTCGTGGAGTCGCACCAGCAGGAATGCGATCTCTACCGGCGCTACGGCCTGTACTACGGGTACAGCTTCTTCGTGGCGCGGGTCCGTTCGGACGTCCAGGCGCCAGTGAGGGCTCACTGAGCCCTGAATGTCCGATCTGCAGCCCCCAAATCGGACGTCCAGGCGCCAGTGAGGGCTCACTGAGCCCTGAATGTCCGATCTGCAGCCCCCAAATCGGACGTCCAGGCGCCAGTGAGGGCTCACTGAGCCCTGAATGTCCGATCTGCAGCCCCCAAATCGGACGTCCAGGCGCCAGTGAGGGCTCACTGAGGCCTGAATGTCCGCTCAAGAGCCCACGGAGCTCGAGAGCATCTCCCAAACCGCCGCCCAGCCCTCGAGGGGCGAGACATCCCGACCTTGCGAAGCGGACGATTCTGATGCAGCCGAATCCCGTCTATCGCCACGGCGAGCGGGGATCCCCTGGCATAGCGCCGATATCTCCCCCCGCCAGCGCCAACATGGCTGTGCCGAGGATGGTCACCTCCGTCGGATCCGTGCAGTCGGCCCAGTGCCTGACCACGTATTCGTCTCTCCAGCGTCGCTCGACGATCCAGATCTCACCATCGATGCAGCCGTCGCCAAAGCGAACCCAGCCCCCGTCCGTCTCGACCGTTACGGGCCTGTAGGGCTTCGGGGGCCTAGCCACCCATTGCTCCGCCAGGAACCACACCTCACGCTCCGAGAGGACCCGTGCCCCCGCGGCAGCGATCCCCTTCGGGTCGTAGCCGCCACAGCCTTCTCCGACCTTGGCGATCAGCGTGCCGGCGTCGCGCCAGCTCAACACGAGCGACCACGGTCCTGCGAAAGGACGGTAGGCGGGCCACCTCCACACCGATCTCGGTCTCGGTCAACGCGGGCCGACGCGCCACACAGCCCCCCAAAAGGGGTAGGACAGACATGCGCCGGGTTTTCGAAAGCAGCGTATCACCTCCCCTGGAAGCCGAAAGGAAGCGAGCCCCCCCCTACCCCTCCAACAACCTCTCCAACAAGGCCTGCGCCGCCTCCGGGATCACCGTGCCCGGTCCGAAGATGGCCGCAGCCCCCGCGGCCTTCAGGGCCTCGTGGTCCTGGGGCGGGATCACGCCCCCGGCCACCACCAGGATGTCGGGCCGCCCCAGCTCGACCAGGGCATCGCGCAGGGCCGGGATCAGGGTCAGGTGACCGGCGGCCAGGGAGCTGGCGCCCACCACGTGCACGTCGTTCTCCACGGCCTGGCGGGCGGTCTCCTCCGGGGTCTGGAACAGGGGCCCCACGTCCACGTCGAAGCCCAGGTCGGCGAAGGCGGTGGCCACCACCTTCTGGCCGCGGTCGTGGCCGTCCTGGCCCATCTTGGCCACCAGCAGCCGCGGGCGGCGGCCCTCCAGCTCTTCGAAGCGATCCGCCAGCTGGCGTACCGCCAGGATCTGTTCGTCGTCCACGCCAGCCTCCGTGCTGTAGACGTTCTGCACCAGGCGCGGGGCGGCCTGGTGCCGACCATAGACCTGGACCAGGGCCTGCGAGATCTCGCCCACCGTGGCCTTGGCTCGCGCGGCGCACACGGCCAAGTCCAGCAGGTTGCCCTCGTCGCGCTCGGCGGCCTGGGTGAGCTGCTCCAGGCGGCTGGCCACGTCGGCCTCGTCGCGCTCGCTGCGCAGGCGCTGCAATCGGCCCACCTGGGCGGCGCGCACGGCCGAGTTGTCCACCTGCCGGATGTCTATGGCAGGCTCCTCGTCGATGGCGTAGCGGTTGAGCCCCACGATGGTCTGGCGCCCGGAGTCGATGCGCGCCTGGGTGCGGGCCGAGGCCTCCTCGATGCGCATCTTGGGCAGGCCGGTCTCGATGGCCCGCGCCATACCGCCCAGCTCCTGCACCTCCTGGATGTGCTGCCAGGCGCGCTGGGCCAGGTCGTGGGTCAGCCGCTCCACGTAGAAGCTGCCGCCCCAGGGATCCGCCACGCGGCAGGAACCGGTCTCCTGCTGCAGGAAGAGCTGCGTGTTGCGGGCGATACGGGCGGCGAACTCCGAGGGCAGGGCCAGGGCCTCGTCCAGGGAGTTGGTGTGCAGCGATTGGGTATGCCCGTGCACGGCGGCCATGGCCTCGATGCAGGTGCGCGCCACGTTGTTGAAGGGGTCCTGGGCCGTCAGGCTCCAGCCTGAGGTCTGGCAGTGGGTGCGCAGGCAAAGGGACTTGGGGTTCTTGGGCGCAAAGGGCTTGATCAGGGAGGCCCAGAGCAGGCGCGCGGCGCGCAGCTTGGCCACCTCCATGAAGAAATTCATGCCCACGCCGAAGAAGAAGGAGATGCGCGGCGCGAAAGCGTCCACGTCCAGCCCGGCCCGCAGGCCGGTCTGCACGTAGTCCAGGCCGTCGGCCAGGGTGTAGGCCAGCTCGATGTCCGCCGTGGCCCCCGCCTCCTGCATGTGGTAGCCTGAGACGCTGATGCTGTTGAAGCGCGGCATCTGTTGCGAGGCATAGCCGAAGATGTCGGCGATGATCCGCATGGAGGGCTCGGGGGGGTAGATGTAGGTGTTGCGGACCATGAACTCCTTGAGGATGTCGTTCTGGATGGTCCCCGCCAGCTGCTTGTGCTCTACGCCCTGTTCCTCGGCCGCCACGATGTAGAGCGCCAGCACCGGCAGCACGGCGCCGTTCATGGTCATGGACACGCTCATCTGGTCCAGCGGGATGCCGTCGAAGAGGATGCGCATGTCGGCGATGGAGTCGATGGCCACCCCGGCCATGCCCACGTCGCCCGAGACCCGCGGGTGGTCCGAGTCGTAGCCGCGGTGCGTGGCCAGGTCGAAGGCGATGGAGAGCCCCTTCTGCCCGGCGGCCAGGTTGCGTCGGTAGAAGGCGTTGCTCTCCTCGGCCGTGGAGAAGCCGGCGTACTGCCGAATGGTCCAGGGTCGCACCACGTACATGGTGGCGTAGGGGCCGCGCAGGAAGGGCGGCAGCCCGGGCCAGGTGCCCAGGTGGTCCACGCCGGCCAGGTCGGCGGCGGAGTAGACCGGGGCCACGCGGATGCCCTCGGGCGTGTCCCAGCCCAGGGACTCCAGGTCGCCGCCCGCGGCGGCTCGGGCCTTGTCGCGCCAGCTCTCCAGGTCGGTCTGGGGCAGCGGCGGCAGCGCCAGCTTGCTGAAATCGGGGATTCCGCTCATGACTGCACCCCCAGCTCGTGTTGCAGGTCCCTGAGCACGGATAACACGTCGCAACCCATGTAGATGAAGAGGTCCACGCCAGACGCCCGCCAGGCGGCCTCCTGCTCGCCGGGGCGCCCCGCCAGCAGCACGAAGCGCGCGCCCGCCTGCTTCAGCAGGGGCGCCAGCACGGGCACGGACTCGCGGTAGGCCTTGTCGGTGGAGCAGATCACCGCCACCTGCACCTCGGTGGCGGAGTGCGCCTCGGCGTAGGCCGCGGCCACGGCCTCGGGGGTCTCGAAGCCCCCGTTCTGCTGCGCCTCGAAGCCGCCGGCCGCCAAGAAGGCCGTGCAGTACATGGCCCGGGCCTTGTGCTGCGGGACGGGACCCAGGTTGGCCAGGAAGACCTGGGGCCGCTGGCCATGGGTGGCCAGCCGGGCGTCGGCGGCGTCGCGCAGGGCCTCGAAGGGCTCGGCGTAGCGCAGGAAGGCCTCGGAAAGGGGGCGTTCCAGCGCGGCTGCCGGTCCTTGGCCGCGCAGTGGCGCCATGATGTCCCCCAGCGTGGCGCCGCCAGCCACGGCTGCCAGCGCGGCGCGCATCGCGTCGCCCTGGCCGGGCTCCACCTCGTCCAGGCCCTCCAGCGTCGGGGCGGGGCTGTCGGAGCGCTGGCGCTGCAGGGCCAGCTCGGCCTCGGCGCCCAGCGCGGCCAGGTCGGGCGCCTCGCGCTGCACGGTCCGCTCGTCCAGCAGCGGAAACTCGCTGACGCCGGTGATGGGCGTCTGCCGCGTGGCCAGGCCCCTGGCGCGCATGCCCACGGTGGCGGCGACTTGGGCCTCCACCCCGTAATCGGCTGAGAAGGCCGCCATGCCACCGGCCGCCTCGATCTGCTGGAACAAGCCCCAGGCCTCGCGCTCCAGCGAGGCGGTCAGGCTCTCCACGTACCAGCTGCCCCCTGCGGGATCGGCCACGGCGTGCAGGTGGGACTCTTCTTGCAGCAGGCGCTGCAGGTTGGCGGCGATGCGCGCGGAGAAGGCGTCGGGCTCGGTGATGGCCTCGTCGAAGGGCGCGCAGCAGATGCTGTCGGCCCCGCCCGCCGCCGCCGCGAAGCTCTCGGTGGTGCCGCGCAGCATGTTGACCCAGGGATCGCGCACGGTGCGCGTGACCGGACAGCTGCGGGCGTGCAGCTGCATGCGCTGCGCCTCGGGACGCCCACCGCAGGCCGCCACCAGGCGCGCCCACAGGGAACGCGCCGCGCGCAGCTTGGCCAGCTCCATGAAGAGGTCGCGCCCCACACCGAAGACGAAGAGCAGCTGCTGCGCGGCCTGTTCGATGGACAGGCCTGCGTCCTCCATGGCCCGCAGGTAGCCTACGCCCGTGGCCAGGGCGTAGGCCAGCTCCTGCACGGCACTGGCGCCTGCACGCTGGTAGGGCAGGGCCGAGACGTGCGCTGCGCGCAGCCGGGGCGCCTCGGCAGCGCACCAGGTGGCCAGGTCGCTCATCAGATCCAGGGCTCGTTCCAAAGAGCAGGGCAGGCGTCCGTCCACAGCCAGGTCCGTGAGGGGATCGCAGCCCAGCGAGCCCCGCAACGCCGCCGGCGGCAGGCCCCTCCGACCGGCCACGTGGACCAACATCGCGGCCAGGCCGACAGCGGCGCTGCCGCCCTCCAGCGTGACCGCGACGGCGCCCAGATCGACCCCGCTCAGCAGCTGCGCCAAGCCCTCGCGGCAGGACAGCAGCACGCCGCCGCGCCCGCGCAGGTCCTCGGCCGCAGGATCGTCCAGGTCCAGCCAGGCCCGGCTGGCCGCATCGCAGCGGATCCAGAGGGCGCGCCCACCCCGCGCCAGCTCGGCGTCGATGGCCTGGCGCGTCAGATCGGGCGAAGCCAGGGCGTATTCCTGGCAGATGGTCCAGCCGCGCGCGCTGGCCCCCAGGGCCTCGCCGCCACGGGTATAGGGAGGCAGCCCAGGGAAGCCGACGACATCGCTGGGCGGATCCTCGGCCCAATAGAGCGGTTGCACGTCGATGCCCTCGACGGTCCGCGTCACCAGGCGCTTCTCAAAGGGCGCGCCCCGCAGAGTCTTGTCCACGACTGCTCGCCAGTCGTCGTAGCCGAGCTGCTCGAAATCGCCCGTGAAGCTGGTTCTGTCCGCCATGACGCACCTTGCCTGCCAGGGTTGCGGCGCGCTCCTGACAGCCCGCTGCGCCAGCTGTCGCGCGCCCGGGGAGCGGCGCCCGCTGCGCCGCCCGCCGCCCGCCGGAGACACCGGCGGAGGGAACCGTTAGCCCCCTGTCTGAGGCAAAGCAAACGCCACTCCGGCCCTCGCGCGACCACGATCAGGTCCGGGTGATGACGGGCGCGGCCAAGCCCTCAGGCCTTCCCCCCCAGCGCCTCGATCTTGATGACCAGCCGCGTGACCTCCTCCTCCAGCTCGCTGCGCCGCAAGCGCTCCCGGTAGAGCTGCTCGCGCAGGTAGCCCACCTCGTCCTGCAGCTCCTCCAGGCGTCCGCGCTCGGAGGCGGACAGCGCGGTCACGGATTCTTCCGGATCGGGTAGCTCGATCTCGGCCCAGTCGTCATCGCCGCCTGTCTCCTGGGCCTCGTCCCGCAAGCGGGCCACCACCCCGGTGAAGGTGTTCTCGGGCGGCGGCGCGGCCGGTGGGATCTCTTCTTCGAAGAAGCAGCGTTGCCCCAGGGCGCTGGGATCCGTCGCGACCTCGCCCTCTCCCCAGGCCTCCGGAGGGCCCTCCCGCCAGTGCCGGTGGAAGTCCATATTGTCGGTGTCCAGCATGAAGAAGGGATTCTGCTGCGCGCGCAGCGGCCGCACGTCGCACCAGGCGCCCACCGCCAGGCTCCCCAGCTCGTCAGGATCCCCGTCCCAGAGCAGGAACTTGCCGTTCTGCTCCACGCTGTCGCCCACGTAGATGAAGATGCCGCTCAGCACCTGCTCCGCATCGAGGTCGGACAAGAAGCCGTTGCTGCGCAGGCCGGACTCGGCCACGATGGTCTCGTCCTCCAGGGTGAGCAGACCCCTGCCCCGCCGGCTGATGAAGCGCACGGCGAAGCGCGCGCGTTCTCCCGGCTGCCGCCGCAGCTTGATCTCGAAGGGCTCTGCCACCGCCAGGGTCTCGCCCCGCTGGGGTTCTCCGACCAAGAATGCTCCTCCGTGCCTCGCGCCAGTCTACTCCATACGCCCCCGCCCCGTCACGCCCCGCCCTTGCGCTTCAAGATGGCCTTCAAGCGCAGAAAGCTGAGCGCCACCACCACCGCCAGCATCAGCATCAAGCCGCCCCCGGCCAGGCCGGCGAAGAGGTCCTTGTCGTGACCTCCCACCATGTACGCCAGCCCGGTCACACCCAGCGAGGCCAGACCGCAGAGCAGCATCAGCAGCCCGCTGTGGGCATTGGCCTCGTACCAGACCTGCTCGTCCTTCAGCGTGGCCGGAACCCGAAAGCCGTAGAGCCTGTTGGGAGGCACCTTGCGCAGCATCAGCGGAATCCCGGACAGCGCCATGGCCAGGCCCAGGCAGGAGAAGAGGATCAATCCGAACATCTGCTTGCTCCGCAGGTCGCAGCGACACGCCGCGTCCAAGGGGTGTACACTCCGAATACTGAAGTGCGCGACCGATCATAGCACCTGGCGCGCCCTGACAGGAGCCGCGCCATGCCAACCTCCCCCCTGCGCCTGCTAGCCGTCGCCCTGCTCGCCCCCTGCTGGACGGGCTGCGGCTGCAACGAGGGACGCGGCGACACGGCCGCGATCCAGCCCGACCTGGACCAAGACGGCTTCGGAGCCGACCAGGACTGCAACGACGACGACGCCAGCATCCACCCCGACGCCGTCGAGGTCTGCGACGGCATCGACAACGACTGCGACGGCTTCAAGGACGACGAGGACCCCGACCTGCAGGCCGATACCTGGTACGCCGACGACGACGAGGACCGCTTCGGCGATCCGGACAAGGCCCTGGTGGCCTGCGAAAAACCCACTGGGTACACGGACAACGACCAGGACTGCGATGACAGCGACGACGCCATCGCCCCGGACGAACTGGAGTACTGCGACGGCGTGGACAACGACTGCGACGGCGAGACCGACGAGGACGACGCCGAGTACACCAGCACCTTCTACCAAGACCTGGACGGGGACGGCTACGGCACCGACGCCCAGACCACCCAGGCCTGCGATACGCCTTCTGGCTACGCCGACAACGACGAGGACTGCGACGACGAGGATGCCAGCGTCTACCCCGGCGCGCCGGAGAGCATGGACGGCCTGGACCAGGACTGCGACGAATACGTGGACGAGTACGAACTGTCCCTGGCCAGCGCCACGCTGCTGGGCGAGAGCGCCAGCGACAAGGCCGGGCGCTGGCTGGCGCCGGCCGGCGACATGGACGGTGACGGCCGCGACGACCTGTTGGCGGGAGCTATCGGCGACGACCAAGCCGGCACGGACGCCGGCGCGGTCTACCTGGTGCTGTCTCCGGTGAAGGGGCCCTTCTCCCTGAGCGCCGCCGACGCCAAGCTGCTAGGCGAGGATGCAGGCGACCAGGCCGGCTACGGCTTCGCCGGAGGCCGAGACCTGGACGACGATGGCCTGGCCGACCTGCTGGTGGGCGCCCCCTATTGCGACGCTGGCGATCCCGACGCCGGCGCCGCCTACCTGCTCTCGGGCGCCTCGCTGGTCGGCGAGCAGAGCCTGACCGACGCCCAGGCCAGGCTGCTGGGCCAATACGACAGCGACTACGCCGGCTGGTCCGTGGCGCTGCCAGGCGACCTCACCGCTGACGGCCAAGAAGACCTGCTGGTGGGCGCGCCGCTTCAGAAAGAAGGCTCCGCCCTGCCCGGCGCCGTCTACCTGGTGCCCGGTCCGGTGCAGGGCGACCTGGAGCTCTCCGAGACCATCCGTCTGGTGGGAGAGACGAGCCTGGACGGCGCCGGCGTGCGCGTGGTGGGGCCGGGCGACGTGGACGGAGACGGCCAGGCGGACCTGTTGGTGGGCGCCAACGGCCAGGACAGCGGCGGCAGCAGCTCAGGTTCGGCCTACCTGCTGCTGGGCCCGGTGACCGCCGATCTGCCCCTGGCCGAGGCCGACGCCAAGCGCTGGGGCGAGAGCGCCAACGACATGGCCAGCTACGGCCTGGCGGGCGCCGGCGACGTGAACGCCGACGGCTACGCCGACCTGCTGGTGGGCGCCCCCTACGACGACAGCGGGGGCAACGACGCTGGCGCCGCCTACCTGCTGCTGGGGCCCATCGAGGGCTCCGAGAGCCTGGCCAACAGCCCGGCCAAGCTGCTGGGCCAGATATCCCACGACAACGCCGGGGGGGCCGTGGCCGGCGCGGGCGATGTGGATGGCGACGGCTGGGCCGACGTGCTGGTGGGCTCCCCGGACTACCAGGCCCACAGCGACTCGGGCAGCGCCGCCCTGCTGCTGGGCCCGCTGGAGGGCGAGATCGTGCTGGACGAGGCCGACGCGCTGTTGCTGGGCGAAGCCGCCCTGGACTACGCCGGCTACGCCGTGGCCGGTGCCGGGGATCTGGACGCCGACGGCCTGGACGACCTGCTGGTGGGCGCCCCCCTGGCCGACGGCATGGGCTCGGACGCCGGGATGATCTACCTGCTCTACGGCGGGTGGTGAAGCGGGCTCAGTCCAGCTCCGCCTCCAGCGTCAGCTGCACCTGGCAGGGATCCTGGTCGAAGACCGGGCACAGGCCCTCGCTGCCGTAGGGGTCGCGCACCTGGATCACGGCTGTGCCCTGCACGCGGTCGCGGGCCACGGGCTGCAGCTCGGCGTCGGCCTCCATGTCGGCCGCGCAGTCGCCCGTGCTGCCGCCCAGGGCCACATCGGGCATGATGTCGCCGTCCACGCCCAGGGTGTTGTCGTCCAGGCGGTCCACCGTCACGTCCATGCCCACGAAGGGCTCCCGGAAGTCCACCGAGTAGGACATGGGCAGTTCGTCGGCCGAGGGCAGATAGATCTCGTACTCGAAGGCGTGGGCCGTCTCCGGGCCCTCGGGCATGAAGAGCGCCTCCAGGGCGCCGTCCAGGCAGCCATCGACCACAGCCAGGGTGTAGAACTGGTAGTCGCCGTTCTTCAGGCGATCCAGGGAGAGGACCTCGCCGTCGTCGGCTTTGCAGCCCAGGCAGAGGAGAGGGACGAGGAGGGCGCAGCGCATACCTGTGATTCTACTCCGGATCGTAGTGCAGGAGAATATACTCCCCCGATGGAATGGGTCCTGGCAACCCTGGGCGCCGCCCTGGCGCTGTCGCTGCTCGCAGCGCTGCTGGCGCTCTACGCGCCGCTGGAGCTCGTAGCCCACGTCAGGCAGCGGGGCGCGTTCTCCGCCTGGGGTCGGCTGCGCTGGGGCTGGGGCCTGCTTAGGGCCGAGGGCGCGCGGCGCGCCAGCGCCTGGCACTGGGCCATCCTGATCCTGGGCCGCGAGGTTCCTCAACGGCACGTGCTGAGCCTGGTACGCCAGGTCAAGCGCCTGCTCGCCTACTTCAAGGAAGAGAAGGAACCCTTCGACTGGCGCGTACTGCTGGAGCGCGAGCGCATCGAGATCGAGCTGGCCGCGCTGCGCGGTGCCGCGGCGCAGCTGGGCGGCCCCATGCAGCTGGAAGAGCTCTTCCTGCGCGGTCTGGTGCTGGCGAACGGGCTCTTGCGAGCCGTGGGCCTCAATCCCCGCCTGGCGCTGCGCTTTCGCATCGAGGACCCCTACTGGATGGGCATGGCCACCGCCCTGGGCTCGGCCGCCGCCGGCCTGCTACCCCCGGGCACGCTCTGGCTCGAGCCAGCCTGGTGGGGGCCGATGCTGGAGGGTGACGCCCACCTGGAAGGCCGCCTGCGGCTGGGTCCGGTGGGCTGGATCCTGCTGCGCTTCTGGCCTCTCTCCGCCGCAGGGCGGCGCCTTGTGAACGCCGGTCGCACCTGGCGCAGCTGGCCGCGGGAGGACGAGCCCTCAGAAGATCCAACGTGCTACAGTGAAGCGTCTTGAACCTGAGAAAGGAGCGAGCATATGAGCGAAGTGGACAAAGTTCTCGACATGGTGGCCAAGCGCCTCCAGGAGGTGGTGCAGAGCCGCGCCGTGGTGGGGCAGCCTGTCTCCGACGGCGAGCGCACGGTGGTGCCGCTCTCCGAGATCTCCCTGTTCTTCGGTGGCGCCGGAGCGGGCGCCGAAGCCAGCGGCAAGGCCGACGACACGGCCGGCCGAGGCGAGGGCGGGCTCTCGGGCGGCGCCGTGCAGGTGCGCCCCCTCTGCGCCCTGGTGATCGAGGGCGACGAAGTCCGCATCGAAGCCGTAGCGCGCTAAGGAGGCCGATATGCTCTTGAAGAACATGGTCGACGATGTCACCACCCGCCTCGGCTCGGTCGTGGCCAACAAGGAATTTGCCGGTCAGGCCATCGAAATCGGCGATCTGAAGATCGTCCCCATGCTGCGCCTGCAGCTGGGCTTCGGCGGCGGCGGCGGCGAGGGCGACGGCTCCGTGTCCCGTGACGAAGGCGCCTCCATCGGCACCGGCGGCAACGGCATGGCCACCGTCGGCGGCATCACGGTGCGCCCGGTTGGCGTGATCGTCTTCACCAAGAAGGGCGTGCGCGTGCTGCAGGTCCGCGAGAAGCGCCCCACCATAGAGCGCATCCTGGACACCATCCCCGAGACGGTGGACCGCATCCGCGGCGTCAAGGCGCGCCTGGACCACGAGGACGGCGTCTTCGGCGCTACGTCCACCGAGGATCCGCCGGCCTAGCCCCTTGTACAACACAGATCGCCAAAGCGCCTGGGCCCTGGGGGCCCTGGCGCTCTGCCTGCTGCTGAGCCTGGCCTGCTCGGGCCTGCTGCCCTCGGAGCTGCAGGCCCCGCCCCGCGGAGCCAGCGTCACAGAGGCGCCTCCGGATCAGCCCTCCACCATCACCCTGCCCCTGAGCCTGGACTACGACGCGCTGCAGGCCACGATCCAGGAAAAGGTGCCCCAGGTTCTGCTGGACGAGCAGGACCGCGAGGTGGCCGCCCGCATCAGGGTCGACGCCCACGCCGAGCGCAGCGGGGACGTGGGCCTGCGCCTGGTGGACGACGCCCTGCGCTTCATCCTGCCGGTGGACGTGAAGGTGGAGGTCTACCGCAAGCGGGTGGGCGGCAAGCGCGGCGTCACGTTGGGGACCATCCAGGCCAGCCTGCTCGTGCGCGTCGACGTGCAGCCGAAGCTGGGCCAGGACTGGTCGCTGGAGCTATCGCCGGTGGTCTCCCACCGCTGGAAGAAGACCCCCACATTCAAGTCGGGGCCCGTCCAGCTCGACCTGGAAGAAAGGCTGGACAAGCTGCTGGCGCCCAAGTGGAAAGAGGTGCAGGCAAAGATCGCCGAACGCCTGGCTGAGCAGCAGCCCGTGCGCCAGCGCGTGGAGCAGGCCTGGACCCAGCTGGCGCAGCCGCGGAAAACCCGCGAGAATCCCGAGATGTGGCTGCGCTTCACGCCCTCGGCGCTCTACGCATCCGACCCTGTGCTGGGGAAAGACGCCCTGGGCATCACGGTGGGTGCCCGGGGCCTGCTGGTGGGCTCGTTGGGCGAGGCGCTGGGCGCCGTGCATCCCGGGCCCCTGCCGGCGCGCGGCACGCCTCCCCGCTCCAGCGGTGCGCGGCTGGCCATCCCCCTGCTGCTGGACTGGGACAGCCTGGGCGCCATGGCGCGCGAGAAGCTGGAGGGCGGGCGCTACCAGACCCAGCTGCCCGCAGGTGCCGGAGAGGCCTCGGCCACCCTGGTCGAGCTGACGGACCTGTACCCCAGCGGCGAGTCCCTGGCCCTGGGCCTGGTGCTGGCCCTCGAGAGCCCAGCGGGCGATCTCGAGGTACGCACCTGGCTGATGGGGCGGCCCGCGATGGACGTGGCCAGCCAGACCCTGACCATCGAAGACTTCGCCTACGCCGCCTCCAGCGGCAATAGCTGGATCGATGCGGCCCACGGGGCCATCGCCGAGGAGATCCGCGTGCAGCTCTCCCAGCGCCTGAGCTTCCCGCTGGGCGATCAGCTGAATCAGTTGCGCAGCGAGCTCAACCAGGCCCTGGCCAAGGGGCGCAGCCGCAAGGGCATGTCGTTGACCGGCAAGATGGACGAGATCAGCTTCTCGGGCGTGCGCCTGACCGACCAGGCCATCGAGGTGGACCTGCTCTTGTCCGGCCGCCTCTCGCTCTCCACCAACTGAAGAAGGCGCGCACTGACCTGCGAGATTGCGGGGCGGGGCGGATCAGTCCTGGGGTTCCGCGACCAGATCGGTATCCGTGTCGGTATCCGTGTCCGTGTCGGTATCCGTGTCCGTGTCCGTGTCGGCTTCGATGCCGCTATCGGGGATGACGTACATGCTGCCCACGGGCAGGCAGGAGCTGGTGGAGAGAAAAACGACAGAAGTCGCGATGATGGCGGTCTTCATAGCGCCTCCACAGATGGAAAGGGGTCCGGCGGGGACAATCGAAGAGAGGCCGTAACGCCCTGCCAGGTCCCGGGGCCAGCTGGAAACGCCGACAAGGCGAAAGGCGTCATTTCTCAGCCCCCAGCAGCCGGTTCAGGGCGGGCCGGTCCACCTTGGCGTTGTGGCGCGGGTCCACGGGCACGCTGGCCAGGGCCACCGCGCTGGTGATCCCGGTGAGCCGCTGCAGCTGAGCCCGCCAGTCCTCGGGGGCATCGCCCGCCAGCTCCACCGCCAGCACGGGCTGGCCCCGCCGCTGCCCCAGGCCCGCACGGCGCACGTAGTCCAGCCCCTCGGCCAGCCCCTCTGCCACCAGGGGCAGGGCGCCGCCCGCCGCCTCCCCCACGCGCCCCAGCAACCACAGACGCCCCTGGTCGTCCAGGCGGCCCAGGTCGCCCGTGCGATGCCAGATCCGCCCGTCCTTGCGCAGCTTGCAGCGCGCGTCGGCCTCGGGATCCCGGAAGTAGCCCTGGTTGACGTGCTCGCCCGCCACCGCCACCTCCCCCGCCTCGCCCGTGGGCAGGGCCTGGCTGCCGCCCGGCTGCCAGATCTCCAGCTGGATGCCAGGCACGGCGCGGCCCACGCAGGAGCCCTGGCCAGCCCCGTCGCCTCCCAGGGCCAGCACCTCGCGGGCGTCGGCCGTGGCCATGGGATCGGCCTCGGTGGAGCCGTAGTGCACCTCGACGCGGGCCGAGGGAGCCATCGCCAGCAGGTCCTCCAGCAGCGCGCTGGGCACCCGCCCCCCGCCCACGAAGAGCTTGCGCAGGGCGGGCAGCTGCTGGTCCGCGGCGCGCAGGTGGGCCGCCAGCGGGGCGAAGAAGGCCGGCGAGCCGCTGCAGAGCGTCACCTCCCAACGCAGCAGCTGGGCCGCGATGCGGGTCGGGCTGGCCGAGGCCGGGCGCGTCAGGTCGGCGTCCGCCAACACGCAGGTGGCTCCCGCCGAAAGCGAGTTGAGCAGGAAGACCGGCAGTGTGGCCAGGTCCACGTCGTCGGGGCCGATGTCCATATGCGCCGTCAGGGCCTTGCGCTGGGCATCCAGGAAGGCGTGGGAGCGGGCCATGGCCCGGGGCCGGCCCGTGCTGCCTGTGGTGAAGGTGATCAGGGCGGGAGCCTGGCTGGGCTGAGGCGCCAGCGGCGGACCCTCCAGGGCCCGCAGGCGCTTGGCGGGCAGGGGCGTGAAGCCGGTACAGCCGTACAGGCGCAAGCCGCGCAGCTCCTTGTGCAGCAGGCGCAGAAGCTGGGCCTTGGGGCTGCCGATGAAGCCGAAGAGATCCAGGCTGCCCAGCAGGGGGCGCAGCTTCTCCCGTGGCGCCGAGGGATCCAGCAGCACCGCCGTGCAGCCCGCCCGAAACACGGCCAGCAGCGCCAGGTAGAGCGAGATGCCCATGGGCGCGAGCGCCAGGATGCGCGCGCCTTCCTCTGCGCCACGCTGCCGCAGGCCTCCGGCGATGGCCGCGCTGCGAGCCTCCAGCTCGGCGAAGCGCATGCTGGCCCCCGAGGGCTCGATCAACGCCAGCCGCTCGGGTTGATCGGCAGCCAGGCGACAGAGGTGCTGCATGATGTTGGGGTGAGGCATGGGTGCAAGGCGCGGGACGGGGGCGGGCCATGATACCAGGGCTGCGGGCCCGGCGTAGAGCACGCCCCGCCACCAGCCACTTGCTTTCCGACCCGCGAGGGATCTAGACTCGTTCCATGGCCAAGCGCGTCGGACCGAGCAAGTACCTGCCGCCCCAGGACGCGGTGATCATCCCCCCAAGGCACTGGGCCTGTCCCAGGTATGGTGGCTGCCTGGTCCTGGCCGCCGCCCGCCACTGGCGCTCCTGGTCCTGCCGCAGCTGTCCCATGTGCCCCGACGATGCCCGCATCGAGGTGCTGCGCTCCAGCCGGGTACGGGGGCGGGCGGTGCTGCGCGCGGGCTAGTGCCGGCGGCGGCAAGTCCTGCCCCAGTTACCACGGCGCGCTTGCCGCCGGCACTCCGGCCGCGCCAGCGGCCGGGATGGGGGAGCGCCACAGGCGCGAGGGGCGCAGCCCCCCAAAGAAAGCGCTGGTGCTCCAGTGCCGCGAAGCGGCCTGCGCGAAGCGCAGCAGGAAATCCGGGGCAGGATTTCCTGACTGGGGCACTAGCCCAATCCCCTCCCCAACAACGCGTACTCCCGAATCACCCGCCCCGTCTTCACCGCCATGCGCTGCGAGGCGCTGCCCTGCCACATCAGCGCGTGGATCAACCCCCCTCCCAGCCCCTGGGCCATGGCCGCCCGATGCACGCAGGCCAGCAGGTGGCGCCCCAGGCCGCAGCGCTGGGCGCGCGGGTGCACGGCCAGGGTCTTGTAGACCACGGCCCGCTCCCCCCCCTCCCCTGCTTCCGGGTAGGTCATGGCGAAGCCCGCCACCCTCCCGGCTCCGTCCTCCGCAAAAAAGACCAAGCGCGGATCCAGCATGGCGCGGTAGGGCAGGTAGAGCGCCCGGAAGGCCTCCCAGGGCAGGGGCACATAGGCGTAGGCCCCCTCGAAGGCCGCCAGCGAGACCTCCCAGGCCCGCCGCAGCTCGGCCTCGAAATCCCCAGGATCCATGGGCCGCACCCGCAGCCCCGCCGCCGCCACCCGCGCCGCCGCCGATTCCAGCCGCGAGAGCTGGGGTTGGTGGGGCACCAGCTGGGAGTCGTAGTGCGCCACGGCCTGGTAGCCGCGCTCCAACCAGGGCTCGGGTCGCGTCATGGGCTCCAGCGGAAAGGGCGCCCGCTGCCAGGGCCCCAGGCAGGCGCGGTAGGGAAACCAGGTGCAGACCTCCATGGGCGCCAGGGCGCGCGCGCAGCCCCGCTGACGCAGCCAGGCCTCGCCGGCCTCGATGACCGCGTCGAAACCCGCCGGATCTCCCTGGGGTGCCGAGAGCGTGCCGTCCGGCACCAGGCCCGGGTGCGCGGCAGCCAGCAGCTCGGCTCCTCGGGCGCGCAGCGGGGCCAAGGGGGCCAGGCTGCGATAGAGCGCGATGCGAGCGGGATCCATGAGCTCACCCCAGCTGGGAGAAGAACAGCCAGGCCAGCAGGGCCAGGCTGACGGCCGCCACGGGCCGCCGCCCGCGCAGCGGTGTGCGGTCCAGGGCCAGGAAGAGCGCCAGGCCCCCCAGCCCCCCCAGCACGGCGCCTGCCAGCGGCACCGGTCCTCCCAGCGGCAGGACCGCCAGGACCGGCGCGCAGGCCGCGGGCAGGGCCAGGGCCAGGGCCAGGCCGCGCCGCTGCAGGGTCAGCCAGGGCGCGATGGCCGCGTTGGCGCAGATGGTCACCAGGTAGGGACCGTAGAGCGTCGGATCGTCGCTATGGGCGTAGATCAGCACCACCAGCAGGCTGCCGGCCGTGGAGGGAAAGATCTGCTGCAGATCGGTGGGCGCTCCGCGCGGCCGCAGCAACGCGTACAGGCCGTAGAGCGCCAACATGGGAAGCAGCCAGGCCCAGCCCCCCATGGCAAAGGCCAGGCTGCCCATCACGAAGGTCAACAGCGCCCCGGCCGGCTGCATGCGCGTCAGGCGCAGGCTGGCCACCACCACCCCCAGGGCCAGCAGCATGCCCAGCACCCACGCGGACAGCTCCTCCAACCCCAGGCGCAGGGTGCGCTCCATGACCAGCCAGGCGGCGTAGGGGATGAACAGGTTGTCGCTGCCGCGCACGCTGACCGCTTCCACGGCGCAGGTCAGCAGGGCCGTCACCAGGGCCACCAGCAGCATGTCGGGCCAGCCCGGCCGCTGCGCCAGGGCCAGCCCCCCCAGCACGATGGCCAGGGCCAGGCCGAAGAAGGTGGCCGAGCCCTCGAAGCTGCGCTCGCCGTCCAGCACGGGGAAACGGTTCTCTCCCCGCGTCTTGCCCACCAGGGCCGCTCCGGTGTCGGCGATGGCCATGATGGCGATGGGCACGGTGAAGAGCAGCGGCTCGCCGCCCGACAGCAGCCAGACCCCCAGCACGGCCACCGGGTAGTAGAAGGCCCCACCGGTGCGCCGCTCCACGCCGTGGATGGACTGCAGCAGGCCGGTCTTCTTGCCCCCCACCAGGATGGCCAGGAAGGTGACGGTCAGCAGCGCCACAGACCAGGCGCTGCTCAGCAACCAGGGGAAGACCAGTACGATGAAGCCCGAGCCGATGTGGGAGAGCTTGCGCGTGTGCTCGTTGGGCAGCTTGAAGATGCGGTAGAGCAGCTCGGAGCCCACCAGCAGCGCCAGGATGGCGCTCCCCACCACCAGCACGCCGCGCAGATCGTGGAGCAGAGCTGGGAGGATGGACTGCAACATGGGCCGAACTTCGATATCCTGCACAGCGTGTATCGTAGCAGGCGCACCGAGCCCGCCGGAGAACAAGAATGAACCGCCTGTCCCCGCTCCTCCCCGCGCTCTTGGCTCTGCTGGCGGTGGCCTGCGACAAGGACGAGGAGAGCACGGAAACGCCCGAGGTGGAGGAGGTCCCCGAGCTGCCCGTGCTGCGCATCGACGCGCCCGCCCGGGCCGCCTTCCTGGGCCAGCAACAGGTGACCATCCAGGGGCAGGTGCGGCAGGGCAGCTACGCCTTGACCACGCTGGAGGCCAACGAGCAGGCCATCAGCTGGCAAGGCAACGGCGCCATCGACCAGGCCTGGACCCCTGACAACGGCCTGAACCTGCTGGGCTTCCGCCTGGAAGACGAGGGCGACCAGCGAGCCGTGGACGGCCGCGCCTTCGTCTGGGGCCCGGTGAGCCAGCTGGGAGAACCCATCACCGGGGGCGTGCGCATCCTGCTGGGACCGGATCTGTCGGAGCTGGCGGGGCTGATCGAGCTGGTGCTGCAGGACGACTCCCTGGCCGACAGCTTCGTGGGCCAGCCCATGGAGGGCGAGTACGCCGAGATCACGCCCACGCGCTTCGCCTGGTCCGGGGCCGACGTCGCGCTGCAGCCCACCAACGGCGCTCTTCAAGGCAGCTTCACGCTCTACAACGTGGAGATGGATTTCCACGTCCAAGGCGTGGACTGGTACGACTGGGTCGAGACCGACGGCACGGCCTGGATGAGCTCCCTGCAGCTGGACGCCTCCATGGCCCTGTCGGTCAGCGGCGGCCAGGTGCGGGCCATGGACACCCAGGTCACCGCCACCATGCAGGGCTTCGGCTTCGAGGCCGACTGGGTGCCCTTCGAGTCCTGGCTCTACGACTGGGTGGGCGACTACGTCGAGTCCTCGCTGGAAGACGAGGTGGCCGCCATGCTGGAAGAGCTGGTGCCCGAGTACCTCAACGGCCTGGCCATGGACACCAGCTTCGGCAAGGATCCCCCCATCTACCTGTCCCTCTCCATGAACAGCGCCGATGTCACCTCCAGCGGCATCCGCCTGGAGATGGACGCCACCGCCTGGTCCGACGTGCGCGTCGAGCTACCCGAGGGCGCCGGCTCGGTCATGACCGAGAGCGAGCCGCCCGACTGGAGCGAGGCCAGCGGCGGCAGCTTCGCCGTGCTGGCCGACGACGACTTCGTCAACCAGCTGCTCTACGCCAGCTGGGCCGCGGGCCTGCTCTCCAACATGAGCATCTCCAGCATAGAGATGACGGCGCTGTCCGGAGGTGAGATGGAACCCCCGCTGGGGCCGGTGGACAGCGTGGGCATGAACCTGGGCCTGCCCCCCGTGATCGAGGCGCCCGTGCAAGAGGACATGCAGCTCAACCTCTCCCTGGGCGAGCTGCGCGTGGCCTTTCACCGCGAAGACGGCATCACCCACGATTTCTCCGTCAATGTCAGCACCGGCGCCACGGTCGCCATCGACGGCGACGACGAGCTGACCATGAGCCTGGACGACCGGCCGGCCTACGTCGAGGTCTACGTGGGTGTGCTGGAGTACGATCCGGCCCTGGATCCGGGCGACCTGGCCGCCCTGATGCGCCTGATCCTGCCCCCCCTGCTGGGCAGCGCCTCGGACTGGATGCCGGGCTACGCCATCCCGCCCGTGGAGCTTGGGGATCTGACCGACATGGAGGCCCTGGCTGATGTGTCGCTGGAGATCCGCGATCCCAGCATCTCGCTGACCGAACAGGGCTGGGTGCTGCTGCGGGGCGAGTTCGCGGCCCAGTAGGCTCGACCTGGCCGGCTGGAACCCCACAGCGCGCCTGTGCTATGTTCCTGCCGTTCAACCATGGAGACCGCATGCGACGACTGATCCTTCCCGCGTTCCTGCTGGCTGCGTCCTGCTCTGCCGAGACCCCGACCGCGCCGGCCCCTCCCCCGGCGGAACCGGCTGTGGAGAAGCCCCAGCCTCCACCGACCGCAGCGGACCAGGGTCAGCCCACCAGCTACCGCGCCCTGGTCCCCTCCCCCCTGGACATCGAGGCCCAGGTCAAGGAAGCCGGCCTGACCGACGGCCTGGCCGGCTTGGTGCCCGAGCGCGTCTTCTCCCCCACCGCGACCGACCTGGACGCTACGGCCGTTCGTACCGGCGTGGTGCTGGCCGACGCCATCCTGGCCGGCAAGGACGCGCCCAGGGAGATGCTGTTGGAGCGGCTGGGCGTGATCCGCAGCGGCATGCAAGCCATCGGCGCCGGCGCGGGGCTGCTGTCCTCCATCGACGATCTGAAGGCCTCCATCGAGAAGGAAGACGCCGGCAAGCAGGAGTTCATCCAGGCCCTGGACGACGTGGCCTCCATGATGGTGCCCGAAGAGGGCTGGGGCCCCGAGGACCGCACCGGTCCTCTGCTGCAGGCCGGCGCCTGGCTGGAGGGCAGCAACCTGGTGGCGCGAGCCGTATTGGCCTCGGGCGACAGCGCTGCGGCCAGCAAGCTGCTGCGCGAGAAAGAGGTGGTGGACTTCTTCTTGCGCTACGTGCAGGACAAGGGCGCGGACAAGGCCGACGCCGCCGTGGCCGAGACCCTGGCCCAGGTGCTGGCCACCCTGAGCGAGCTGGCGGCCAAGCCCGAGCTCAGCCTGGACGACGTGCGCGTCATCGAGGCCCAGACCGGCCAGGTGCTCTCCCTGCTCTGATCAGCAGGGCCGTGGCGCCGAGCAGGCCCACGCAAACCAGACTCAAGGCCACCAGCGGCGCCAGCAGCCCGCTGCCGGAAAAGCCGATGCACTTGCCCAGCACCTCGGGCTGGCCGGCCGCCCGGTACTCCAGCCCCAACAGGCCCTCGAAGATCCAGCGCATGGGGCTTAGATGGGTGGCGGCGCGCTGCAGCGGCCCCATCTCCCGCAGCAGCTTGAGATAGCCCGAGAACATCAGCTGGGGCAGCAGCAGCAGCGGCACGGCCGCGATGGCCGCCACCTCGCTGGTGGCCAGGGCGGAGACCAGCAGCCCCATGCCGATGCCGCAGGCCGCCGTGACCAGCAAGAGCAGCCAGGCCGGCAAGCAGGTGCTGGCCGCCAGGCCCGCCAGCGGCCAGGCCACGGCCACCAGCACCGTGGTCTGCAGGGCGGCGATGCCCAGCTGCACCGTGAAGATGGATGCCAGATACGCCGTCGGCGACAAGCCGGAGAGGCGTTCGCGGGTGAAGATGGGCCGGTCGCCCACCAGCTCGCGTGCCACGTTGCTGCAGCCGAACCAGAGCGCGGCCGCCCCCAGCATGAACAGCGCCGGCAGCACCTCGCTCAGCACGCAGAGCTTGGGCAGGCCCAGGCCGAAGCTGGGCTCCTTGTGGAAGAGCCAGCCGGCCAGCAGCCCGATGATGGGAGCCTGCAGCAGCTGGATGGCCAGGCTGCCCCGATCCCGGCTCTTGCGCAGCGCGTAGCGCCGCACCAGATGCGAGTACTCGCTCAACCTGCCGCGTCGCCGGCCCTTCAGCGCCGGCAGGGGCGCCTGCTCGGGCGGCAGCGAGGCCTCCTGCCACGTGGTCACGTAGCGCTGACAGGTCTTGCTGGCCGCATAGGCGGCCTGCCACTCCTCGGGGGAGCCCCCGGCCTCCAAAGCGTCCAACAGGTAGTCCGCCGGGTTGGCGGCCTCGGGCCGCTCCAGGCCGCTCTGCGCGGCGAACCACGCCTCCGCGTCTTTCTCGGCCGGACCGAACCAGACCAGCTTGCCCCCCTTCTCCAGCAGGAGCAGGCGATCCAGCATGCGGAAGACCTCGGACCGAGGTTGGTGCAAGGTCATCAGCACGGTCTTGCCCGCAGCGGCCAGCTCCTTCAGCGCACGCACGGTCTCCAGCGCGGCGGTGGCATCCAGCCCGGAGGTGGGCTCGTCCAGCACCAGCATGGCGGGTTCGGTCACCAGCTCCATGGCGATGCTGACGCGCCGGCGCTCTCCACCGGAGATCCCCCGCCGGCGCCCATCCCCCACCCGCTGGTTGCGCAGATGATCCAGTCCCAGCCGCACCAGCAGGCGGTCCGCCTGCAGGCGCACGGCGCTGCGCGGCAGGTCCCGGGGCAGACGCAGCAGGGCGGCGTAGAGCAGCACCTCGTGCACGGTCAGCTCGCCGTGCATGACGTCTTCCTGGGGCACGTAGCCGATACGATGCCGCAGCTGGGCGAAGTGCTCGTGCAGATCCCGGTGGTTGAACAGCACCTGGCCGCCGCTGGCGCGTGCGCGGCCCGTCAAGGCGTCCAACAGGGTGGTCTTGCCTGCTCCCGAGGGCCCCATCACGCCCACCAGTTCGCCCGGAAAGACCGTGATGCTCAGCCCGTCCAGCAGCTGCTTGCCGTTGGACAGGACGCGCTGCAGCGCCTTGGCGTCCAGGCGCAGCTCGCTGGGATCCAGCTCGGAGCGCCTGATGAGCCCCCCATCCAGACAGAGGGGCACCGGGCCCAGGGCCAGGGCATCGTCGGGCGACAAGGGCGCCCGGCGTATGCGCGCCCCGTTCAGGAAGGTGCCGTTGCTGCTACCCAGGTCCTGAACGCTCCAGCGCCCGTCGTGCACGTGGATGCGCGCGTGAAACCAAGAGACCTGGGGATCGTCCAGCACCAGATCGGCCGAGGGGGAGCGGCCCAGGGTCAGCTGCCCCTCGAGGGGGATGGGCACGCCCTGCCCCGTCTCCCCCGGTTGCTCCAACTCCCGCAGGCGCTGGTTCCAGTCGTCCAGCTGCTCGGGAGGGACCTCGTAGGGCCCCAGGACCAGGCGCCCTCCCGGGGGCAGGCTCGCGCTGCCCTGTACGGGCTGCCCGTCGACGGTCACCACGTTGCGGCCCCCCAGGTCCTCCACCTGCAGTCCCGAGCCCTGCAAGGAGATGCGTATGTGCTCGCGGCTGACCATGGGGTGGTCCAACACGATGTCGGCTGTTCGGCCGCGCCCCACCACCAGGGAGCGCCCGGCCCCCAGGTCCTCGCTGCGCAGCTCCACCAGGCGTATGCTCCTGGCGCCCAGGCGCACCAGGTCCCAGAGTGAGACGTCGGCCACCTCGATGCGGCGCCCGTGCAGCCAGGTGCCATAGGCCGAGCCCATGTCGGTGATGCGGTAACGCCCCACGTCCAGGGGCATGATGGACAGGTGCCGCGGATCCACAGTCTCATCGCGCAGTACGATGTCGCAGGCCTCGTCCCGCCCGACCAGCCAGGGGCCAGAGCCGCTGCCGAAGCCAGGCATCTGCGTGTGGAATTCCATCGCGACTCGGCTACTCGAAGCAGGGGTGGTCCGCGTCCGGCTCGCGGGAGACCGGAAGGCCCTCCTCCCACACCACCGGGATCCCGGCCCACAGGTCATGCAGCACGTCGCAGTAGGGCTGCTGCAGCACGGTGAAATCCAGGCGCTGCACGTCGCCCAGCTCCGTGGCGGCGTAGAGTTGGCCGCCGTCGAAGCGCAGGTGGGCGATGGAACCGTGCAGCTTCACCCGCTGCAGGCGCACGCCGTTCTCCAGGTTCCACAGGCCCAGCGTGCCGTCGGCGAAGCCCGCCACCAGCGTCTTGCTGGGCCCGGGCAGCAGCCTGACCACGCGATGGGGGGGCAGGTTCTCGAAATCGAACTCCGGCGCAGAGCCGCCCGGCTCCAGCGACACCAGCTCGATGTCGCCATCGGAGTAGCCCAGGACCAGGTAGGGATGACTGCGCGCCATGGCACTGACGCCCGTGCCAATGGACCAGGCGTCGCTCTCCACGCCCCGCTCGTCCAGGCGCGCCACCCGATCGCCCAGGGCTACCAGGAAGGCCTGCCCGTCACGCGCCAGCGCCGAGGCCTCGCGAGCCAGCGTGTCGCTGCCTCCGCTGGCATCGAAGCGCTGAACCTGCCCCGCCCCGTCCAGCACCAGACAGCTGCCGGCCGCGGCCAGCAGGCGTTGCGGATCCTGCACCGCCTGCTCCACCAGGAGCTGGTCTGAGCTCCGCGCCCAGAGCTGTAGCTCGCCATCCAGCGTGTAGAGGCAGAGCAGGTCCGTGGAAGGCGACTCGTCGGCCAACAGGCAGGAGGTCTCCACCACGTCCGCCCAGCTCGACTCATCCACCGCGGAGGGCGCATCCCCCGGGGAGATCCAGCCCCGCTGCGTGAGGACCTCCGGGGGGCTGCCCAGCATGATCGGGGCCCGCCAGAAGGGCAAGCCGCCTTCGGCGTGCCAGAGCCGCACCGTGGCGTCGTCGGAGATGGTGGCGACGAGGAAGCCGTCCGGGCTGAACACGATGTCGTTGACGTCGCCGCGGTGGCCCCGCAGCTCGGCCAGCTGGCGACCCTCCAGGTCGAAGATGGCCGCCCGCCCACCGCTGGCAGCCACCCCAATCCGCGCGCCATCGGAGTGGAAGGCGACACTCCAGATCGAGTGCCCCTCGAGCTCGGCCAGCGAATGCCCCGCGCCGTCGCGCAGGTCCCATAGGCGCAGCTCTCCCTGCTCGCTGCCCGAGACCAGCCAGCGCCCCTGGGGTCCGAAGGCCGCCGTGCGCGCCTCCGCCCCCTTGAGACGCTGCGCCAGGGTCGCGCGGGATGAGCTGCCCTTAGGGACCTTCCAGATCCGGATATCCGCGTCCTTGGGCACGGTCAGCAGATCTCGCCCATCAGGGGCGAACTCCACGGCATAGGCCCCTCGTCCTTGCATGGGCAGCTGGTGCAGGGCCTCCCCCGAGGCTGCATCCCACAGGAAGGTGGCACCCTGCCAGTCGCAGGAGGCCAGCAACGCCCCATCAGGGCTGTAGCGCAGGTCGAAGACCACCCCGCCGTGGCCGACCAGCGGCTGGATCATGGCGCCCGTGCGGATGTCCCAGCGCTGCACACTGTGGTCCAGGCTGGCCGCCGCCACCTGCTGTCCGTCAGGGCTGAAGCGCACCCGGTGCAGCTGGGCCTCGGCGCCATCCAGGGTGGCCAGCTGGTCGCCGGTGGCCACGTCCCACAGGCGAACCAGCTTGTCGAAACCCGACGAGACCAGCTGCGTTCCATCCGGTCCAAAGGCGAGCCCCACGCCCGGGGAGAGGTGGCCACGAGGCTGGGGCGCGGCCGTGCTGTCCATGTCCCACAGGCGCAGCTCATTGTCCTGGCCCGCCGACGCCAGGTGCTTGCCGTCCGGGCTGAACTCCACCTTCCAGATCCAGGAGTCGTGCCCGCGCAGCTCGCGCGCCAGGTTGCCGGTCTCGGGATCCCAGAGCTTCACGACGGAGTCGCGGCCTCCTGAGGCCAGCAGGTCTCCCCGGGGGTGGAACGCCACGGAGTTGATGAAGTCGGTGTGGCCCCGCAGCACGGCCTGTTCCTTGCCCTTGCGGGGATCCCAGAGCCGAATCGCGAGGTCCCGGCCTGCCGAGGCCAGCTGCCGGCCATCGGAGCTGAAGGCCAGGCTGTGCAGCATGCCCTCGTGACCCTCGAGGGCAGGCAGCTCCTTGCCCGCCACCAGGTCCCAGAGGCGCACCACGCGCTGCTTGCCCCCCAGGGCCAGCAGCCCGCCGTCAGGGGAGAGGGCCATGGCGCGCAGGTAGCCGACATCGTCCATCAGGTCCTGACGCAGCACGCCCGAGGAGGAATCCCAGAGCTTGACGCTGCCATCGATGCTCGCCGAGACCAGGCGCCTGCCGTCAGGATGGAAGGCCAGCCCACTCACTGCCCGCGAGTGGGCGTCGAAGATGCGTCCGTCTCCCCGTTCCAGGTCCCAGAGGCCGATCTGGCCCAGGTGCGTGCCCGAGGCCAGCCAGCGTCCATCGTGGGAGAAGGCCAGCACCCACAAGCCGTTGCTGTGACCGCGCAGGCTGCGGGACACGCGGGTGCGGGTGTCGTACAGCTGCACCACGCCATCCTGCCGCGCCACCGCCAAGGTGGCTCCATCGGGCGAAAAAGCCACATCTTCGGGGATCAGGCCGATTCCCTTGCGCCACTCCAGCGGTTCGCGCTGGGTCTTCCACCACAGGATGCGGCCCTGGGTCGAGTCCTGGGCCTCCATGGCGCTGCGCAGCTTGGCGCGTGCCTCCAGCAGGTTGCCCCGGGCTGCGGCCGAGTCGGCGCCCTCGCGCAGAGCCTCGGCCCGGCCCTGTTCCGCGTGCACGCGCGCGCGCCGGGTCTGCAGGTTCTGCATGGCGAGCACGAAGGCCACCAGCAACACCGCCGAGAAGCCACCAGCCAGCAGACCGCGCCGGCGTCGGATGCGACCGGTCTCGAGGTGCTGGCCAGCGGCCAGGAAGTCGCGCACCCCGCGGGGCAGGGCCACCACGCGCTCGGCCCGCCGCAAGGCGTCGCGCAGCGCGTCGCCCCGCCAGACCTCCGAGTCGCGTCGACCGCGTCGGATCCAGAGCTCGGCGGCCTGCTGCGTCTCCTCCAGAAAGCTCACCTCGTCCCGACTCTCGTCCAGCCAACGCCGCAGGCGATCCCAGTTCCGGATCAACGACTCGTGCACCAGCTCGGTCTCGGCATTGCGCAGCGAGAGCGCACTGGTGTCCAGCGTGACCCCCGCCTCGGAGCGGGTGACCAGGCTGCCTCGCACCTGGCGCGCGATCACCAGGCGGCCGCCGATCAAGCGATCCAGCACCTCTTTCGCGGAGAATTCAAGACCTTCCAGCAGGTGGGCGTGGCTCAGCACGCGCCTGGTTCCCTCGGGCGTGACCAGTCGCAGCAGGATCTCGCGCGCCAAGCGCTCCTGGTGAGCGTTCAAGCCCTGCAACACGCCGGAGGCGTGGTGGGCCAGGGCGCCCGCCACGCCGCCCATCTCGTCATAGGCCGAGCGCAGCAGCTTGCGCTGCCGTCCATCCCGGCTGTCCCAGAGCATCTGCCCCGCCACCTGCAGCATGGGCAGAGCCGCCTGCTCGTGCAGCACCGCGGCGACCATCTCGTCCACCAGGTCGGGGTCGTCGTAGGAGTAGCCCGCCAGGGTGACCGGCAGCGTGAGGATCTCCCGCAGGTCGTCCGGTCCGGGGCTGCGCAGAACCACGGCCTTGCCAAGCGCCTCGCGCGCGGCGGGACCCTCGGCCAGGCGCACCAGGAAGTCGTCGCGCAAGGTGAAGATCACACGTACCGGCGAATGCGGGTCATCGGCGGCCAGGCAGAGGGCCTCCATGAAGGTGCTGCGCAAGCGCTTGTCGGGCACCAGGGTGTAGAGCTCCTCGAGCTGGTCCACGAAGAGCAGCACGCGGGCCTGCAGGCGCTCGGCCATCTGCAGCATCCGCAGGGCCAGGCGCGCCGGTGAGCCGCTGAGATCCTCGGCCAGCTGCTCCTCATCCAGGTAGAGCTGCCGCGGGCTGGCACCAGGCGCCACGCGCTCGGCGGGCCGCTCAGCTGAAGAGGAACTCCCTTCCTTTCCCAGCTCGACCCTGGGCTCGCGGGTGGCTGGTCCGGACAGGCACGACGCCAGCGAGCGCATGGGAGAACGCCCGGGGCGCATGCGCAGCACCACCCAGCGCCCCTGCTCCCGCAGCCTGGGCACCACGCCCGCCATCACGAAGGAGCTCTTGCCAGCGCCGGAGGGACCGATCACCGGCAACACGGGCTCCTCGCGCAGGCGCTCGAGGAAGGAGCCGATCTCGCCGTCCCGCCCCACGAAGCGGTAGGCGTCGTTCTCGTCGCAGGCCATCAAGCCCCGGAAAGGTGGCTGTCCGCCAAGACGTCGTGGGCGACCGCTGGCAGCCAGCTGTTGCAGCTCCTCCAGCAGCGTGGCCACCGAGGGCCTGCGCTCCGAATCCTGCTCCAGGCAGCGCAGCACCAGCTGCCCCAGGGCCGATGGCACCCCTTCCGCTCGGACAGGTGGAATTGGTTGCGTGGTCACCCGCCGTGCCATCTCGAAAGGCAGCATCCCAGCGAAGGGATGGCGCCCCGATAGCAGCTCGTGCAGCAGCATGCCGAAGGCCCAGACGTCCGTGGACGCGCTGCACTCCTCGCCGGTCCATTGCTCCGGCGCCATATAGGCCGGCGTGCCGTGGAAACCCCCCGCGTGGCTGACGAAGGCCTGCTCCTCATCTTCGCCATCGCCAGCCGCATCGGTCAGGCCCTGACGCAGCTCCGGGCTGGCGGCGAAGGCCTTGGCCAGACCGAAGTCCACCACGCGGATGCGGCCGTCGCGCGGGATCATCACGTTCTCGGGCTTCAGGTCGCGGTGCAGGATGTGGTTGCGATGGGCCTCCTGCAGGGCCTCGACGATGGCGATGCCCACACGCACGATGTCCGACACGCCCAGGCGCTCTTCCTTCATGCGCAGACGCAGGGTCTGGCCCTCCAGGTACTCCAGGGCCACGTAGGGGCGGCCTCGGTGCTCCCCCACGGCGTAGATGACGACGATGTGCGGGTGGTTGAAGCGCGCGGTGGTGCGGGCCTCGAACTTGAAGCGCGCCGCGGTCTGGGCCGAACCCAGGGTCTCGGGGCGCAGCACCTTCAGCGCCACCTTGCGCCCGAGCTTCTCGTCCCGCGCCAGGAAGACCTCTCCCATGCCGCCCCGCCCCAGCAGGCGCAGGATGCGGAAATGATCCGCCTGATCACCGGGCTCGTAGGCGTGGCTCGGGGGCGCCGCGTCCACGTGATGGGGCACGTGGGTCGGCGCGGGCAGCGCCTCTTCCGAGGCGGAGAACCAGGTGTTGCCCCGCGGGGCCGCATCCTCCTCGGTGGCGCGGTGCAAGGGAGCGGTTCCACCCGGTCTGGCAGCCCCCTCGTGGTCCATGGTGGCGGCATTCCACAGGCTCAAGGCCCGCTCGCGGCAGCTGGGACAGCTCTCCAGGTGCTGGCGCACCTCATCCGAGAGCGATCCGGAGGTGAGCTCCTCTGCGGTGCAGTGCCGATCCAGGCTCACGCGGGCTCCTCGTCGCAGCCCAACGGGTACGGGTTCTCGAAGCCGATCCGTTCGAGCGACAAGCACGGCTCCTGGGAGGGATGTGGCGTTGAGCTCCTGCACCTCCGACGCCGTCAGCTCGAACGGCGCCGACCTGGGCCGCTTCGAGTCGGCCCATGCCAGTATATCAACGTCCAGCGTCCAGGTGGTGATTCAGGCCACGGAGTCCCCACTTCGTGCCGCGTTCATCGTCCTCCGCGCCGCCGAGCAGCCTGCGACGATGCGCAGCGCTTCGCTGCGGCCCGCAGCAGGCTATGCTGCCTCCCCCACTCCCAGCGCCTCGCCATGCAGCTGCTCGCTCTCGTCCTGGCCTGTTCTCCAGGCATTCCCCAGCGCCACGGGCCCGCTGCGGATTTCTCCCCTGGCGAGCAGGACACGGACGGGACGATCCCGTCGGACGACGACAGCCACGACCCGGGCGCGGACTCGGGCGACAGCGGCGTCGAGCAGGGCCCCTGTCCCACCCAGATGGTCCTGGTGAGCGAGGCCTTCTGCTTCGACGTCTACGAGGCGGCGCTGGAGGAGCTGCAACACGGCAGCTGGGTGGCGACCTCGCCCTACCTGACCGTGGAGGGACGCCAGGTACGCGCTGTGCCCGCAGCCGCAGCGGTGCCCCAGGGCTACATCTCCGGCGACGAGGCCGAGGCGGCCTGCCAGGCGGCGGGCAAGCGCCTCTGCAGCTCCGGAGAGTGGCTGGCGGCCTGCCAGGGGCCCCAGGGCTGGACCTGGCCCTACGGCGACGCGCACGTCGAGGGCGCCTGCAATGACGCCTACGGCGGCGGCCACCCCGTGACCGACTACTTCGGCACCAGCGACGGCGTCTGGGACAGCGAGCACATGAACCACGCGGGCATCAACCAGCAGCCCGGCACCGTGGCCGCAGGCGGAGCGCATCCCGACTGCGTCAGCGCCTGGGGCGCCTACGACCTGCACGGCAACCTGCACGAGTGGGTCTCCGACGCCAGCGGGACCTTCCGCGGCGGCTTCTACGCCGACGCCTCCATCAACGGCCAGGGCTGCACCTACGCCACCACGGCCCACGACCGCGGCTACCACGACTACTCCACGGGCTTTCGCTGCTGCGCCGAGCCTCAGGCTCGCCCTCAGAACTCCAGCTCCACCCCCGAGTAGACCTGGCTCACCCCCCGGAACGCCCCCAGGGTGCTGTCCTCGGGCGCCTGCACCCAGGCGCCTCCCAGGGCGAACTCGGCGGCGTCGCCGTGCAGGAGCTGCAGCTCGGCGCGGGCCAACAGGCCCTGGCCGCCCAGGTCGGCCATGGCGCTCAGAGACAGCACGGCCGCATCCGCCAGGGTGATGCGCGTGGCCAGCAGGCCGTAGTAGCGCAGGTCCTGCCAGCGCCGCTCCGTGGGGAAGCCGCAGAGCCACTGCAGGTTGACGTAGACGCGGTCGAAGCTGCGATCCAGGCCCAGGATCCAGTTGGGGTAGGGCTGGCCGTCCTGGGTGACGGTCTCGGGCAGGGGATCGGGCACCTCCTCGATGGTGCCCAGGTCGGCCAGGGCCTGCAGCTGGGTCTGGGAGGCGACCACCGAGGTCCGCTCGGGGAGCACCAGGGCCGCCTCCACCCAACCCCCCAGCTGGGCGAAGAGCTCGCCTCGGGCCTCCAGACCCAGCACATCGACGCGCGGGTAGACCAGGGGCACGGCCACGTCCACGCGCTCACTGCTGGTCTGGAAGCCGGTCAGGACCAGCTCGCCATTGGCTTGGGGCAGGCTGTCGCGGCCGTGGAACCAGCTGAGCGCCACGTCGCCGAAGGGCGCCACCCAGCTGAGGCGCAGCGCGCCCCCTGTATTGCCCAGGTTGCGCTCCGGGACCTCGATGCGCGCCTCCACCTCCTGGATGTCGGCCTCCTGGAAGCTGTCGCCGAAGCCGCTGTCCGGGCCCTCCCCCACCAGGTCCTGGGCCTCCGGGGCCAGCTGCACGCCCTGCCGCGGCAGCACCGCGGGCCAGGAGATGGGCAGCCAGATCCCCTCCAGCTGGAGGCCGCCACGGTGCAGCAGCCCATGGGCCATGGGCACGGGCAGGCGCGCGTCCAGGGCCATGGGGTTCTCCAGGTCCCAGGGATTGACGCGATCCGCCACGTGCAGGCCATCCGCCGTGCCCCAGCGCACGCGCTGCACCCCCAGCCGCAGATCCAGGGCCGGGACGAAGAGCTGCTCCAGCTCCACGCGCGCCTCCTGCAGGCGCGCCGATGCGCCCAGCACCGATCCCGGTGCGCTGGTCTCCTGCACGGTCGCGGCATCCACCGCGTGGTGCAGCCGCAGGTCCAGGGCCAGGCTGGCGCGCGCGCGATCCCCCACCCGCGCCCGCGCCCAGCCCCCGGCCACGGCGGTGTCGCCGAAATCCAGCAGGCCGCAGCCGTCGGACTCGGCGCAGTCGCTCAGGCCCAAGCGCAGGGTGGAGACGACCCGACCGCCGACCTGCAGGTCGCCGGCCAGAGCCGTCCCGGCCAGAAACAGGGCGCTGAGCACGTCAGTTGACGCGCGTGGCCGTCACGTCCAAGGTGATGGTGCAGGGATCGCTCTCCACCACCGGACAGCTGGCGTTGCCCGTGTAGCCCTCGCTCTCCATGGTGGTGCTGCCCTGCAGGTTGTCAGCATCCACGATGGTGAGCGCTGCCGAGATGGTGATGTTCAGCAGGCACTTCGGGTAGTTGTCCTCGTCCAGCGGGACGGGCTCGGGCTGGGCCTGGTCGCTGATGCCCATCACGCCGGCGCTCTGCTCTTCCACGGTCACCGACATGGTCTCGAAGGGATCGGGCACGGTCAGGTCGTAGCTGGCGGGCAGATCGGCCCAGCTGGGCAGCTCGGTGGTGGCGGCCCAGTCGTTGGGCACCTGGTCGCCCTGGGGCATGAAGATGAGGTCGATGCCGTCGTAGCAGGTGTCGGCCACGCCCGTGGTGGTGAACTGGAAGTTGCCACCCTGGAAGCTGGTGTGGTCGAAGCCCGCGGCGCTGTCGCCCTTGTCGTTGCAGGCCAGGGTCAAGGCGGCCATGCAGGCCAGAACTGCGATGTTTCTCATGTCTCCTCCGGGGTTTCAGGGTCGAGAGAGGTTGCTGACGGTGAAGAGCTCGTCGTCCAGCCCCTGGTCAAAGGCCACCTGGGTGGCCTGGGCCTGGGTGCTGCGGCCGCGCTCCACGTCCTCCACCAGCATGTGGTGGGCGAAGAGGCGGCCTTCCACGTTACGAAAATCCGAGAGGCTGATCCGCTGCAGCACCTGGCCGGCCTCGTCGAGGTGCTCCAGACGGGTCCAGAGCTGGTCATCGGTGCGCAACCAGAGGCGCGAGCTGGCGTGCTTGTGATCCCCTGCATCGCGGGGCGTCAGGAGCAACACCACCTGCTCGGCCCCCTCCTCTTCGAGCTGCGCCTGGTACTCGTCGGAGAACGAGGTGCGCGCCAGGTCTTCCATGGAGATGTCGGTGCCCAGAAAGGCGTCGCCCCGCTGCTGGCCGATCACGCGCCGCGCCCGGCCGTAGGAGGGCAGGTAGAGGTGCATCTGGTCGTCCGCCCCCACCAAGAGCCCCACACCTGCCAGGCGAGCGGGCGCGCTCAGGCGCACCAGGCGCAGCTGATCGCCCTTCTGCCAGACCTCCATGGTGCGGCTGGCGCGCTTGCCGTGCTCGTCCTCGATGGCGATCTCCATCACCACGTGGGCGTCCTGCGCGGGGGCGGCCGCCTGGTCCGCCTGGGCCAGCCAGGTGGGCCCATCGGCTGCCAGGACCAGGCTGGGGGTCAAGAACAGGGAGATGATGGCGCTGGGCATGTTGCCGATCCTGCTTCTTTCAGGACGAGACGTCAATCTTCAAGCTCGTTGGGGGCCGGCGGTTGGGCGACGCGTTGGGCCAGCACATCCTCCCGCAGCTCCTCCACGAAGCGCGCCAGCCCCAGGGACTGAAACCAGCGTACCAGGGCCATGGGCACCTTCCCGCCGGGGTGGTAGCGCATCTGCGAGACCACCTCCAAGCCCTGCGGCTGCAGCCGCAGCTGCCAGAAGCCCTCGTCCGCCAGCACCTGCACGCGATCCTCTTGCAGCGGTGGCTGCTGCGGATCCGGAGTCCAGCGATAGGCGTAGCCGTCGCGCCCCTCTTCCACCCACATGCAGAGGCGCACCTGGCGATCGGCCAGCAGGGGGGCACGGTGCACGTGCAGCACACGCGCGCCCCGGGCGCAGCTCCCGTCCAGCTCGGCGCTGGCCACGGTGCTGAAGACCCGGTCGTGGTCCTGCCAGGCGCGCAGGACGCGATCCGTCTCCTCCAGCTGCAGATCGGCCCAGCTGCACTCGGCCCGGAAGACCACGGCGCCGCTGTCATCCCGTGGTCCCTGGAAGAAATCGCAGTCCCCCGCCCGCCGCAGGTGCAGGTAGCCGGGCGGAGCGGCCAGCAGGGAGGCGAGCATGAGCAGGACCGGAGGCATGGCTGGCAAAGGTATCACGCCATGGACGCATTGAGAGAGTGACCTGCACGCCGGGCGCCAGCTGCATAGACTCCAGGTGATCCGCCCGGAACAAGCGGGGTGACCATGGTTGTCTTCGACAAAGAGCTCGCGGGGAGCGAGCAGCTGCCGCCCATCGGGGGCAAGGCGGCCGGACTGGCTCTGCTGCAGCGCCACGGGCTGCCCGTGCCGCCCTTTTTCGTGGTCCTGTCCCAGGAGCAGCTGGGCGACGCCGAGCTCGAGGCGGCCCTGCGGCGCCTGGGGCCCGGGCCCTACGCGGTGCGTTCCTCGGCCATGGCCGAAGACGGCGCGCGCTGCTCTTTCGCGGGTCAGCTGGAGTCGCGCTTGGGGGCGCGGGACGCCACGGAGGTGCGCCGGGCCCTGCGCGTCTGCCGCGCCTCGGGCAGCAGTCCGCGGGTCGCCGCCTACTGCGCCGCTCGCGGCGTGGAGCCTGGGCCGGTGGCCGTCGTGGTGCAGCGCATGGTGCGCGGCCAGGCCTCAGGCGTGATGTTCACCCGCGATCCGCAGTCCCCCGAAGAGCTGCATATCAGCGCCGGCCTGGGGCTGGGCGAGGGCGTGGTGCAGGGCGTCGCCGACTGCGACAGCTACTGGGTCGATCCCCGGGGCCAGGTACGCAGCGAGGTGGCCGAAAAGCGCCGCCAGGTGACCTTGAGGGACGGGCAGCCCCAACAGGCGGACGTGCCCGCGGCGCAGCGCAGCGAGGCGGTGCTGCACAGCACCGAGGTGCAGCAGCTGGCCGAGTGGGGCCGGCAGCTGGAGCGCCTGACGGGACACCCCCAGGACATCGAGTGGACCCTGGCCCTGGGCGACCTCTTCCTGCTTCAGACCCGCCCCATCACCGCCCAGGTCCCCTGGGGCCGCAAGCTGCTGTGGGACAACTCCAACATCGTGGAGAGCTACCACGGCGTCACCACGCCACTGACCTACAGCTTCGCCGCCCAGGCCTACGCCATCGTCTACCGCCTGTTCTGCGCGGTGATGGGGGTCAGCGCCGCCACCATCCAGCAGAACGACGAGATCTTCGGCCGCATGATCGGCCTGATCCGCGGGCGCGTATACTACAACCTGAACGCCTGGTATCGACTGCTCACACTGCTGCCCGGCTTCCAGTACAACCGGGCCTTTCTGGAACAGATGATGGGCGTGGCCGAGGTGGCGGAGGACGAAGACGCCGAGGCCCAGGCCTCGGCCTGGCAGCGCAACTTCGTACAGCTGCCGCGCTTGCTGCGCCTGTTGATGGGTCTCTGCTGGCGTCTGCTGCGCTCCAAGCGCGACATCAAGCGCTTCAAGGCCAACTTCGAGCAGGCCATCGCCACCTGGAGGGGCCGCGATCTGAAGGCCATGGAGCCCAGCGAGCTGCTGGCCGCGTACCGCGATCTGGAGCGACGCCTGCTGTGGAGCTGGACCCCGCCCATCGTCAACGACTTCTTCACCATGATCTTCCACGGCGTGCTGCGCAAGCAATGCGCCGCGCTCTGCTCCGGAGACGAGCGCGCCGGCGCCGAGCTCAGCAACGCCCTGTTGGCTGGCCAGGGCGGGCTGGAGTCCACGGCTCCCACCATCGCCTTGCTGGAACAGGCGGCCCGCATGCGCCGCAGCCGCAAGGCCACCGCCCTCTTCACAGGGCCCGACAGCGACGAGGAGGTCTTGCAGCGAGCCCTGAAAAACGAGGTCTTTCACAAGTGGAGCGAGCGCTGGATGGCGCGCTTCGGCGATCGCTGCGTGGACGAGCTCAAGCTGGAGACCACGCCTCTGCGGAAACGACCCCAGGTCCTGGTGAGCGCCCTGCGCAACTATCTGCGCGGGCGCCCGCTGGATCCGCAGCGCTTCGGCGATGCCGAGCGGGCCCGCCGGCAGGCGGCCGAGAAGCAGGCCCGCCGCGACCTGTCCGGCTGGCGACGTTGGCTCTTCATCTGGGTGCTGCAGCGTACCCGTTCCAGCGTGGCGGAGCGCGAGAACCTGCGCTTTTTACGCACACGAGTCTTTGGCCTGGTGCGCGACATCTTCCGCGCGCTGGGGGCCAAGATGGCCGCCAGCGGCGCGCTCGACAGCCTGGACGATGTCTTCTACCTGCACATCGACGAGCTCTTCGGCTGGGTGGAGGGCACCGCTGTCAGCCGCGACTGGGCGGGACTGGTGGCGCTGCGGCGCGCCGAGTTCCAGCGCTACCGCGAGACGCCCGGCCCTCCGGAGCGCTTCCACACCTACGGACCGGTGCACCGCGGCAATCGCTTCCTGGGCAAGGCCCAGCCACCAGCCGCGGAAGACGGCCTGCTGCGCGGGACCGCCTGCTACCCGGGCCGCGTGGAGGGCCCCGCCCTGGTCCTGGACGACCCGAGCCAGGGTGCCCGCCTGGACGGACAAATCCTGGTGGCTGCCCGCACCGATCCGGGCTGGGTCCCGCTCTTCCCTTCCATCTCGGGTCTGCTGGTGGAGCGGGGCAGCCCCCTCTCCCACTCGGCGGTGGTGGCCCGCGAGCTGGGCATCCCCACGGTGGTGGGCATCCGCGGCCTCTGCGCGGCCGTGAGCCCGGGTCAGCGGCTGCGCATGGATGGGGGGGCGGGCACCGTGCGCCTGCTGGAGGAGGCCGGCGATGGCGACGCCTGACGCGGCCCAGCCCCTTGGCCGCCGCCTCTCGTACGCCCAGTGCTGGGAAGACTGGCGCGTGCTGGTCAAGGCCCTGCGCCCCGGCCCCGACGACCGCGTGCTCTCCATCGCCAGCGCTGGCTGCAACTCCCTGGCCCTTGCGCTGCAGGGCGCCCACGTGGTGGCCCTGGACCTGTCGGAGCCCCAACTGGCGCTCTGCGAGCTGAAGCTGGCCGGGGGCCACGTGCCCTACCCGCGCTTTCTGATCCTGTTGGGCCTGGCGGACGGGGATCCCCTGGACGTGCTGGCTGAGCTGCGGCAGCGGCTCTCCCCCTCGGCCCGCACCTTCTGGGACGCGCACCACGACCTGCTGCGACAGGGCGTGCTGGGCGCCGGCCGCTTCGAACGCTACCTGGCCCTGTTCCGGCGCCGCATCCTGCCCCTGATCCACGGTCCCGAGCGGATCCGCGAGCTGATAGACGCCAAGTCCCCCGCCGAGCAACGCCGCTTCTACCAGCAGCGCTGGCACACCCGGCGCTGGCGCTGGCTCTTCCGCATCTTCTTCAGCCGCCGGGTGATGGCGCGCCTGGGACGCAGCCCCGAGCAGTTCTCCCAGGTCGAGGGCGCCGTGGCGGATCGCATCCTGGCCCGCGCCGAGCAAGTGCTGGGGGGCATGAGCCTGGACGAGAATCCCTACGTGCAGTGGATCCTGGAGGGCGGATTTCGCGACCTGGAGCAGGCCCACCCCTACCTGTCGCGGCAGGGCCACGCGCAGCTGCCCGAGATCGCCGAGCGCCTGCAGCTGGTCCACGCCCCGCTGCAGGAGCACCTGCCGGCCTGCCCCGAGGGCAGGTACACGGCCTTCAACCTATCCAACATCGGCGAATACCTTCCCGCCGGCGCCTTTGCCCAGCTCTACGGCGAGCTGGTGCGAGCTGGACGCTCCGGTGCGCATGTGGCCTACTGGAACCTCTTCGTGCACCGGCAACGCCCCGTGGAGCTGGCCAGCTGCGTGCAGGCCCACCCCCTCTGCTCCGCCGACCTGCTGCGCCAGGACCGCGTGCCCTTCTACGGCGCCTTCCGACTCGAGGTGCTGCGGTGAAACCCGCCTCCCCGCCCCGTTCCCGCACCGAAGCCTTCGTAGACCTGCTCTTGCGCCAGCGCTGGACGGTCCTGCTGCTGATGGCCCTGTTCTGCGGCCTGGCGGCCGTGGGGGCGGCCCGCGTGGGCGTGGACAATGCTGTGGAGATCTGGTTCGTGGAGGGGGATCCGGCCCTGGTGGCCTACCACGATTTCCAGCGCGACTTCGGCAACGACGAAGTGGTGGTGCTGGCCGTGCGGCAACCCGGCGGCATCCTGGACCAGCAGGGCATGGATCGCCTGCGGCGCATCGGACAGCGCGCGGCTGCCGTCGAGGGCATCGACCGGGTGCAGTCCCTGGCCACCATCGAGGCCATCGGCTCCGGCGAGGACTGGCTGGAGGTCGCCCCCCTCTACCAGCAACCCCTGCCCGAGGACTTCGCCCAGCGCGTGCTCTCCGATCCCCTGTTGGCGGGCAAGCTGGTGAACCAGGCCGGCGACACGGCCCTGGTCCTGGCCTGGATGGAGGCCATGGAGGGCATCGACGCCCAGCGCGACGCCATCCTGGCCGACCTGCGGGCGGAGCTGGCCGACGAGCAGGTGCACTACGCGGGCATCGGCGTGATCTACGCCGCCTTGAACCAGCTGAGCACCGTGGACTCGGCCGTCTTCATCGGTGCCTCCTACGCCGCCATCGTGCTGCTCTTGCTGCTGCTGTTCCGGCGCGTGGGGCCGGTGCTGCTGACCATGCTGGTGGTGGGCGTGGCCGCGCTGTGGTTGATGGGCGTCTACGGCGCCCTGGGTCACGACATCAACATGGTGACGATGATCCTGCCCACCTTGATGCTGATCATCGGCGTCTCGGACTGCGTGCACTTCTTGAACCGAGCCGTGGAGCTGCCCCCCGGCGGCACGCGCTGGGAGCGGACCCGCACCGCCGTGGCCTTCATGTTCTGGCCCTGCCTGATGAACTCGCTCACCACGGCGGCCGGCTTCGTCTCCCTGGCGGCCGCCCCCATGCCGGTGGTGCGCGACCTGGGGATCTTCGCCGCCATCGGCGTGCTGGGCGCCTTCCTGGCGGCCCTGGTGGGCTGCGGCACAGGCCTGCTCTGGGCGCGGGCCGAGCCCGCTCCCGAGCCGCCGCGCCTGCTGAAGATCCTGGTGCAGGGCCTGGCCAGGCTGGCCACCCGCTCCCCGGCCGCCGTGCTGGTGGGCGCCCTGGCCGTGGTGCTGGCGGGCTCCCTTGGCATCACGCGCCTGGAGGTGGACACCTACAGCATCGACTACCTGCGCGACAGCCACCCGGTGCGCCAAGACAGCCAGATCATCGAGCGGAGCTTTGGCAGCTACACGCCGTTGGAGTTCGTGGTCCAGTCTCCCGGCGCCCTGCGCGACCCCAGGCTGATGGGCGCGGTGGCGCGCTGGCAGGACGAGATGGAGACCATCCCGGGCGTGGGCTCGACCCGCTCCGCCACCGACCTGGTGCGCAGGCTGGAGCAGGTGCTCTCCGACGGCAAGCCCGAGAGCTACCGGGTCCCGGAAGACGAGGCTCGCCTGGAGCAGGCCCTGCTGCTCTACGAGTCGGATCCCGACACCGACCTCTCCTCGCTGGTCTCCCCGCAGGAAGACCTGTTGCGTGTCACCGCCAGCATCCCCATGGCTTCGGCGCGCGGCATCGACCAGAGCCTGGACCAGCTGATGGCCGCGGCGCAGCTGCCCGACGGCGCCCAGCTGACGCCCGCGGGCTACCTGCCCCTCTACGTGCGCATCATGGAGTCGGTGGTCCAGAGCCAGGTCTCCAGCTTCGGGCTGGCCTTCGCCGTCATCTTCGTCATGCTGGCGCTGCTCTTCCGCTCGGTGCGCCTGGCCGCGCTGGCCGTGCCCGCCAACATCGTACCCATCGTCTTGATCCTTGGATTGATGGGCTTTCTGGGCGTGCGCCTGGATGTCGCCACCGTCACCATCTCTGCGGTGCTGCTGGGCCTGGTGGTGGACGACACCACCCAGTTCCTCTACCGCTTCCGCTACGAGCTGCGGCAGCGCGGCGACCACGTGCAGGCGGTGCGGGCCGCCATCCAAGGCGTGGGGCGCGCCCTGGTGAGCACAACACTGGTGCTCTCCCTGGGCTTCTCAGTGTTGGGCCTGGCCCAGATCAAGTCCATCTCGTCCTTCGGCTTGCTGATGGCCCTGGCCATGGTGGCCGCCTTGCTGGGCGACCTGCTGATGCTTCCCGCCATGATCGTGCTCTTCAAGCCGCGGGTGCTGCCCGAGGGCGCTGATCGCAGGGACGGCTAGCCCTCGCGCTGCGCGCTGAACACCAGCGTGAAGCTCATCAACACGCAGACCGCCATGGCGGTGACGAAGACCGCGGGCTGGTGGAAGTAGGAGACCGTCAAAGCGGCCGGTAGCACGGGGAAGACCAGCAAGGCCGGCAGCAGCAGCAGGTCGCGAGCCATGCCTCGCCAGCCCAGGCCCACCATCCAGCCAGCCACCCTGGCCGCGGCGTCAGGGATGAGCACCGTCAACCAGGCGCAGAGCGCCGTGATCCAGAAGGGATTCTGATTCCAGACCTGCCACCGCAGCGCCGCCAGGTCCATGGCCAAGACCAGGATGGAGGTCAACGCCAGGGCCAGGTAGACGGCGGAGTGGCGCCAGCCGAAGCTCACGCGCCGGCGACGCGGGTATCGGCGGGGTTCCTCCAGAACGCCGAGGTCGCGGCTGGCCTGGCGCTCCAACTGCAGCAGCTGGCGGGTCTCGGCACCCTCTTCCAGCTGGGCCTGCGCCTGCTGCAGGACGCCCGCCATGCGCTGCAGCGGGCGAGCGTCCCCGGCCCCCTTCTCCACGAGCTTCTGGGCCCGTTGGGCCATTTCCTGGATGCGCCGCACCAGGGCGCTGCGCAGCGCCTTGCGCGCCTGTCCCAGGTCCCGCCGCAGCTCGGCCAGCTCCATGTCCGTGCGCGTCAGGCCAGCGTAGCCTTGCTCCAGGCTGCGCTCGGCGACGGTGAGCAGCTCATTGCGGCGCATCCACCAGGGGCCGACCCCCCCCTTGCTCTGGGCAGCCGCACCCAGGGTCCCTGCGTCCTCCAGCTCGAGATCCTCGAACATCGGCGCCCTGGCTACCTGCATGACGTCCGCCAGCAGACCAGCTGCCTTTTCGTGCTTGGCCATCACGGCGCTGACGCCTTCCTGCTCCAGACGGGCCAGCGAGGGCTGCACCACTTCGCCCCAGGCCTCTTGCGTGAAGCAGGGATCCAGGGCCGCCAGGGAGAAGTAGGTGGGCTCCAGCTCCAGGGCCCGCTCCAGGCAGAGCCCCACGCTGCGGTCGGCGCCGGGATAGTGTGAGGCGATCAGGGCCTTCTGGTAATGCACTCCCCCGTCCCGCGGGATCACCACCTCGGCGGCACAGGCCTCAGTCCAGGCCCGCGCCATATCTCCCGCGAAAAAGTGGGCGCGGGCTGCCATCAGGTGGCTGCTGCCCTGATAGACGCGCGCCTCGTCCTGCTCCACCAGCCCCGCGGCCTGCTCGAACTCCTCGGCCGCTTCGTGCCACCGACGCTGCTGCTGCAGCACGTGTCCGAGCCGAGCGTGCGCGTGGTACTCCAAGGGATTCACCCTGACAGCCCGGCGCAAGAAGACCTCGGCCCGTGCCAGGCGGTCCGTGAGGGTCGTCTGCAGCAGCTTGTCGGCGTTCTCCACCAGCTCCCGTTGTTCGCGCCGCTTGTGCGACGCCCGCCCCTCGACGTTCCTCTTGGGCTGTGCGGCCCCCAGGGCGCGCCCCAGCGCCTGCTCATGGGCCAGGGTGAAACGGTGCCCCAGGCCATGCACCATGGCAGAGGCCTCCGGCCCCATGCGCAGACTGCGGGGATCCGCCTGGCCCCTCAGTTTTCCCTCCAGGTGCGGCTCCGCGCTCGGCGCGGTCTGGCGCTGATGACGCTTGACAAGAGCGGCCAGGTTGCTCTTGTCCGCCAGGGCCCAGGCCCGTTCCAGCTGAGGCGAGGGTTTCTGTGGGCAGGAGGCAGGCTGGTGCTCGCCCTTGCAGTTGACGCAGTAGGCGTTCATGGACGATCAGACGGGCTCAGCCGAGGCTCGACTCTGGGCGATCAAGGTGCGCACGAGCTTGAGGGTCGCCGCGTGCCCGAAGAGCCGCCGCAGGTAGGCCTCGAGCTCCGCCTGGTCGCGGTATTCCTCTTCCGTGGCGCCATCGGAGACCGGGTAGAGCTGGATGTCGTGGCGCAGGGTCAGCAGCACGTGGGAATAGCCTGCCAAGGCCGGCGCCTTGATCTCGAAGCTGTGCAAGAACTCGCCGTTCTTGACCGCCTCGCTGCGCACCTGCGCCGTGACCAGCCCGCCGGTGCGCTTGCCCAACCAGGCCGCCTGGCGCTTCAGCACCTCGGCCGGCGTCACCGGGATCTCCTCGAACAGGTCGGCAGGCCAGAGGTCTTCGCCCTCTGGGCGCTCCGTTCCGGATTTGGCGCCGCGCGCCAAGCCTCGTCTCAAGGGCATGGGACCTCTGGGGTCAGCGGGTTCCACTTGCTCATCGGTACAGACTCCAAATATTGTCACAGCTCGGGGCGCAGGCCAATGCCCTAGGGCCTGGGAAAGAGCCTGAGCTGCTCATGACTCCGCCCTCGCAGCGGATCGCCGGGCCGGCGGCCCACGATCCAAAGCCCCTTTTCCAGGGCCAGGTGGTAGAGATCCCGGTACTGCGGCCCGTGCGCGATGCGAACCAGGGCCTGGCGTGGCGCCGCCCCCAGATCCTGCGCGCTGCGCACCAGGAGCATGGGTCGGCTGGGCAGGTCCACGAAGCGCCAGCGCCAGCGGCGTCCCAGCTCCCAGAGCACGTAGCCCTTGGCCTGGGATCCCTCGGAAAACGAGGTCCGCTCTGTGGAGCCGGCGTAGACCACGGCGCGCTCCCCCAGGCGCACCTCCTGGCGAGGGTGGATATGCCCTGCCATGATGGCGCTCGCCGCAGGCAGCGCCTGCGGGGGCAGGGTGCCAGCGGGCCTCCCCGTGCGGAAGGTGAAGCGCGGCAGACGGGCCAGGTGCACCGCCTGGTGCAGCACCAGCGCGTCGGCGCTCGTCTTCGCGGCCTGCTGCGCCCAGCGGCGCCAGGCCTCCACGCCGCGGCAGTAGGGCACGGCCGCCAGCGCCAGCTCGCCGAAGCGCAGGCGCGCAGGTTGGTCGATCACGTGCAGCCCCGGCACGGGCAGGCGGAAGACACGCCGCAGCGAGGGCGGATCGTGGTTGCCAGGGATCAAGACCACGGGCACCCGCCGCGCAACGGCGCCCAGGATCTCCAGCGCCCGCCGCACCACGGCCGGAGAGGGGCGGCGCCGGTCGAAGAGATCGCCGGCGTGCACCACCAGGTCCGCCTCGTCCCGCAGGGCGGGCTGCAGGGCGCGCAGCAGCTGCGCCTCGTGGTCCTGGCTGCGATGCCAGCCCTGCGGAGCTCCCCAGACGGGCAGGTGCTGTCCCAGGTGCGTGTCGGCCAGGTGCAGCACGCGCATCGCTACTTGAGCTCCACCTCGATGGTCAGGCGCTCCGGCTCGGTGACACCGTCCACCACGCGCGGCGAAAACCGCCACCTGGCGGCCGTTCGGGCCGCGGCCAGGCTGACCAGCTCGCCGCATTCCAAGGTCTCGAAGCTCCCGGGCTTGCCCGCCGGGTCCACCACCAGGCGCACCCTGCAGCTGCCGGGCTCCAGGCCCGCCTTGCGCGCGGCACGCGGCAGCTTGCCGGTACGCTGGCGCAGGACGCGCACCGGATGGACCAGCTTGACCCCCGGGGGCCCGACGGCACCCTCGAAGGCCGCCTCTTCCCCCGGATCCAGCGCCACGTGCTGGGTCATCACCCCCAGGGTGGCGTCGTAGCGCACCACGTAGCTCAAGGAGATACGGGTTGCGCCCTGCGGCGCGGCCCCCTCGGCCGGCTCGAAGCGCCAGGCGCGGCTGGCCGCGGCGGCCGCCTCGGCCATGGTCTCCGGGCAGCTGCCCACCTGCACCTCCAGGGAGCGCGCGGGCTCGTAGCGTAGCTCCACCGCGCAGCTGCGGAAGGGATCCTCGCTGGTGAGCCAGGCCGGGTCCTGCGGGGGCAGCAGGTAAGCGGTGGCCACCACCGGCCAGGGCTGCGCGGCGATGGGGATGGGCTCTTCGGGCCGCGCAGCCTGCAGGGCCAGGTCCGGCTCGCCCTCTTCGCCAAGGGCGGCCTCGGTCAAGGGCGCCAGCAACAGGAGCGTGAGCAAGGACATGGAGCGGCTCCCGGCGAATGAGAAGGGACCTGGGACGCGACAGGGCGTCCCGGACCCCCTATCCGGTCGCAGGCCGCGATCTGAAGATCTGGCTGCAGGCGCAGCCCCCCCTTACGTAGTGCCCAACCCACCGCAGGAGGCCTTTGCGATGAGCCTGTCCCTCGCTGCCCTGCTCTTCGCCTCGGGCTGCACCCCCACCATCGAGACCACCGGTGGCTCCTTCCTGGACAAGTACGCCTACGAGCTGCGCACGCTTCCCGCGGGCAGCTTCAAGATGGGCAGTCCCGACTCGGAAGAGGGGCGACGGGACAACGAGGGCCCGCAGCACAAGGTGCGCCTGACGCAGGGCGTGCTCATGGGGGCCACCGAGGTCACTCAGAGCCTCTACCTGGGCGTGATGGGCAGCAACCCCAGCCACTTCACGGACCAGGCCAGCGCCAAGCCCGTGGAGGAGGTCAGCTGGCTGGACGCCGTGCGCTTCTGCAACGCTCTCTCCGAGCTGGAGGGCCTACAGCCGGCCTACGCGCTGACAGAGAAGGACGGCGAAGAAACAGTGCGCTGGGCTCCTGGGGCCAGCGGCTATCGGCTGCCCACCGAGGCCGAGTGGGAGTACGCCGCCCGGGCCGGCACCGGCACGGTCTACGCCGGCTCCGACGATGCGGACCTGGTGGCCTGGCACGAGGACAACGCCCGCCGCAAGACCCACCCTGTGGGCGAGAAGCAGCCCAACGCCTGGGGCCTGCACGACATGAGCGGCAATGTCTGGGAGTGGCTGTGGGACTGGAAGGCCCCCTACCAAGGCGCAGCCAGCGATCCAAGCGGGCCGCTGGAAGGCAGCCACCGCATGCTGCGCGGGGGCTCATGGAGCTTCCCCACCAGGTACGCGCGCCTAGCCTACCGCAACGCCTACCCACCTGATTTCCACAACGACAACCTGGGTTTTCGCATCGCGCGCAATCCATGAGCGCCCCCCCGCCCCGCGGCGATGAGCTCCGGCAGCGCCTGGCCCAGGCCAGCACCCGCGCCCTGGCCTGCGGCGCGCTGCGGCCCATCGCCACCCGCTACGAGCTGCACCGGCAGGCGGGAGTCAGCTTTCAACTGCGTGTGCTGCGCAGCCTGGCGCGCAAGCAGGCCGCAGGGCGCGCTGCGCGCAGCAGCGCACCGGCCCCCGCCAACCCCTTCCTGCCCCACGATCCGCGGCTCTTCGTGGCGCGCATCCGCCCGGCGCACCTGGCGCTGCTCAACAAGTTCAATGTCCTGGACGACCACCTGCTGCTGGTGACCGAGACCTTCGAGCACCAGGAACACCTGCTGACGCGCGGCGACTTCCTCGCCCTGTGGACCTGCATGCAGCAGATCGATGGCCTGGCCTTCTACAACGGCGGAGAGGTGGCGGGTGCCAGCCAGCCCCACAAGCACCTGCAGCTGGTCCCCCTGCCCCTGGCGCCCACTGGCCCCGCCATCCCAATGGCGTCCCTCTTCCCGCGCGACGCCCCGCCCGGTCAGCCTCTGCTCCTCCCTGGTGTGCCATTCGTCCAGGTCTTCGCCTCTCTGGCCCCCATGGAGGAACCGGCGCTGGCCGCCCCTCGGCTGCACGCGCTCTACCTGCAGCTCTTGGCGGCTGCAGGCCTGGAGGCGCGGGGGGAAAAGACCACGGCTCCCTACAACCTGCTGCTCACCCGCCGCTGGATGGTGATGGTGCCACGTGCGTGCGAGCACTTCGAAGGCATCTCCATCAATGCCCTGGGCTTTGCCGGCGCCCTGCTCGTGCGCGACCAGCGGCAGCTGGATCGGTTGCGCGCGGCCGGCCCCATGGCGGTGCTCCGCCACGTGGGACTGGACATCGTGTAGCGGAGCATGGCAAAATGCGCGCCTTTCCAACCTGGGAGCTCGCCAGACATGTCCGCTTTTGATGACGCCCTCGCCATCGGTCGCCCCCCCAACATCGTCCGGCTCTTCCCCAACTCCCGGGCCCTGCTGGTCAGCGGCAAAGTCATCGACCGTACGCTGCGGGCCAAGGGGCGGGCCATGACCATCGCGGCCAACGGCCGCAACCTGCAGGTCATCCAGGGGGTGCTGCAGGCCGCCCAGCGGGCCAACGCGGCCATCATCGTGGAGATCGCCAAATCCGAGGGCGGCAAGAGCGCGTATACGGCCAGCAACTACTGGAACCTGGCCCGCCGCGTGGACGCCCTCTGCAACCAGCACGGCATCACCGTGCCGGTGGCCGTGCACGCCGACCACTACGGCGTCAAGAACGAGGACGACGTGGCCGAGGCCTGGGTGGAGATCCCCAGCCTGTTCGAGGCGGGCATCACCTCCATCGCCATCGACGCCTCCCATATGCTCGACGACGACAACCTGCTGGCAAGCCTGGAGCTGGCGCGGCGCGTCCCCGCCTGGGCCGGACTGGAGACCGAGGTGGGCGAGATCAAAGGCCAGCTGGGCCTCTCCACCGCCGAAGAGGCGCTCTTTCTGGTGCGGGGCCTGAACGCCCACGGCATCTTCCCCGACTGGATCGCTCTCAACAACGGCACCGCCCACGGCATCCAGACCTCGGACCACGGCATCCTGGTGGAGCTCACCAAGGAGATCCACCAGGCCCTGGCTCCGTACCGCATCTCCGGCGCCCAGCACGGCACCTCGGGCAACAACAGCGACCGGCTGCGCCGCATCGCGCGCGACACCGCCACCACCA
>CAYVQL010000043.1:39042-49045 GCA_964454135.1 uncultured Enterobacterales bacterium | reverse complement strand
ATCGGCTTTCAACCCTGGCAATGCATCGGTTGGCCGCAAGGATGACCGAGCCCCTAGCAGCCTCTCCCCTGATCAGCCCCTCACCCCCACCACCCCAACCAGCTTCCTCAAGCCCGCCGCCACGCCATCCAGCTCCGGTCCGCCGGAGGCTGCGGGCGCCGCGGCGCTGGGGGGCTGGTGGTAGCGCTGCAGCACCAGGTTGCCCGCGCCGGCCATGGCCATCTCGTGGGCCAGCCGCGTGACGGCGCTGTTGTCGAGCAGGGGCGGGTAGACGGTGGTGCGCAGCTCGTAGTCCACGCCCGAGCTGACCAGGATGCGCAGCGAGCGCCAGGCCTGGGTGCCTGATCCGCGCGCCCCGGTGAGCAGCGTGTAGTCGGCCCGGGGCGCCTTGAGGTCGAAGCCCACCCAATCGGGCAGCCCCTGCTCCAGTAGGGCCTGCATGCGCGCGGGATAGGCGCCGGCCGTGTGCAGCCCCACCGAAAAGCCCAGGCCGCGGACCTCGGCCATGGCCTCGGCCAGGCCGGTGTGCATCAGGGGCTCGCCGCCCGAGAAGACCACGCCGTCCAGCAGGCCGATGCGGGAGCCCAGAAATGCCAGCACGTCGAACCAGGGGCGCGTGCTGCCATCGACGGACTGCAGCTCCACGTTGTGGCAGTAGGGGCAGCGCCAGGGGCAGCCGCGTAAAAAGACCACGGCGCAGAGCTTTTCGGGCCAATCGATGGTGGACAGGGGCAGCAGGCCCGCCACGGGCACCGGGTCGCGGATCGACATCAGGGCGCCTCGGCGCGGAAGAAGCGTCGGTCGGCGTACTCGCTCTTCTTGCCGGTGTTGAACTCGCTGACGGGCCGGTGGTAGCCCATCACCCGCGTCCAGACCTCGGTCTCCTCGCCGCAGCTGGGGCAGCTGGGCTGCTCGCCGACCAGGTAGCCGTGGCTGATGCAGATGGAGAAGGTGGGCGTGACGGTCAGGTAGGGGATGCGGAAGCGCTCCAGGGTGCGGCGCACCAGTGCGCGGGCCTGGCTGGCCTGGGGGATGCGCTCGCCCAGGTAGAGGTGGAAGACCGTGCCCCCGGTGTACTTGCGCTGCAGCTCCTCCTGCAGCTCCAGCGCGCGGAAGGGGTCGTCGGTGGCGCCCACGGGCAGCTGCGAGGAGTTGGAGTAGTAGGGCGCGTCGGAGGTGCCCGCCTGCAGGATGTGGGCGTGGCGCTTCTTGTCCTCGCGGGCGAAGCGGTAGGTGGTGCCCTCGGCCGGCGTGGCCTCCAGGTTGTACAAATGACCGGTTTCTTCCTGGAAATCCACCAGGCGCTGGCGGATATGGTCGAGCACCCAGGCCGCCAGCGCCTGGCCCTCCTCGTCCATCAGGTCGCAGCGGTCCTGGGTGAAGTTGCGCACGAACTCGTTCAGGCCGTTGACCCCGATGGTGGAGAAGTGGTTGCGCAGCGTACCCAGGAAGCGGCGGGTGAAGGGCAGCAGCCCCGAGTCGATCTGGCGCTGGATCAGCTTGCGCTTGACCTCCAGGCTGGCGCGCGACAGCTCGAGAAGCTGGTCCAGGCGCCGCTGGACGCCCTGACGATCCCCGGCGTGCAGGTGGCCCAGGCGGGCGCAGTTGATGGTCACCACGCCGATGGAACCGGTCTGCTCGGCCGAGCCGAAGAGCCCGTTGCCACGGGCGGTCAGCTGGCGCAGGTCCAGCTGCAGACGGCAGCACATGGAGCGCACCATATGGGGCTGCAGGTCCGAGTTGAGGAAGTTCTGGAAGTAGGGCAGGCCGTACTTGGCGGTCATCTCGAAGAGCAGGTCGGTGTTGGGGTGCTCCCAGTCGAAGTCGGGCGTGATGTTGTAGGTGGGGATGGGGAAGGTGAAGATGCGCCCCTTGTCGTCGCCCGCGCCCATCACCTCCAGGTAGGCGCGGTTGATCATGTCCATCTCGGCCTGCAGCTCGCCGTAGGTGAAGGGCGCCTCTTCGCCGCCGACGACGGGCGTCTGGTCTCGCAGGTCGCGGGGGCAGGTCCAGTCCAGGGTGATGTTGGTGAAGGGGGTCTGGGTGCCCCAGCGCGACGGCACGTTCAGGTTGTAGATGAACTCCTGGATGCACTGCTTGACCGCGGCGTAGGACATGCGGTCCAGGCGCACGAAGGGCGCCAGGTAGGTGTCGAAGGAGCTGAAGGCCTGGGCGCCCGCCCACTCGTTCTGCAGCGTGCCCAGGAAGTTGACCATCTGCCCTACGGCCGAGGACAGGTGCTTGGGAGGGGAGGACTCCACCTTGCCCGGCACACCGTTGAAGCCCTCGGCCAGCAGGGTGCGCAGGGACCAGCCGGCGCAGTAGCCGGAGAGCATGTCCAGGTCGTGGATGTGCAGGTCGCCTTCGCGGTGGGCCTGGCCTATCTCGGGGGAGTAGACGCGGCTCAGCCAGTAGTTGGCCACCATCTTGCCCGAGATGTTCAGGATCAATCCCCCCAGGGAGTAGCCCTGGTTGGCGTTGGCGTTGATGCGCCAGTCGGCGCGGTCGATGTACTCGTCGATGGTCTGGGCCACGTCCACCAGCACGCGGCGCTGGTCGCGTAGGCGGGCGTGCTGCTCGCGGTAGACGATGTAGGCGCGGGCCGTGCGCAGGTGGTTGTTGGAGATGAGCACCTGCTCCACCACGTCCTGGATGCTCTCGATATGGGGCGGGCCCTCGCCGTGGCGGTAGACCAGCACCTTGACCACCTGGGCGGTCAGCAGCCCGGCCTCGGGCTGGAGGAACTCGCCGCTGGCCTGGCCGGCGCGGGCGATGGCCGAGCAGATGCGCTCCTGGTCGAAGTCGGCCAGGCGGCCGTCGCGGCGTACGATGTGGGTCAGGGGACGATAGGCGGGGCGCAGACGGAACTCTGCTCTGGGCTGGGCGGTGGCTTCCATCGGGGGGGCTCCTCGGCAGCGTGGGCGGGGTGAGCGGCAGCCTCAGGACAGATCGAAGGATAGCAGTTGACGTGAAAAGGGAAGCGAAAAAATAAGCGCTTCAAGTGGCATAGGAGCATAAGATGTTGGTGGGGACGGGGAAAGCGATGATTCAGCATTGCAGTCCCCCGTTTTCCCCACGAACCCCCTCGTCGGCGCGCAGCGGTGCGCGGGGCTGTTTTCGCGGCGCGGCGGCCAGCAGGGCAAGGCGCATGGCCCGTGCTGTCTGCGCAGCGCTTGCGCCGCGCCCGCGCTGCGCCGCGTCCGCCCGCGCCAGCGCCAAGTTTATGATCAATACCAAAATCCGGGTTGATACGCGTTGTGCGGGCCCGGGCGGGTGTTAGGAGGCGCCTGCCTTACCACAACTCGGTCCCGTTGTAGTGCTCGTGGTCGATACCTGGCGTTTTTCGGGATCAATCCAGAAGGGTGACGGATGGACAGAAGGAAGTTCCTGAAGCTCGGTGCCCTGGCGTCGGCCACGGCGCCAGCCATGATGGCCAGTACGGCCCAGGCGGCTGGCAAAGAAAGCGCCGAAGAGTTGGTCGGGATGCTGATCGACACCACCCGCTGCATCGGCTGTCAGGCCTGCGAGGTGGCCTGCGCGAAGCAGAACGGCATGCCCTATCCCGAGGTCAAGCCCCAGGTGGCTGGCGAGGATCGGCCCACCAAGACCGATCAGCTCACGGTGGTCAACCGCTTCGACGTCGAGGAGAAGCCGGTGTGGGTCAAGAAGGCCTGCAACCACTGCAACCAGGCCGCCTGCGCCTCGGCTTGTCTGTGCAACGCCATGGAGAAGCTCGAGCACGGCCCGGTGATCTGGCACAAGGGCCGCTGCATGGGCTGCCGGTACTGCATGATCGCCTGCCCCTTCGACGTGCCCAAGTTCGAGTACCACAAGCCCATCCCGGTGATCACCAAGTGCACCCTCTGCTCCGAACGGCTGGAGGAAGAGGGCGGGGTGACGGCCTGCTCGGCGGCCTGCCCGCAGGGTGCCATCCAGTACGGCACGCGGCGTGAGCTCTTGGAAGAGGCCTGGCGGCGCATCACCACCAAGCCCGACGCCTACCACCACCACATCTACGGTCGGCGCGAGGTTGGCGGCACCGAGGTCATGTACCTGGCCGCGGTTCCCTTCGAGGAGCTGGGCTTCCGCAACGACCTGGGCTTCATCGCCTACTCCGAGTACCCCAAGGAGTTCCTGTACGGGGTTCCCATGCTGCTGTCCATCGTGCCCATGTTCCTCTACGGGGTCAGCAAGGGCATCGAGACCGGCAAGGGAGGTGACAAATGACTGTCCGGGCGAAAGGTCAGGGCCTGGTCCCCTTCCTGGTGAACGAGTTCAAGCCCAAGGGGCCGCTCGTCACTCCCTTCAACATCATCTCGGTGCCGATCATCCTGATCGGCGTGGTCTACATCGCCATCCGCTTCATCTACGGTCTGGGTTCCATGACCAACCTGGACCAGGAGTTCCCCTGGGGCATCTGGATCGGCTTCGACGTGGTCACCGGCGTGGCGTTTGCCGGTGGCGCCTACTGCGTCACCTGCATGGTCTACTGCTTCAAGATGGACCGCTTCCACGGCATCGCGCGCGCCACGGTGCTCAACGGCTTTTTGGCCTACGTGTTCTACGCCGGCGCCCTGACGCTGGACCTCGGTCGTCCCTGGAACATCATCAACCCCATCATCGGCAACAAGTTCGGCTACAACTCGGTGCTCTTTTTGGTGTCCTGGCACTTCATGCTCTACATGATGGCGCAGGCCGTGGAGTTCTCGCCGGCGGTGGCCGAGTGGCTGGGCATGCCGCGCATCCGCAAGATCCTGAAGGGCTTTACCCTGGGCGCGGTCATCTTCGGCGTCTGCTTGTCGCTGCTGCACCAGTCCGGTCTGGGGGCCCTCTTCCTGCTGGCGCCCGCCAAGATCCACCCCCTGTGGTTCACCGAGTACATCCCCATCCTCTTCGTGGTGTCCAGCGTCTTCGCGGGGCTGTCGCTGGTGATCATCGAGAGCTCGGTGTCCCACCGCGTCTTCAACCACCTGATCCCGAAGGACCACGGCGACCACGACCAGGTGGTCTTCGGCCTGGCCAAGATAGCCATGGGCGCCATGGTGGTCTACCTGGGCATGCAGGGCGCCGTGCTGATCCACGGCGGCCACTGGGATCACCTCGGAACGGGCTGGGGCAAGTGGTATCTCTTCGAGATGCTGGGCATGGTGGCCCTGCCCATGCTGCTCTTCGGCTTCGGCATCGCCCGCAGGTCCATCTGGAGCGTGCGCACCGCGGCCATCGTCACCTGCATCGGCATCATCATCAACCGGCTCAACATCAGCGTGATCGCGTTCAAGTGGTACGCGGCTGACCACTACTACCCGTCCTTTGGCGAGATCGTGGTCACCTTGACCGTCATCCTGACCGAGCTCTGGATCTTCCGCTGGATCGTGCTGCGCATGCCGGTGCTGTCCGAAGACCCCACCTACGCGGCCGAAGACGGCCACTAGCCACAGGCATTGGAGAAGCAAGATGGGTGAATTCCACTACATCAACATCTACGCCAGCAAGGGCGTCGAGTACTTGTGGATCATCGGCTACCTGGCCCTGTTGGTGGTCGTGGCTCCCCTGCTGGGCAACCTGGGGCGCAATAACGGTAAGAAGCAGGGGGGTGAGTGATGCCCAAGGTCTTTCAGGTCAAGGTCGCCTTGATCGCCGCCCTGTTCATGGTGATGGGCATGTCGGCCGCCACGGCCATGGACAACCGGGCCCAGGCGGCGCTGCTGACCAAGCACGCCCAAGCCGAGGCCGGTGGGCAGGCGGCGGCCAAGCCCGCTGCGGTGGAAGCGGCGCCTGAGCCCGCCGAGCCCGAGCCCGAGCCTGAGGCCGAGGCCCAGCCCGAGCTGGAAGAGACCCCGGCCCCAGCCGCGGAAGAGCCCGTGGAAGAGGTCGCCGTCGAGGGCGAGGAAGAAGAGGCGGCTGCGCCTCCTCCCCCCCCCAAGGACAAGACCCCGCGCAAGGTGGTCTTCGACAAGCGCGCCAAGGAGATGGCACCGGCGGTCTTCGACCACTTCGGCCACACGGCCAAGGGCGGCATGGAGACGGCCTGCACCGACTGCCACCACACCGACACCGGTGAAAAGGTGGCCTTCGGCTGCAGCGCCTGTCACGGCAAGGTGAGCAAGGGCCTGCAGTTCTCGGCCAAGGGAGCGCAGCACAAGAGCTGCATCGGCTGCCACCTGCAGGCCAATGCGGGCGCCGAGGCCGAGAAGGCCCCCGTCGCTTGTGAGGGCTGCCACGTCGAGTAGGCAGGCGCTTTGGCGGCGCATTCGATACAGTTCGTTTGATGGACTACGCCCTTTTGCTGCTTGCTGGTTGCGCGTCCGAAGAGGCGGGCCCGGAATTCGGCTGCTTCGGTGCCGGAAACACGGTCGGCTACCTGCTGCTGGCTTTGTTGCTGGCGCTGCTGCTGCTGCTGCGGGTGCACCGGCGCGAGACCTGGGCGCGGCAGCAGCCGCGCTTCGCGGAGCGCCCCTGTCCCAAGAGCCACGAGGCGTTGGGCAGGGCGGTCTTCGACAGCGTGCGCGTCGGGAGCATGGGCCACTTCCGGGGGCTCTTCTTGAACGGTCCCGAGGCGCGTCGCGTGCTCGGTGAGGCGGCCGAAGTCTATATGAACGCCCGAGACTTGAGCGCGCTGCGCCGCAGCATGAAGGGCATCGCGCGTTTCCTGCCCGAGGGCGTCAGCTTCGAGGGGGCCTTTTTGGTGGGCAAGGACAGTCTGGCGCTGCGCATCAGGACGGTGTCGGGGCGCAACGCCACGGTCATCGTGGGAACCGTGGCGCGCGTGGACGACGTCCTGCGCATGGCGTACCCGGCGTTTGCTGATTCGAATGCCGATGATCCTGGTGGGCGCCCGCGTCGTTCGCGCTAGGTCCCTAGTCTTCGATCTCGAACTCCACCTCGCCGAAATCGAGATCGGTCTCCTTGATCTCGATCTCGCCTTCCTCTGGCTCGAGGCCCTCGTCGGTGGGATTCAGGGCCGCCATGAGCTCTGCCTGCTGCTCGTTGGCGAGCTGCCTGTTGCCCTCGACGATGGTGCGGCCCACCTCGAGGATGCCCTGCACCTGGCTCAGCACCACGTAGACCTCGTCCAGGTGTTGCGGGATCTGGTGGGCCAACGCCAACAGGCCCTTGATGGCCTGACCGATGCCCACCTCAGAGGTCTTCCACGTGCCGTAGTCCTTCTCAGCGGCGCTGATCTGAGCGCTGATGATGGCCTGCGCCTGGACCGGAGTGGTGGGGCTGTGCGTCTGCGCGGCATCAGCTGGGGCGCTGGGTGCCGCGGCTGGAGCCGAGACGCGCAGCTCGTCGATCTCCTCCAGCAGGCGCTCGATCTCTTCCTGCTGCTCGTTGGCATCGGCCTCCATGGCCGCCACGGCCGCCGCTTGGGCGCTGATGGTCGCCTCGTGCAGGGCGATGGTCTCCTCGAGCTCGGCCAGGCTGCCCTGCTGCTCGGACTGGGCTGGCGCATCGGGCTCCATCTGGCGCGGCGCGGCGTCATCCACTGCGTCGGTCGGGTCCCCTTCGCGCTCGACCTGCAGCCCCGCGATCCGCGCGCCCCGCTGCTCGACCTCCTCTCGCAGACGCTCGGTCTCCAGTCGATAGGCCTCGTTTTCTTCGGATAGCGCGCTCGTGGCGGCTTCCTGGGCGGCCAGGCTGGCCTCTTTCATGGCCAGGGCTTCCTGGAGCTGGTTCAGCTGGTCCTGGAGCTGCTGCGGCCGGGACTCCTCGTCGACCTCGGCCATGGCTTGCTCGCTCGCTGCGGTGGCAGCATCGGCGGCGGGAGCGTCCGACTCCAGCTGGCGCTGGAGCTCGGCGAGGCGCTCGCTCTGCAGGATGAGGTCCTCTTCCAGCGCCTCGATCTCGGCACGGTGGGCCGCGGCTTCGTCGGTCAGGGCATCCGCTGCGGCCTCTTGCGCGGCGATGGTGGCGTCGCGCATCATCATCGCCTCGTCACGTTCATCCCGAGAGGACTGCAGCTGGACCTCCAGCTCCGCGATCTGGCTCGTCATTCGCTCCATCTCGTCCTGCAGGTCTGCTGACGCCTGCTCCTCTCGCTGGTCCTGCTCTTGGCTCTGCCGCTCCTGCTGTGCTGCCAGCGCCTCGTCGCGCTCGCGTTGGGCATTCGCCAGGTCCGCTCGCAAGGCCTCCGCGGCCTCCTTTGAGGCCTCGAGCTCGGCGTGAAACGCTTGCGCCTCCTCGCGGGCGGCCTCGCCCTCTTGGCGAGCGGCGTCCAGATCGGCCAGCATTTCGCCGGTCTTCATGTGGGCTCTACGGACCTCGGTCAGGGCTGCCGCGGCGTCCTCCGAGACGTTGGACAGGCGGGCCTGCAGCTGGCGCACCTGCTCTTCCAGGGAGCTGGTCCTCTCGCGCGCGTCGTCCAGCTCATCGTTCAGCGGCAGGTACTCCTGGCGCAGGTTCTCCAGCTCTGCGGTCTGCTCTTCCAGCTCACCACGAGCGGCCAGCGTCTCGGCGCGGGCATCGGCAGTCTCAGTACGCGCTTTGCGGGCTTCCAGCTTGGCGGCCTCGACCTCGGTGTTGGCCGTCTCGGTCCCCGCCAGGGCCTGGCTGGCCTGTTTCTGCGCTTGCGCGGCCTCTGCCTGGGCGGTCTGGGCCAATGTCCTGGCTAGCTCCGCATCGGCCTCCGCTGCGATGGCGCGCGCTTCGGAAGCGACCGCTCTCTGGAAGGCCTCGTCGGCCTCTTCCTCGGTCTGCTGCTGCAGCTTGCGGGCGCGTTCCTGGGCGAGACGGCCCTTTTCGAGCTCTTCCATCAGCCTGGAGAGCCGTTCCTGGCCCGGCACTGCCCCGACACGCACCTGCGCCACGGCCGGCGCGGCTCTTTGCTCGGTCGCGGACGCCAGCAGCGCCGCTTCTTGCGTCGCACGCGCCTGTTCCAGCTCGGCTTGCAGGCTCTCGTTCTCTTCTCGGAGCCTGGCGAGCTTCGCCTCGGCATGTTCGACTCGGGCGCGGGCCTCGGTATCTGCGGCCTCCAGCTTGGCCTGGGCGGCGCTGTCGGCCTGCGCGAGCAGGGCCTGGGCTTCTTCCTGTTGCTGCGCCAGCTGCGCCTGGGCTTCGGTGCGGACCTCGTCGAGCTGGGCCTGGGCCTTGTCGTCTGCGGCCTGCAGCTGGGCCAGGGTCTCTTGCTGCGCGGCTTGCAGCTGGGCCTGGGCCTGCTCAAGCTGGGCCTGCGCTTCCCGCCCTGCGGTCTCCAGCTGGGCTCCTGCCTGCTCCTGCAAGCCTCGCAGCTCGCGCTGGGCCTGCGTGGCCTCTTCGCTGGCTTGTTCCGCCTGGGCTTGAGCCTCCTCGAGCTGGGTCCGGAACTGATCCAGCTCTTGCTGCGCACGCTGAGCCGCCTCCAGCCCCTCCTGGGCCTCGGCCTGCGCTTGCTCGAGCCGCTCCTGGGCCTCGGCCTGCGCTTGCTCGAGCCGCTCCTGGGCCTCGGCCTGCGCTTGCTCGAGCTGCTCTTGGGCCTGTCGTTGCAGACGCTCCCGCTCCAGCGCCGCCTCTTCTCTGGCCTGTTCGGTCTCTCTTCGAGACTGGTCCGTCTCTGCCTGGGCCTGCTCGGTCATGGCCTGCGCCGCTTCCAGCTCCTCCCTGGCCGCCTCCTGCGCCGCCTCTGCCTGCAGCTGGGCCTCGGTCTGCGCGTTCTCCAGCTGTTCCCTGGCCTCTTGTCGGATAGCCTCCAGCTTCTCCTGAGCCTGGGCCTGGGCCTGTTCGACCTGCTCCTGAGCTTCTTCCAGCTGCTGTCGGGCCGCCTCTTGCGCTGCCTGCTGGTCTTGCTGGGCCTCTTGTCGTGCGGCCTCCAGCTCCTGGCGGGCTGCCTCTTGCTGGTCTTGCAGCTGCTGCGCGGCTTCCTCTCCGGCTCGTTCGGTCTCTTCCTGGGCCTGGGCCGTCTCTTGCCGGGCCTGCTCGAGCTGGGCCTGGGTTTCTTCCAGCTGCTGTCGGGCTGCCTCTTGCGCCGCCTGCAGGTCTTGCTGGGCCTGTTGCTGGGCGGTTTCCAGCTCTTGCTGGGCCTGTTGTT
>CAYVQL010000043.1:0-38942 GCA_964454135.1 uncultured Enterobacterales bacterium | reverse complement strand
CCTCTTGCGCTGCCTGTAGGTCTTGCTGGGCCTGTTGCTGGGCGGTTTCCAGCTCCTGCTGGGCCTCCTGTCGCGCGGCTTCCAGCTCTTGTTGGGCCTCCTGCTGGGCCTGCTCAAGCTGTTCCTGGGCCTGGTCGCGGGCGACCTCCGCCTCGGCCTGGCTTGCGGCCGCCTGCTCTTGCGCGGCCTCTGCCTGCTGGGAAGCTGCCACGGCGGCAGCGGCGCGCTGCTCTGCGGCCTCGGCGGCTTCCTGGGCGGCCTGGGCCTGGTCCTGGGCCGCTTGTTTCACTTCCTCCGCCTGACGAGCCTGGGCGAGCGCTTGCTCTTCATTCACCTGGCTGCGCTCCATCGCGGACTGGGCTGCTGCGCTCTCCTTCTCGGCGCGTTGGGCGATGTTCTTCGAGATCCCCATTTCCTGCCTGGCGACGCGAGCGTCGCCCATGGCGCGGTCCACCTGACTGACCAGGCCTTCGATCTTGGCATGCCGGGCGTCCAGCTCCGCCTGAGCCGCATTCAGCGAATCCTGCAGCGAGTCCCTGGATTCCTCGATGGTCGCGGTCTGCTCGCGGAGCGCCTGGGCCTCGGCGAGCGTTTGCTGCGCCTGCTCCAGCTGCTGGCGCGCCTCCTCGGCGGCCCGGGCCTGCTCCTGTTGGGCGGCCTCGGCCTGGGCGCGGGCCAGGCGTGCTTCTTCCTGTGCGGCAGCCGCGGCCTGCGCGGCTTGTTCCTGCTGCTGGCGCTCCGCCTCGGCGTCCTGGCGCGCTTCGGCGGCGAGCGCCTGCTCGCTGGCGGCCTCTTCCTGGGCCTCTCTGGTCGAGACGAGAGCGGCTTCCAGGCGCGTCCGTGCGTCTTTGGCCGCAGTGAGTGCGTCCTGCGCCGTCTTGCGAGTCTCGTTCTCGGCGATTCTGGCCTTGGATGATTCCTGCTGGGCGCTCTCCGCTTCGCTGCGTGCGCGGGCGAGCTTGCGCTGGGCGGTGCGTAGCTCCGCGCGGGCTTCCTCGGTGCGCTGGCGCTCTTGCGCGAGCTCCTCCCGCGCGACCTCGGCGTCAGCCTCGGCCGCGATGGCCCTTTGCTGCAGGCCCTCCTGCTCGACCTTGGCCTTCTTGGCCTCCTCACGTGCAGTGGCTGCGTCGCTGGTGGCGTCCATGGCGACGAACTTCGCGAGCTCGGCTTCTTCTTGCTTGCTGCGCGCTTCGGTCTGGGCATTGCGCGCGGCGTCCCGGGCCGACTCGAACTCCTGTCGGGCGGCGTCGGCGGCGGCACGGGCGTTGCGCGCATCCTCGCGTGCGGCCTGGATCTCTTCCTGGACGGCAGCGGAGGAGCCCTGCAGCTGGCCGGTGAGTACGGCCTGCATCCTCTTGCGCAGGGCCGCCAGCTCGGAGCGGGCCGCCATCAGCTCCACACGGACCCCAGTAATGTCTACGAGCGCATTTTCGGCTTCTATCCATGCTTCTTCAGCGTCTGCCTTCGCTCTCTCGACCTGGGCTTCGGCAGCCTCGGCCTGGTGCTGGGCTTGCTTGGCGTCTTCTTGCGCCTTTGCCGCACGGCGGATGGCGGACCGTTGGGCCTTGCGTGCCTCGCGAGCCGCCTGGCGCTCCGACTCCAGCTGGCGCTGGGCGCTCGCCGATTCTTCATTGGCCGCCTCGCTGGATTGCATCAGCGCGCTCAGCTCGTCGGCTGCCTGCTGGCTGGCCTGTTCGGCGGCGCAGCGCGTGGCCTCCAGGTGCTCCTGCAGCCTGTCGTTCTCGTCGCGGGTCTCGCTGAGGTCGGCCTTCAGGGCTTCGAGCAGCGCCGAATCGCCTCTCCTCGCCACCGCTCTTGCTGCCTTGGCTCTCGTTTGTTTCTGGGCGGGCTTGGCAGGGGGGCGCTTTGCCGGTTTGGGAACGGGTGCTGGCGGGGGCGGGGGCAGCTGCTCGGCGGGCGCCGGGGGCGGCGGCGCGGGCTCTTCTGGCTGGGAGCTATCACGGGGCGGGGGCCCCGTAGTCTCATCGATGGTGGACTCTTCGGCGTCCGCCATGGCCATGGAGGCGCTTGTCAGGGACTGGTAGTCGTCCCAGTCGAGCTCCTCGTACTCCATCTGCCCGTCATCATCGAACATGTCTTCGAAGTTGGGCTCGGAGCTGACAGGATCCGCAGCTATCTCCGGAAGCAGTTCATCGAGCGCCAGGCTGAAGAAATCGTTGGAGAGGGAGCGTTCGACATAGCGGTCGGCCCGGGTGGGCCCGAACCAGTGCATCACCTGGCCCGCCGTAGCCTTGCCCCGAAGCAGGATCATGACGGGGATGTCGCGCGTCTCGTCGCGCTGCTTGAAGCGGTCGCAGATCAGCAGGCCGCCGGGCTGCTCGCCGTCGATCACCACCAGACAGGGCCGGGTCGTCCATGAGGCTGGCTCGATGGCGGCGACGTCGCCGTAGGAGCGCACCTGTAGCTCCAGATTGGGGAGGAGCTCGGCCAGCTGACGCTTGATCGCTGGATCTTCGTCGAGCAACAACAGCGTGGGGAGGGGGTCGCCCATCAGCTCTTACCTCTTCGCCAGAAACGCAGGCCTCGGGAGGGAGCGGCGTTCGAAGCCTCGAGCTGCTTGCTCTCAAGGGCATCTTGCGCCCAGCCGGCCTCGGGAACGACGGCCAGCAGGCGCTTCAGGCGTGCCAGCATCTGGTCGCGATCGCCTCGCTCCATGGCTATCCTTGCGTGGTATTCCAGGGCCTTGGCGTTGCGCGGCTCGAAGGACAGCGCCAGGCGAATGAACTCCTCCGGATCCTCGCTTCCCGACCCGTCTGGACCTTGCAGCCGCCAGCGGGCCCAGCCCAGGTCCGCCATGATGCTCGCGGATGACGGGTTGTCACGTCGCAGCTTCTCCAAGATGGGGATGGCCGAGGAGTACTCGCCCCTGGAGATCAGTTGGCTGGCCCTCTCCTGGGGGGGCATTCGTTCCTGCATGGATGGACCCTGCGCTCTGGCCAGGGGGTTCTCCAGGGCCGAGCGGATGTCTTCCACGCGGGGGGCCTGGCCCAGATCGAGCCTGCGATCGTACTCCTTCTTGCGCTCGTCCTTCGTGAGCGTCTGCCAGACTATCTGCAGGCCGTGGAGCAGCTGGTGCAGCAGCTTCTGGGCGTCTTCGGGGAGCTCGTCGGCCCTGGTCTCGATGCGCCACTGCTGGGCCAGCAGCTTGCAGCGCATGTCCACGGCCGGGATCGAGCTGCCGTCCGCGAGATCCAGAAAAGCGTAGAAGCTCTGGTGCATGCGAGCCGCGTGCTCATCGCGCACTTCCTCCGCGCTGAGGGGGCGCAGTTGCTCTTTTACAGGTTTGGCCGTGTCGGCAGGGTGGGCTTGAGGCGCCTCGAGGGGCGCGCTGCGCGTCGTGGTCAGGACATCCTGCCCGCTGTGGCGGGCCTCATCGGCAGCCTGCGCCAGCTCCTGTTCCAAGCCGTGGTAGGGCTGGTCGGAGCGCACGAGCAGGCCCGCGGCGACCAGGAACCAGATCAACTTGGCCAGATCTCCGCTTCGGTCGGGGATGGCGCGGAAGATATCCTCGGCGCTGCAGCCATCGCCCACGGCGTCCGCCATGCCGGAGAGGGACTCCTCGACCCTGAGCAGGGGAAAGACCTCGTGGAACGAGTCCCCGATCTGCAGATTTCCAGAGGCGGTGACCTCGGGAAGAACCTCGTCGATGCTGACCTGGCGGCGGGCGCCGTTCCAGAGCACGTGCAGCCCGGCGTTCTCCGCCAACAGGGCGGGGTCCACGTGGCTGGGGTGCAGGTTGGGAGCCGGACGGTAGCTCCAGGTCCCCGAGGCGGTGCGCAGGAAGTTGACGATGCCGAGGCGAATGCTGCGTCGCTGGTGCTTGGCGAGCTTGGCCTTCGTGATCAGGTCCGAGCTCAGCAGCCCATCCTCCAGGCTCTCGCCCCTGGTCATGCGCTCGCGGATCTTGCGCACATCCCCCTTGGTCAAGAGGCGTGCCGCCACCAGGCTCTGACCGAGCTCGTCCTGGGATGCATTGCTGTGGTAGGCCACGGGCTGTCCGCCCAGGAAGTAGAGATGCCGGCGCACACGACCTGCACGCACCTCCAGCAGTCCGCTGTGCCTGCCGCGACCGATGGCCACGAACAGCTTGATGCAGGCCTCGCAGTCGAAGCTGCCCTTGGCCTCCGGACCGGGCGCTGCCTGCTTCGGATCGGATGGGGAGCCACTCATGAATGCACTCGCTCTCGGGCTTGCTGCGTCAGCCTCGCCTTTGGGGAGCGCTGACGAGCTCAGGCGTGATCCAGCATACCTCTTGGGGCATCTTCACGGGAGGGTTCGGCCTGGCGCGATTGCGTATGGCCCCTCGGAATGGCCCTCGGGCGCTTCGCCCACGAAGGCTGGACCCAGTCTCGCAGGGGGCGCGCCCGCTCGTTCGCAGGGGGACACCGACAGCAGCGAAGGTCTCGAAATGGCAGACGAAGACAGCCGCCCCTCCCCATCGGGCTGGGCGGCGTGCTGCGCTGCGGGATGTGGCGAGCCCCGGGGGCTCGCGGTCGGAACGAAACGGTCCGCTACTTGCGGGCCATGCCGCCGATGACGGGCGCTTCGTAGTCTTCACCCTTGCCGATGGCCAGGAAGGCCATGACGCAGAAGAAGACCGCGGCCAGCCAGAAGATGGCGCCGATGCAGACCCACGAGAGCACCAGTCCGATCCAGTGGACGATGCCGACAAAGAGGTTCTGCTTCATGTGGAACTGGAACCACTCGTTGTGCTCCTGGCCTTCGACCTTCCAGACGAAGCTGACGATGACCCATCCCCACAGGCCGCCAAGGGCCGTGATGAGCCACATCATCTTCGCACGGTCGCGCAACTCCTGGGGCACTCCAAGTTGATCGAGGCTGGCCATCGAGTTCTCCCTTCTTGATGTTTCTGGTTCGAGGGCGGTGTTGCTCCATCTCCTATACCGCCCTTGCAATGGCAGCAAGATCGGAGAGGGCCTTATTGCGCCGCAGTGGTGCATTCTGGGAAAGGTCCCGCCGAGAACGCGCCCCGCAAGGCGTCAGAGGGGGGATGGAGGCGCTGTCGACCCGCCATGGACGTGGGCCGCTATGGCCTCGACGATGGGTGACCAGGCCGCGGGGGGCAAGTCGTGACCCATGCCCGCGATGGGCAGCAAGCGCGCTTCCGGGATGGCTGCGGCGGTGGCCTGGCCCGCGGCAAAGGGGATCAGGGGATCCTGTGTGCCGTGGATCACCAGGGTGGGCAGGTCCAGTTGCCGCAGCTTGCGCGTGCGATTGCCCGAAGCCAGGATGGCGGCGAACTGGCGGGCCGTGCCGGCTGGGTCGTAGGCCCGTTGCTGGGCCCTCGTGACGAGCCTGCGAATATCTTCTTCGTCCGCCGCCAGCTCGGGGCTGCCTATGGTGCGCAGGAGACGGATCTCGTGCTCGATGGCCGCCTGCCCGCCTCGCGGCGCAGGCCGGTGCAGCGCCCACATGGCGCGCGGCTTCCCCCAGGAGACCCTGCGGTCGCCTGTCGTGGAGGAGATGGAGGTCAGGGAGAGCGCTCGCTCGGGATGGGAGATGGCGGCGCATTGCGCGATCATGCCGCCCATGGACATGCCCACCAGGTGGGCTGCCGGCAGCTCCAGCGCATCCAGCAGGCCGACGGTGTCGAGCGCCATGTCCCAGAGCGTGTAGGGCGCGTTCACGCGGCGGCGCATCAGGACACGCAGCAAGAGCTTGCGCGTTCGCGGTACGCCCAGGTGGTCCAAGTGACTGGACAGGCCGGCGTCGCGGTTGTCGAGGCGGATGACGCGCAGGCCCTGTTCGACCAGCAGCTGACAGAGGGCGTCGGGCCAGTAGACCAGCTGGGTTCCGATTCCCATGATCAACAGCAGCGGCGGCCCGGAGCCCATGGACTCGTAGCAGATGTCGATGCCGTTGCAGCGCGCAGTGGGCATGCCCTCTCCTTGCACGGATTCCGGGACTGGCGAGCGCCCGCAAGGCCTCTTAGCGGCGTGGAGCTGACACCGCGAGGGGCGCCAGGCCGCGCGGCTTGTTACTCGCGCGCAGACCCTGTTTTCTTTCGGAGCTGGAGCGCCTCGATGACCACAGCGGCTCTCGCCCTCGACAGCGAAATCCTGGCCTTGGAACTGCTGGACCTGCTCCGCGATCTCGAGCCCTCCCACTGGCGCGACGAGCTGGAGGAGGCATTCCGGCAGCGTGTCAGCGAGATCGAACAGCGCCTGGAGCCCCTGCTGCAGCTGCCCATCGCTGACGAACGCCTGATCGCCCTGCGCGAGGGTCTGGATCGGCTGGCCGAGGTGCTGGCCAAGCACGCGCCCGCCACCGAGCTCCCCGCGGATCTGCTGCGGCAGGAATGGATGGACTTTCGTCTCAGGCTCCAGGGATCCTACGAGACCATCGCCAGCAACCTGCGGGCCTACGAGATCCACATCCCCGCGCTGCGGCCCACCAACTACCTGCGCAACCTCTTCCACGCCGGCATGTCCATGTTCGCGGTGGGCGTGATCGCCGTGCTGCCCCACCCCAGGCTGCTGCTGCTGATCTCCGGCGCCGTGGCGGTGTTCGCCTGGTTCCTGGAGACCAGCAGGCGCTTCAGCAGCTTCATGGACCAGGGGACCTGGTGGTTCTTCGGGCCCATGGCCCACCCCCACGAGCGCACCCAGGTCAACTCGGCCACCTGGTTCAGCACAGCCCTGCTGGCCCTGGCGCTGACGGGTTCGCCGCTGCTGGGCGCGGTGGCGCTGGCGGTCCTGGGGCTGGCGGATCCCGCCGCGGCCATCGTCGGTCGTCGCTGGGGCTGCCTGCGGCTCGTGAACGGGCGCACGCTGGAGGGATCCCTGACCTTCCTGGCGGTGGGGACCGTGGCCGCCTACGGCGCGGTCGTGCTCTTCCGTCCCGACATGCAGCTCGGCGCGGCGCTGGCCATCGCGGCCGGCGCGGCCGGCCTGGGCGCGCTGGCCGAGCTCTCGGCCCGACGTATCGACGACAACCTGCTGGTGCCTCTGGGCGCCGCTGCCGGCGCCGCGCTGGTGGCCCAGCTCTGCGGCGTGCCCTTCTAGCGGTATGGCGGTCTAGCGGCGCCAGCCCTTGTAGGCGCCCCGGGCTCGCAGCAGGTCGGACTCGTCCACGTCGTCTACGTCGTCCATGGCAGCGCTGGCGCTGCGGATGTCGTGGATCATGGCGCGGATCTCTTGGTTTCCTCGGCTCAGCTGCTGGCTCATGGAGGACAGCAGCAGGCGGCGGAAGACATCGCCATCCGGCCCGATGTCTCGCAGCAGGCTGCCGAAGCGGCGGTGGCCCATCACGGCCACGACGCCGTCGCCGTCGGCGATGCAGGTGGCGCTGCGGGGCACGTCGTCCACCAGCGACATATGCCCGAACAGGGCAGGAGCCTTGATGATGGCCACCTGGCGGTCCACGCCCAGGAAATCGCGCATGCGGATCATCACGCGGCCCGCCACCAGGATGAAGAGATCGTCGCCGGGATCGCCTTCGCGGCAGAGCACGTCGTCTGGCTTCAGATCCTGGATCGGACAGCGGGCCAGGATGTTGCCCAGGTCGCCTGCCAGGTCCAGGTCGATACCGTGCTGGTCCAGCAGGGATCGGGCGATGGGAACCAATTCGCGGGTATTCAACGGAGCCCTCCGAACAGGTGGGCCAGGCGCTGGCGTACGCTGGCGGGCGTGGGTGCATCGGCGGCCTGGGACTGGGCTGCGGCTGCGCGCTGCTCCTGCCAGACCTTGCGCAGGGCCACGTTGGTGGAGCGTATGCGCCGCGCCATCGTGGCCAGCAGGTGGTTCTGGGCAGCCGCCAGGGCGCGCGTGTGGCGGGCGTGGCCCAGCAGCTCATCGTTGACCACCAGGCAGACGCTGGGCGTCACCGCCCTCACCGTGGCGCTGCGGACGGCGTCCTCCTGGAACAGGGCTGTCTCGCCCGTCACCTCGCCAGGCCAGACATCTCCCACGTTGCGCAGCTTGCCGTCCACCTCCAGCACGACCGTCAGCCGCCCCTGCAGCAACAGCAGTGCGTGATCCGCGGGCTCACCCTGACTGAAGACCGGCTCGTCGCGCCCGTAGCGCAGCTTGCGGCCCAGGCGTTCGAGGCGCGCCAGTTCCTCGGCCGGGATCACCCTGAAGGGTTGAAGCGCGCTGGTCGGCGTCTCGCGGTTGCCGTCTTCTTCTCGGAGCTCGATGGGCATGTCACCTCCTGGAGTGGGCAGAATATAGCCGGGTCCGGCCCGGCGTCGCAGAGCTTCGGAGGCGATCCGCGACGGCGGCGGTCAGCGGGCCCCTGTCGGCAGCCCCAGCGCGCTTCGAGAGCGTGTGGTATGAAAAGTCCATGTCGGTCCCCCTCGCGCATCTGGCTCCCATCCTGCAAGGCCGCTCCCTGGTGCCCGAGCAGGCGGCGATCGTGCGCGCGGCCTGGTCCGTGCGGCGGTTGCGCCTGGGCGAGCGCCTCTGGAACGAGGGAGAGAAGGCCCAGGAGATGGGGTTGCTCTGCAGCGGCGAGCTGGGCGTGCAGGTGCGCGGGCATGAGATCGGGAGCATCCTTCCCGGCGACATCTTCGGCGAGACGACCGTCTTCTCTTCCCAGTCCGCCGAGCGCTCGGCCACGCTCAGGGCGCGCAAGCCCTGCGAGATCCTCGTGCTGTCGGTCTACGACATCGCCAAGCTGGAGCAGCGGGCGCCTGTCTTCATGGAGGCCTTGCTGGACCGTTCGCTCGAGGCCACCGCCAAGCGGATCCGGGCCACAGATCTGCGCATCGCCAAGCTCTCCCACGGCGTGGTCCCGGTGCCCGAGCAGGATGCCAGCAGCTTCCGCAAGCTGGTCAAGGCCCTGCGCAAGATCACAATCGGCCCTCCCCCCGACGTGGAGCCCTTGCTGCGCCGGCTTCCCAACCTGCGCCTGATGAGCGAGGCCGCCTGCCAGGCGCTGCTGGAAGCCTTCGAGCCCGAGCGCTACGAGGCCGGTGACTACCTCTTCCGCGAGGGCGAGCACGGCGACGCCGCCTACCTGCTGGTGGAAGGCGAGGTGAACGCGCTACGCCATGTGCGGAACCGACGTGCCGAGGTGCTGGTGGCCTTCAAGCCCGGTGACCTCTTCGGCAGCTTGACCCTGGTCGTGCCCGGCCCGCGCACGGCCAGCTGCATCGCCACGTCGGACAGCTGGGCATTCAAGATGTGCGCCGAGGACTACCACGAGCTGCCAGGTCCGGCCCGCGTGCCCTGGCGCTCGTGCATGGTGGCCGGCCTGAGCTTGCAGCTGCGCAACGCCAACACCCTGCTGGCGCGCTTCATCTCCGGTGAGCACAAGGGCGGCCCGCTGCCAGAGTATGAGCTGGAGAGCCTGTTGAAGGCCGCTGGCGAGCTTGCCCGTACGCGCGGTTGAGGCAAGCGCAAAGCGGCTGCCCTGCCCTGCAGCCTCATGGCCACTCGGTCCGCAGCGCTCCTTGTGGGTGCGGCCACGACCGGAAGGACCAGAAGGAAGTACAGGCGGGAGGGAGGCGCGGGGCAGAGCAACCGCGAGCTCAAGAAGCTGGTGGCGGCAAGGTAGAGCCTGGGTCCCTACGCTGCCCAGCCCGAAAGGGATCGGATCGGCGCACCGGTATGGACCCTTACGAGAAGCGGCAGCGGCGAGCTCGGCTCAGCTGGGGAAGAGGGTCACCTGGCGCTGCGGCCCCTCCTCCTTGCACGGTGCGCGTCGAGCGGCGGACCTGGTGGGCTGCCGCACGCCCTGCTGCGTGAAGAGCTCATCCCAGGCCTCGACGGGGATGGAACGAGGATCGTCCTCTGTGCCCGCATCACGCCAGGTGCCAGCGCACCAGGAGAAGCTGGCGCCGTCCAGGGCGCGGGCCAGCAGGAGATCATCGTCGTCGATGCCAGCCAGCAGCGCGGGGGAGTAGGAGTTGAGGATCACCTGCCGCAGCAAGTTGTGGGGGCCGGCGGGCGTCAGCGGATCCGCGGCCAGCTTGCAGAGCAGCGCCAGCAGGGCGTTCATGCCCTGGGGGTGGATGCCGCTGGCGGGTTCCTCGAGGCAGACCAGGCCGCCGGGCGAGGGATCCACCTCCAGCGCGCAGAGCGCCAGGTAGCGCAGCGAGCCGTCCGAGAGGGCGCGGGAACCCACTGCGGTGCCCTGGTGGTCGATCAGCCGCAGGTCCAGGCGGCCCCGTTGGGGGTTGGCCAGGACCTCGAAGCTGCGCACACCCCCCAGCAAGGCGTCCAGGCGGGCGGCCAGGTGCGAGTACAGGGCCTGGGCGCCGCCCTCTGCGCGCTGGGCCAGGTGGTGCAGCGTGGCGGCCAGGTGGCCGCCGTCGGGACGCAGGCCCGGGGCGGTGTCCACCCGATCGGGCGCCCCCAGCGCCGATGGTTCCAGCTGCAGGTGGCGCCAAGAGGCCATCTCCTGACGTGCCAGCAGCAGGGTAGGGTACTCGTAGGCGTTGCGCGCGCTGGAGAGCACGGTGCGCGGCAAGGCGGCCGCGGGCAGCTGGCGACCCTGGGAGCCCGAGTCCTGGTGGATCGTGATGTGCCTGGCGCCATCCGCTCCTTCGCCCGTGGAGATGTAGGGGTGGGCGCGGCGCCCCTTCACCACGCTGTCGCGCCAGGCCTTGCGATGCCTGAAGCCCAGCGTGCGCGCAGCGGTCTTGCGGTTGAGGTGCACCAGCTCCTCGTGACGGATCTCGAGCCCCCCGCCCGGGAGGTCGTCGCAGGGGGTGCGCCGTCCCAGGGCCAGGCTGTAGCGCAGCAGGGTCATGGAGGCCCTGGTGGTCTGTCCCAGGTCGTCCTCGCCCTGGGCGGGGATGATCATCTCCGCCTGCAGTCGCATCTCCGGCTCCACCTGCTGGCCGGTCCTGCGGAACAGGTTCTCCAGGCCCTCACCGTGCTCGGCGCCCCGGCAGGCGGCCAGGGCCGCCTGGGCCAGGGGGCGCTCGGCCAGGGCGGCCAAAAAGGCGATGGCCTCGAAGAGGTTGGACTTGCCCGCACCGTTGGGACCCGTGATGCAGGTCAGGGGTCCGAAGCGGATGTCCACGTGAGCCAGGTTCTTGAAGCCGCGGATCTGCAGGCGGGTGAGCATCTTCGGCTCCTTTCTTGCGCTCTGCGGGGCCAGTGCGCGATGATAACGCAGTGCCGGGCGTCGGTGTGGTCGAGAACGCCCCCAGTGGTGAGCGCCATGTCCCTTGCAGCCAGCCTCCTCGTCCTCTTCGCGAGTCACGCTGCGGAGATCTTCGAAGGCCAGGCCTACTACGCGGGCGAGCTGCACGTGCACACCGGTGTCTCGGGGGACGGATGGTCCAGTGATATCGGGGGGGGCTGTCCGGTGCTCAGTGACGGGACCGTGCATCAATGCGGGTCCCTGGAGGAGGTCGTCCAGCTGGCGCGCGCCGCGGGGCTGGATTTCCTCGCCTTGACCGAGCACGCCAACGGCGACCCGGCGGCGGACCCGGAGGAATGGCTGCGAGCCGCTGAGCTGATGCGGGAGGGCCACCAGCCGGAGGAGGGCTTCGTCACGCTGGTGGCCGCGGAGCTGTGGCTGGGTCACCAGGCTGAGCTGGGCGGGCACCTGAACCTCTACCTATTCGAAGAGAACGACGAGCTGGAGGGCCTGAGCCTGGACGATCTGCGGCACGACGGTGCGGCCACGGACAGCTTGACCAGCTGCGAAGAGCTTTGGGACTTCGCAGCCCAGGTGGAGGCGACCTGGGGAACGATCCTGCTGCTGCCCCATCATCCGGCCATGGGAGATGCCATGGGCAGCAACTGGAGCTGCTACGGCTCGCCGGAGGCGGCGCGCTACCTGCCAGCCGTGGAGGTCTACTCGGAGCACGGCAACTCCGAGTTTCCCGTGTCGGTCTACGACCCTGTCTGGCTGTACAGCAAGGAGGACCGATCCCTCCACGTGGCCCTGGCCGACGAGGGCTTCGGCCTGCGCCTGGGCTTTTTGGCAGCCACCGACAACCACGAGACCGCTCCGGGCTCCACCTGCAAGAAGGGTCCTCCCTTCGCGGAGCGGCCCTATGGCGGCGGCTTGACCATCGCCGTGCTGCCCGAGTCCGAGGAACTGAGCCGCATGGCCTTGTACCAGGCCATCGTAGAGCGCCGTACCTACGCCACCTCCGGCCCGCTGGTTCCAGCCACGGTGGAGTACTGGGCCGCGGGCCAGCTCCTGGGTGGCATGGGCGAGGAGCTGACGCTGCCGGCGGGCGCGGACCTGGAGCTGCAGCTACGCATCCCGGCCCACATGGCGCCCCACGTCGATTTCGCCATCGCCCAGGGCCCGACCGGGCATTGGGAGCTCTCGAGCGACGGCGAGGGGCTCATCTCGGGCAGCATCGACGCGGAGAAGGTCCCCGAATTCCTCTACCCGGTGTTGGCGCTGAGTGGGGAGTCCTGGTACGGCGGCGAGGAATGCAAGGACGGCGGCGAGAGCGCCGAGGAGCGCGTCTGGCTCTCACCGACCTGGTTCGATGCGGACGTCGAGGACACGGGGCTGGGCGAGGAGACCGGCGAAGCGCTCGAAGAAGAGTCCGATGACGAGGGCTGCGGCCAGGGCTGCGGCGCCGGCGCGGGCTCCCTGGGCGGCCCGTCGTGCTTGTTGGCCCTGTTGGCCCTGTTAGAGCGGCGCCGCCGTGACCAGGCGGCGGAGGATGCTGGTTAGAGCGAGCCGTCGGGTTCGACAATAGACTCAAGGACGGCCTCCAGCAGACCGATACCCGCGCAGTGGTCACCCCATCTGGTAGGATGGGCTTGCCGTCGCGTATTCGAGGACAGCAAAGGAGCAGGCCCATGCACGGGGCTCCGCGGCCCACCAAGGCGCTGCCTCCGGGTGCGCTCCTGCTGGAGCGCTTCCGCCTGGGAGCCAGGCTGGGTGAGGGCGGCTCGAACACCTACCGCGCCATGGACGAAGAATCCGGCGAGGAGGTGGCCGTGGAGCTGCTGGCCTGCATGCCCCATCCCATAGACATGGACCTGGTGCGCAATGCGGTGCGCCCCTGGCAGGAGGCCGATGCCATCTTCCTGCCCGTCGTCCACGCAGTGGAACAGGTGTCGCTGGGGCAGGACCACTGCGCCATCGTGGTGCGCGAGCTGGTGGAAGGCGACTCGCTGGCGGAGCTGGCCGGGTGCTGCGGCGTGCTGCCGGCCCGCGCCGCCAAGACGGTGGTGGCCCGCTTGTTGGAGGTGCTGCGCGACCTGGCGGGTCTGGATCGGGGTCTGGTGCACGGCGACCTGAATCCCTGGAACGTGATCCTGCGCGACGAGGACGATGAGATGGTGCTCGTGGACGTCGGCCTTCCCAAGGCCGTGGCCCGGGATTGGTCCGAGGACGGCAACGGCTCGGCGAGCTGGGCTCAGTGCGTGCACCGTGATTTCGCCGCTCCGGAGGCCGTGCTGGCCACGCCCGGTCCGCGCACGGACCTGTACGGTGCCGGGGGCGTGCTGCTCTTCCTGTTGACGGGCAAGAGCCCGCTGGAGCTGCAGCTGGAGCACGGCGAAGACCTGAAGCTGCAGCTGAAGAAGCTGGGCGTGAACGAGCACCTGATGGTGTTGTTGGAGTACCTGCTGTCTCCCACCGAGGAGGGCCGCCTGGCCTCGCCGCAGCAGGCGCTGGAGATGCTGCACAGCCCGGCCGCCTGCCCCAGGAGACGCGCCCCCGGGGGGCGCACCGGGAGTGGAGACGGACTGGCACCTGGAGCCCCAGGATCCCGGGCGGCGGCGCTGGGGCGCCCTGGGCGCCGCGCTGGCCGGGCTCTCCATCGCGCCACTGCTGGGATGCGCCCTGGCCGTGGGCGCCCCCCTGCTCGATGTCGAGGGCTGGGTCGGCGCCTCGATCCGCGGCTTGCTGGCCCTGGCCTGCGCTGCCATCGCGCTGCGCTGCCTGTTCCTGGGCCTGCCACGCCTGGGAGCTATGGCGCGTACACGCCTGCGAGGCTCGGCGCGCAGCTTGATCTACGACCGGGGAGACGGTTGGGTGGAGCTCTCGTGGCTGCAGCTGACCGGCTGCTTCCGCCTGGGCCCGCTGTTGGTGCTGCGGGGTTGCTGGAGCATTCGTCGTGATGCGCCGCTGGAGGACCACATCCTCTTGCTGGCGCCGGTGTACTCCGTGTCCCTGTCCAGCCTGCGCAAGCGCGTGGAGAGCTGCCGCGCCCACAGCCGGGAGCGCGTCTCCTCCTCGATGCGCGACCTCGTGCTGCAGGGCACCCACGGTCCGGCCTGGCGGCCCCTGGCTCCGCCGGTCTACGGCAGCCTGGCCTTGTTGGCGGCGCTGCTCTGTCTGCCCGTGGGCGCCCGGGATGATCCGCAAGATGTGGAGCTGCCTTCGGGCGTGGGCTCCATCCGCACCATGGATCCCGAGGCCCTGGGCGTGGCGGGCTCCGGAGCGGCCACGACGCCCGAAGAGGCCCGTGAGCAGGTGGAGGCCTTGCTGGCCTTCCAGCAGGCGATGGCCCGCGTCTCCGTGGCGGGCGCCGCAGGGACGGCGAAGGCCCGGTCCGCCGGGAAGGCAGAGGCTGTGTCGGATCCGGCTGACGCAGGTCCGAAGCCCGGTTCACGGGCTGGCAGCGGCTCGGCAGGGCCTGCGGTCGTCTCCTCCAGCCAAGGCGCGGCCGCCAGCGGCGCGGCCTCCGGTCCCGGTCGGTCCGAGGAGGGAGCGCTGCGCAACGCTGCTTCCGGCGGCTCGGCAGGCGACGCGGGATCGGGCCCGGCGGAGAGCGGGACAGGGGCGGTCTGTCCCCAGGGAATGGCGACGCGCGAGCTGGCTGATGCGCGGCACATGGCCGCCGCCTGTGGCGACGAGCACGGCACCATGGTGCGCGTGGCCGGGCTGGGCGAGGAGCCGGGCTATCTCCTGGACTGGACCGAGGTGACGGTGGCCGACTACGGCCGCTGCGTGGCTGATGGTGCCTGCGTGGCTCCGGGGACCGCGTCTGGCTGCCTGGGAACCAGCGTCAGCCGGGGTCAGCACCCGGTGAACTGCGTGGATCGGGACGCCGCGGCCGCCTACTGCGCCTGGGCGGGCCGGCGGCTCTGCAGCGGCGTGGAGTGGCAGCGGGCGGCCGAGGGCCGCGGGGGAGCCCCGCATCCCTGGGGCCACGAGCCCGCGGACTGCAGCCTGGCCATCGTCTGGGGTTCCGCCTCGGAGTGGTCATCCCAGGTCCCCGGTTGCGGGCGGGACAGCAGCTGGCCTGTGGGTTCGCGCCTGGCCGGCGTCAGCCCGGTGGGCGCCCTGGACATGGTGGGCAACATAGCGGAGTGGGTCTCGGAGACCGGTGGGGAAGTGCGCGGCGGCAGCTACGCGGATCAGGACCCGCGCCTCTTGTCCGCCAAGGGCACCCGGGTGGAGTTCGTCGGAGAGCGGCGTGCGACCATCGGCTTTCGCTGCTGCCGCGACGAGTAGGTCGCGGCCAGGACCAGCCGCGGCAGGGCCGGCGCGGCGAGGGCTGCGCCCAGCCATTACATGAACGTGGCTGGTTCAGGAGGCCGTCCCCAGGAGGTCCGTATGCTCGCATTGGTTCTGGATCCGGAAGGTCCGCGGGTGGAGGAGCGCCCCTGGCCGACAGTCCGCGCCGGCGAGGCCTTGATCCGCCCCCTGCTGGTTGGAGTGTGCGCGACGGATCTTGAGCTCGTGAAGGGCTATATGGGATTCCATGGCGTGTTGGGGCACGAGTGGGTCGGGGTGGTGGAGCAGGCTGACGATCCGGCCTGGGTGGGGCGCAGGGTGGTCGGAGAGATCAACTGCCCCTGCGGCCGCTGCCCCACCTGCCGCGCCGGACGTCCCAGCCACTGCCCCCAGCGCACGGTGCTGGGCATCCAGGGACGCGACGGCTGCTTCGCAGAGCGCTTTCTGCTGCCCCTGGCCAACCTGCACCCCGTGCCCGAGGGGCTGGCGGACGAAGCGGCCGTCTTCTGCGAACCCCTGGCGGCCGCCTGCCAGGTGTTGGAGCAGCTGCACCTGCGCCCCACGCAGCGCGCGCTCGTGCTGGGCGCCGGCCGGTTGGGCCAACTCTGCGCGCGGGTGCTGGCGTTGTGCGGCGCGCAGGTCGAGGCTGTGGATCGGGACGCGGCGCGCCTGGCCCTGCTGCCGCGTGGCGTGCGCGGCCTGGGCGCGGACGAGGCCGATGCCTGCACGGGAGCCGACGTGGTGGTCGAGTGCACGGGCTCGCGGGACGGGCTGGCCCTGGCCTCGCAGCTGGTGCGGCCGCGGGGCACCGTGGTGCTCAAGACCACCGTGGCCGACCCGGTCGCGCCGCCCGTGGTGCCCTGGGTGATCGACGAGGTGACGGTGCTGGGATCGCGCTGCGGGCCCTTTGCGCCGGCCCTGCGCCTGCTGGCGGCGGGCCTGGTGGATCCGCGGCCGCTGATCACGGGGCGCTTTCCGCTCTCGCAGGGAGTCGAGGCGCTGCAGGCTGCAGCGCAGAGCGACCAACTGAAGGTCTTGTTGCAGATATCCTGAACGGCTTCGGCGCTGGATCGTTGTAGGGATACGGGCAGCCCATCGGCTGCCGCAACCCCAAGCCCGGGCGCCAGATGAAGCGCAGCTCAGAGAGCCACGAAGCCTGGATCCAGCGAGCCCTGGAGCGCTACGAACGCCCGCTGGTGCGCTACGCCGCGCGCATCACCGGCGACGTGGAGCGCGCTCGCGACGTGGTGCAGGACAGCTTCCTGCGTCTCTGCCAGCTGCCGCGCGCGCAGGTGGAGGACCGGCTGGAGGCCTGGCTCTTCACGGTCTGCCGCAACCGGGCCCTGGATGTCATTCGCAAGGAGGGACGGATGGGAACCCTGCCCCCAGCACGGGCGGCGGCCCTGGCCCACGAGGCCGCGGGTCCAGCTGACATCGCGGCCCGCAGCCAGGCCCAGCAGCGCTTGCTGCAGGCCGTGGACGCGCTGCCCGCCGAGCAGCAGCGCGTCTTCCGGCTCAAGTTCGGCCAGCACAAGACCTACCGCGAGATAAGCCGGGAGACGGGACGCTCCCTGGGCACGGTCAGCAATCTGATGGCGGCGGCGATGAGGAGCCTGCGGCAGCAGCTGCGGGGTCACGTCGACCTGGCCGGGGAGGTGTGATCCATGCGCATCGATGAAGAGACCCTGACGGCCTACGCCCTGGGCGAGCTGGAGCAGGCGCGCACGCTGGAGGTGGAGCGCGCCCTGCGCGAGGATACCGAGGCGCAGCGCGCCCTGGCCGAGCTGCGGGCCCTGGCCCAACTGGCCGAGGAGGCGCTGGTGGAGGAGCCCGAGCTGCGTCCGGCTCAGCGGGCCGCCATCGCCGCTGCGGCGCGCGAGGCGCAACGACCCCGGCGGCGCTGGCGCTGGATCTGGGCTCCGGCCCTGGCCGCGGCTGCGGCCGGCCTGGCTGCGATCGTGATCGTGCCCAGCTTCCTGATGATGGGGGGGGAGACGCAGTATGGGCCGGAGGCTGGATCCGGGGCGAAGGTTGTGGCCGAGCCGGCGAGTGAGACGGACAACTACCGGGAACACCTCTTGAAGCACATCGAGCATCACCTGGAGGCAGACGGGGAAGTGCCGCCCCCAGAGCGTCCGGAGCGCCTGCGGTCGCTGGGCTACGTCGACGGCGATGGCGGACGCGGGGACGCGGATCGCCTGCAGGACGCCAACGCGCTGCACGCCAACCTCGAGATCCTGGACGCCAAGAGCCGCGACCGCGGCAAGAAGCTCGACTTCACGGGTTCCGGGGATGAGGGCGGCGAGGGGAGGGAGCGCTGGCGCGAACGGCGTCGAGGCTGGAACCAGGCCGAGGCGCAGGGCAGCGAGTCCTACGATCCCATCACCGACAACTCCTTCCTGGACGCCCTGGAGCAGCCCCTGTCCACCTTCTCCATCGACGTGGACACCGCCTCCTACGCCAATATGCGCCGCTACCTGACCCAGGGCTCCTTGCCCCCGACGGATGCTGTGCGCATCGAGGAGCTGCTCAACTACTTCGACTACGACTATCCCCAGCCGGTGGGAGAGCGGCCGTTTTCAGCCACCGTGGAGGTGGCCGGCTGCCCCTGGGCGCCCGATCATCGCCTGGTGCGCCTGGGCTTGAAGGGCAAGGAGCTGCAGGGCGAGCTGCCCCCCGCCAACCTGGTCTTCCTGCTGGACGTCTCAGGCTCCATGTCCTCGCAGGACAAGCTGCCCCTGCTCAAGCGCGCCCTGAAGCTGCTGGTGGCTCAGCTGCGGCCCGAGGACCGCGTGGCCATCGTGGTCTACGCGGGCTCTTCCGGCCTGGTGCTGCCTTCCACTGCGGGCGACGAGCGCCAGGCCATCCTGGGGGCCCTGCGGCGCCTGGAGTCCGGCGGCTCCACCAACGGCGGGGCGGGCATCCAGCTGGCCTACGACGTGGCGCGCGCCAACTTCGTCCTGGGAGGCGCGAACCGCGTGATCCTGGCCACGGACGGCGACTTCAACGTGGGCACCACCAGCCGTGCCGCGCTGCTGGAGCTGATCCGCCGCGAGGCCGCCAGCGGGGTCTTCCTGACCGTGCTGGGCTTTGGCACAGGCAACCTCAAGGACGGCACCCTGGAGCAGCTGGCCGACAAGGGCAACGGCCTGTACGGCTACGTGGACGGCCTGCCCGAGGCGCGCAAGCTGCTGGTGCAGCAGCTGGGTGGCAGCCTGGTGACCATCGCCAAGGACGTCAAGATCCAGGTGGAGTTCAACCCGGCCGAGGTGAGTGCCTACCGCCTGCTGGGCTACGAGAACCGGGTGCTGGCGGCCCGCGACTTCGACGACGACCGCAAGGACGCCGGCGAGATCGGGGCGGGCCACACGGTGACGGCGCTGTACGAGATAGTGCCCGCCGGGCGGGCCGGCTCCGGGACGGACGCGGGCAGCCTGCGCTACCAGCGCCCGCGCGTCACGGAGCAGGCGGCCGCCAGCGGCGAGCTGCTGACCCTCAAGCTGCGCTACAAGCGCCCCCAGGGCAGCGTCAGCCAGCTCTTGGAGTTCCCCCTGCGCGACCGCGGCGCCAGCTACGCCCAGGCCTCGGCCGACTTCAAGTTCGCCGCGGCGGTGGCGGGCTTCGGAATGCTGCTGCGGGATTCTCCCCACCGCGGCCACGCCAACTACGCCCAGGTGGCCGAGCTGGCCCAGGAAGGCGCCAGCTACGATCCCCACGGCTACCGGGCCCAGTTCCTGGAGCTGGTGGCGCTGGCCAGGGGGCTGGCCGGGGAGTGAGAGATCGGCGCGGTCAGGATGTCACCATTACTGTTTTCGTCTTAGACGAAAACAGTAATGGTGACATCCTGACCCCAATCGATCGGGGGTCAGGATGGAACGATTACTATTTTGGATGAAGGTAGTTTAATAAGCCTGTTTTGCCATCTCCATCGGACCAGGTGATTGGAGGATGGCTCCGAGTTGACCCTGCCTGGGTCCCGATTACGCGATACGGGCCGGCCTCTCCCAGCTGCAGGCGGTCGCCATGAGCTCACAGCCCCCCATCGCCAGCCCGCGCGCGGTCTTCGTCGGGCGTGTCATCGACCTCGTGGGCCAGGCCATGCTGCCGGCCGGCCTGGGCGCATTGCTCGGCTTCTACGCCGCCGACCAGGGGCTGCGCCTGCTGCCGACCATGTTGGAGGCCACGCTGGCTTGGACCCTGCTGGCCCTGGCGCTGATCGCGGCCGGGCGGCTGCTGCGCGGGCGCCTGGTGCGGGCTACGCCCGAAGGCGTCAAGCTGCGCAAGCGTGTGGTGGCTGTGCTGGTGCTGATGGCCCTGGCCCTGGGCGCGCGCCTGGGCGTGCACTACGCACAGCAGCCCAGCCCCTTGACCCAGATCGAGGCCGCTGACTTCGACGTGGCCTTCGCCCAGGACGCCGAGAGCTACCGCGTGCAGACCCAGGGCATGGAACGCTTGCTGGCGGAGCTGGAGCGCCAGGGCGTGCCGGCGGCGGGCAAGGAGCGGGTCTTGAGCGCCGACGAGGAGCGCCTGCTGCTGGACAGCTGGAAGGCCCTGCTGGACTACGCCGTGGCCCTGGATGCCATCCGCGTCTTCTGGGAGGACTGGTATCGCTTCGATCCCTCGCGGGTACAGCGCAGCTATCACCTGCGTAGCTACCTGCTGACCTACGCCGCCGAACTTTCGCTCTACGAGAAGGCCGCCCGCTTCTGCAAGCCCGTGCTGGAAAACCCCAACGCCAAGAAGTTCCTGGACAATCCCCACCCCGAGCAGGGCCTGCCCGCCAACAGCTTCAGCCACTTCCGCCAGGAGTTCCTGGGCAGCCGCGACCAGGCGCGCGTGCTGGCGGGGCAGCAGTACCTGGGTGTGCTGGAGAAGCTCTTCCGCGGCCGTAGCGAAGCCGCCGCTCTCGGCACGGGCTGGCTGTGGAAGGCCTGCGAGCAGCACCTGGGCGTGATCGGGGCCGTGGCGCCCATCGATCGGGCCGAGCTGACCGTGCGCGCCGACAGCCAGGTGCTCAAGCGCAGCCTGCGGCGCGTCTGGTTCCCGGTGCAGAAGGAGACCGCCGAGATGATGGGGGACATCCGGGTGCGGCGCATCGGCTGGTACCTCATCCCACACGAGCAGCAGGAGCAGGCCGATGCGCTGCTGCAGCCGGGAGACATCATGATCTCCCGCAAGAACTGGTACATGTCCAACGTCGGCCTGCCCGGCTTCTGGCCCCACGCCATCCTCTACCTGGGGGATACGCAGAAGCTGGCTGCGTACTTCGACGAGGATCCGGGCGTGCGCGCCTGGTTGATAGAGGAGACCGGACAGGAGCAGAGCTTCTCCCAGTACTTGGAGCGGCGCTTCCCCACCGCCTGGCTGCGCTACCGCCTGGGTGTGGACGGCGACCCGGCCCGCGTGATCGAGGCGGTGGGCGAGGGCGTGCTGCTCAACTCGCTGAACCACGTGGCCGGCGACTACCTCTCCGCCATGCGGCCGCGCCTGGACAAGCGGGCCAAGGCCCAAGCCATCGCCGAGGCTTTCTCCCACTGGGGCAAGCCCTACGACTTCGACTTCGACTTCGCCACCGACCACGCCGTGGTGTGCACCGAGCTGGTGTGGCGCGCTTACCGGCCCGAGGAGGGCAAGCAGGGCCTGGATCTGGCCCTGCACCGCGTGGCCGGACGCATGACCCTGCCCGCCAACCTGATCGTGGGCCTGTACGCCGAGCAGTCCGCCAGCGAGGAGCGTCTGCTGGACTTCGTGTTCTTCATCGACGCCAACGAGCACGAGCGCAGGACCTTCTTCTCGGACGAGACCGCGTTCAAGGCCTCGTGGCGGCGCACGAAGTGGGATTTCGCGCAGCAATGAGCACGTCCCAGGGAGACAGTGACGGCAGCGGCGCCATGTTCGATCGCATCGCCGGTCGCTACGATCTGCTGAACCGCGTGCTGAGCATGGGTCTGGACCGGCGTTGGCGCCAGTGCCTGGTGCGCAGCCTGGGCCCCATGCGCGCCGGAGACGAGCTGCTCGATGTGGCCACGGGCACGGCGGACGTGGCCCTGGCGCTTGGCACCGCCTTCCCCCATTGCGGCGTGCTGGGCATCGATCCCTCCCAAGGCATGTTGGCGCTGGGCCGCCAGAAGCTGGCGGCGGCAGGCCTGCAAGAACGAGTCGCCCTGCGGCAGGGCGACGCCCAAGCCCTGTCCCTGGCCGATGATCGCTTCGCCGCCGCCACCGTCGCCTTCGGCATCCGCAACGTGCCGGATCGCCTGGCCGGTCTGCGGGAGCTGGCGCGCGTGGTGCGGCCCGGCGGTCGTGTAGCGGTGCTGGAGTTCTCCGAGCCGGGCCGCGATCTGCTAGGGCGCCTGGCCGGCCTGCACGTGCACTTCCTGGTGCCGCGCATCGGCGCCCTGCTCTCGGGCGAGCGCGAGTACCGCTACTTGCAGGAGTCCATCGCCGCCTTTCCCCCTCCCCGGGCTTTTGCGGGCCTGATGCGGGAGGCCGGCCTGCGGCGCATCGAGATCACGCGCCTGACCATGGGCACCGTGCAGCTCTACGTGGGCCGCAAAGTCTAGGCCTGGCCCCCCTTGCTGGGCAGCAGGTGCGGCCGCATCATGGGGGAGACCACGTCGGTGCAGTCGCGCCCCGAGGCGCGGGACATCAGGGTGATGTCCATGATGATGCCGTTGGTGGCCACGTCCACCAGCGAGGGGTTGGTGGTCCAGACGGCCTGGTTGTCGGCCATGGGCTCGGTGCCGCCTATCAGGGCCTCGCGCCGGTCGGTCACCACCAGCGCCTTGTGAGACCAGGCGGCCTTGGCCTCGTCGCGCTCCACGTCGTCGATCCAGCTGGAAAAATCCGCCGGGAGATGGTTCACCCGGGCTGGGCTGTGCAGCACGCGGTGCAGCGGTCGCTCGGCCACAGCCTCGAGGCAGGGCATCAGCAGCGCCAGCTCCCGCGGCCAGACCGAGAGGTAGACCGAGCGTTCCGCCCCCCGGATCATGGTCTCGATGCGGGCCATCACGTCACTGTAGCGGTTCAGGATCCAGACCGGCTCAGGGCGCGCGCGCTTGGGCAGCTGCTGCAGAGACTCGGAGAGACTCTCAAGCTGGGTCAGCATGGTGCGACGCATGTGCTCCACCAGCTTGTCCGGATCCGTGGCGGCGTAGCGGGCCGGCTCGCTGCCCATGCAGAAGGCTGCGCCGGCGTGCTCCAGCTTGCGCATCACGGCGTAGACGGCGCTGCGCGGGATGCCAGAGCGGGCCGAAACCTCGTAGCCGGTCAGTCCACCGTTGCCGGCGTCTTCCAGCAGGGTGACGTAGGCCAGCGCTTCGTTGCGCGTCAGGCCCAGCTCCACGAACCTGGCGATAGCGGTCTCGTGCATGGAACGCTCCTGGTGCAAACTACAGGAAGTTATCGTATCTCTATACAGAGTTACGTCCAGCTTCCCGGCCGATTTGGCCAGGAATTTTTCGCCGGCTGACGCGTTCAGGCGCTGCCGAAGCGGCGCGCCAGGAGCGCGACGAGCGACAACTGCAGGACGAGCGCGGGCAGCAGGATCCAGGTCCAGCCCAGCAGCCCTGCGGCGAGGAAGCCCAGCAGGGCCACGCCCCCCGTGACCGCGGCGTAGGGGATCTGGGTGTTGACGTGGTCGGCGTGGGCGCAGCCCGAGGACATGGAGGAGAGGATGGTGGTGTCCGACACCGGCGAACAGTGATCGCCGAAGACGCCGCCGGAGAGCGCCGCGCCGATGGTGATCCACAGCGGCGCGCCGGCCTGCTGCGCTACGGGGATGGCGATGGGCAGCAGCAGGGCGAAGGTGCCCCAGGACGAGCCTGTGGCCAGCGAGAAGACGGCGCCCAGGGCGAAGACCAGGGCGGGCAGCAGGCCCGGGTGCAGCGCCCGGTCGAAGATGCCCGCCACGTAGCTGCCCGTGCCCAGCAGCTCGCAGACATCCCCCAGGGACCAGGCCAGCAGCAGGATCAGGGCGATGTAGACCATGCCGCCCATGCCCTGGAGGAAGCGCTGGAAGGCCTGCGCCGGGGCCTGCAGGCCGGCCCGCTTCAACAGCAGGGCGCAGACCACGGCCCCGGAGAGATAGGCCAGCAACAGCGCCAGCCGCACCTCTGCCCCCCCCAGGCGTCCGCGCTGGGCCAGGAAGAGGGCGAAGCAGCCGCCCAGCATCAAGAGCACCGTGGCCAGGGGGATCAGCACCGTCCGGCTGCCGCCGCCCGTCGCAGCGGTCGCAGTCTGTTCTTCCTCTCGTTCTTCGCGGCGCAGCCTGCGCTGGGCGCGCGCCATGGGTCCCCACTCGCGGCCGCTCAGCACCAACAGGGGCACGGTGCTGAGTGCCAGGACCGGGTACAGCTGGAAGGGCAGGGCGTGCAGGAAGCCCTCCAGCGGGGTGTGGGGCAGTCCCAGGTCGGCGAAGGAGACCTCCAACAAGCCCATGATGTAGACGCCCCAGCTGATGAAGGGCACCAGCACGCAGACCGGCGAGGCCGTGGAGTCTATGAGAAAGGCCAGCTTCTCACGGCAGATGCCCAGCCGATCGAAGATGGGTCGGAACATGGGCCCCAGGATCAGGGCGTTGCCCGAGTCGGTGAAGAAGATGGCCAGGCCCGTGCCCCAGACCGCCAGCTGGGCCCGCTGCTTGGTGGCTACCCAGCGCGTGACCTGGCGGGCGAAGGCCATCATGCCTCCCGAGCTCTCCAGCAGGCGCACGAAGCCGCCGATCACCATGATCAGGATGATCACCTGGGCGTTGCTGCCCTGGCTGAGCTGCACGAAGATCCCCTGCTCGAAGAAAGCCAGAAGCCCGCGGAGGGGATTGAAGTCGCAGTGCAGGATCATGCCCAGCAGCACGCCCAGGCCCAGGGACAGGATCACGCTGCGGGTGGCGATGGCCAGGGCCAGAGCCAGCAGGGGCGGGACGATGGAGAGGAAGCCAGGGTCTTCCATGGGGACTCGACGGCTGGGTAGAAACAACGGGCGCGCTGCAGCGGGCCGCCTATTCCCGTGGCGTCCTCATGGCACGGAGAACCTGAATTCCTTGTTATAGGCCAGCATGCTCAAGCGAACCGCCACCCTGCTGTTGGCCAGCGCCTTGTCGGGCCCCGCCCACGCGCGCGAGGTGGCTGGCGCCCAGCTGCCCGAGACCATGTCCCTGGGCGGCCAGCAGCTGGTGCTGAACGGCGCGGGCGTGCGCCGCAAGTACGGCTTCGCCATCTACGCCGGCGGGCTCTACCTGCCCCAGCCCTGCGCCGATTCTGCGGCCATCATCGCGGCCGACCAGCCCATGGCAGTGCGCATGCACATCGTCTACGACAGGTTGACCAGCCAGCAGATGATCGACGCCATCCTGGCGGGCTTCCACAAGGCCACCGCTGGCGACACGGCGCCCTTCGCCGATGAGCTGGGCCTGCTCACCTCCTCGCTGGAGCGCGTGGCCGGAGGGGATGTGGCCGACATCGCCTACGTCCCGGGCGAAGGGGTGGGGGTGGTGCTGAACGGGCAGAACAAGGGCATGATCGAGAACTTCGCTTTCAAGAAAGCGGTCTACGCCATCTGGCTGGGGCCCGATCCGGTACAGGAAGGTCTCAAGCGCGGGCTGCTGGGCCTGTAGGGGCTCAGCCGCGCGCCGCCCGCTTGCCCGCGGGCGCATCCGAGACCCCCAATGCCTGCCTTATGATCAGGGCCAGGGAGCGGGCCACCCGCTCCACGGGCACGCCGAAGAGGCCCGAGCCGAAGAGGCTGCGCATCTCGCGCGTGCCGCTGCCGATGCCCAGGCCCACGCAGGCCACGCCCTCGGCCGTCAGATCCGAGACGGCGCGGCGCGTGGCGCGGTGGTCGCTGGGCTGGCCATCGCCCAGTACGATCAACACCCGGTCCCTGTGGGGCAGCTCAGGCAGGCGCCGGCCCAGGGCGTGCAGCGCCTCGTGCATCACGGTGCCACCGCTGCAGCGCTGGGGCAGCCTGCCCAGCTGGTTGCGGGTGTCCGCGCCCAGGCCCTCGTCCCAGCTGCGCTCCTGGCGGTGGTTGCTGGCGAAGCTCCAGATCTCGGTGGGGATGCCCAGCCGCTTGCAGACCTCCACCAGCAACACCAGGCCCTCGAAGGCGTGCTCCATGCGATCGCCTTCCATGGAGCCCGAGCGGTCCAGCAGCAGGATGAAGGCTGGGTCCACGCGCCGTGGAAGGCTCTTGCGCTGCCAGAGCTGCACGTAGTGGCGGGGATCGGCCTCCATCTGCATGGCGATGCGCGGATCCAGGCGCGCTCCCGAGGCGTAGCCGCTGATCCAGCGCGTACGCCCGACCTTCTCGAGAATGCGCAGCAGCGCCTCGGCCAGCTCGTCCACCAGGGGAGCCACGCGCTTCCAGGTGGCCAGGTAGCGATCGTCCGGATCCACGTCCAGGGCCTTCTCGATCTCCTCGCGGGTGTCGGGGCCGCCCCCCGGCCCGGTCCAGCCTGGAGCGCCGCGCCGGCGCCCTTGCTGGGCGCTCTCCGGGGGCGGGCCCTCGTGGCCGCGCAGCTGCCGGAACATCTCCTCCACGGCCTTGCGCGCCTCGTGCTCCTTGCGCCGGTCCTGGTCCAGCAAGGGCTCGAGGATGGGCAGGACATCCTGGTAGAGCGTGGCCCAGCAGCCGTACTGGGCCAGGCGTACCAGCGCCTCCCAGTCGTCGGGCGGGTGCAGGCCGTCGGTGGCCACGAAGGCGCGACAGACCGGGCTGCGCCAGTAGTGCGCGCGCACCGCGGGCAGTAGCAGGCGAGTGGCCGGGGGCTGCAGCCCGATGGCGCGCCGCAGCGCGGGCCAGGTGCGCTCCAGGGCGTCCTGGACCTCGTCTCCCAGGTCTGAGGGATGCTGGCCGTACCACCAGCGGCAGAGCACGCCCAGGCAGAAGCGGGCCAGTGCGCTCTTGGCCCGCGGCGCGCTGCGCGCGCGGCCGAAGATGCGGTCGTTGTAGCTGCGGACCCAGGGTTCGCAGCCTGGCAGCCGCAGCTGCATCCACTCCTCGATGCGACAGTCTTCCACCACGTTCAGCAGGAGCTGCAGCCAGCGCATTCTCAGCGCGTCGCGCGGGACGATGTCCTGGTAGCGGGTGATGGCGGCGTGGGCGGCCTCGTGGATGGCCAGGCCGCGCACGTAGTCGCCCTGGCGCTGGATCAGGTCCTGCGCATCGGCGTTGATCAGGGCGCTGCGCGGTTGGAACCACCAGCCGCTGCCCGGCGCGCCGGCCTGCAGCTGCAGGTCGCCCCGCAGGGCCACGATGCGCACCAGCTCGTCCAGCTCGGCCTCGCGCTGCAGCACCAGCGGCTCGCGGATCCAGCTGCCGGCGATCCCCTGGCCCGCGCCTGACTCGGGCGGCAGCCCCCGCGGCAGCTCGTCCCGCTCGTCGCCGCTCAAGCCTCGGCCCCCAGCCCCGCGGCCCGCATGGCGTTGAGCACGGCCTCGTAGTCCGCGCCGTCTTGCAAGCGGTCAAGGTAGAGCCGCTCCAGCACATCGGCCACGATGCGACCTGGCGCCTGCTGCACGTCCACGCGCTGGTCGTCGGGCAGGTGCAGCACGTGGCTGTTGAGCAGCTCCAGGGCAGTGAGCAGGGTGCGGCGGGAGAAGACGTAGCGCTCGCGACGCGTGCGGCCGATGGTGGCGGACTCGCCCCCCACGCCCGCGGCCGCGCAGACCGAGGCGTGGAAGACAGCCAGGCGCTCCAGCAGCGTGTCGATGTCGGGCACCATGGCCAGGCGGGGGTAGAGCGGCGCGTCCCGTTCCCCCTGGTAGAGCACGCCCTCGGCGTGCACCTGGGGCTGCTCGCCGTAGACCAGGCGCCGCAGCATGGCGTGCATGTCGGCCTCGTCGGGGGCCTCCACGAAGCGGGACATCTGCCAGCGGTCGCGGTAGGCTGGCGACAGCGAGGTGCGCCCGGCGTACTCGGCCGGATTCATGGTGGCGAAGATGCGGAAGTCGCGGTGCACCGGGACGTCGCCCTGGGGCCCGAAGCGCGTGCCGTCGCCCTCGGTGAGCACCAGGCTGGCGGGCCGCTCCAGTACGGGATTGAGCCGCTCCAGCACCTGGGGCTCGGCCAGGTTCAGCTCGTCCAGGATCACCCAGTAGCCGCGGCGCAGGGCCAGGGGCACGTAGCCCTCCTGGAAGCGCCAGCCAGGCACGGGCAGCTGCTCGTGGGCCGCCACCTGCTGACGCTCCACCGGGCTGAGCTTGCGGCGCTCCTTCCATGCGCGCTCGATGATGGCGCGGCTCTCGTCCTTCAAGAGATCCAGGTGGTTCTTGAAGGCGTCCACGTCCACGTCGGGCAGGCCGTCGGCCGGGATGTAGCGCCCCACCAGCTCGGAGGTGTCGGTCTGGCCGTTCAGATTGAGCCGCACCACCTCGGCGTTGAGCAGCGAGGCCACCCACAGAATGACCGAGGTCTTGGCCGTGGCGGTCTCGCCCTCCAGCAGGCAGGGGATGTTGTGCAGCGCGGCCAGGGCCACCGTGCGGGCGGTGCGCAGGGTGGGGTCGTCCAGGCTGAAGTGGGCGAAGCTGCTGGGGGATGGGGTGAGCCTGCCGGGCAGGAAGCGCCGTGGCAGCTCCACGTCCAGGATGCGCACGCTATCCGTCCCCACCTTGATGGCCTCTCGCAGGGGCAGCTCCTGCAGGGGGGCCTCGCCGCCCACCTGCACCAGCTCCAGGGCCGCCATGAAGGCGTCCACGTCCACCACCTGCACGCCCTTGCGTTCGGCGCTCTTGCGGAACCAGTCCCGGGCTTCGGGCCCCACCACAGCCAGCTCGGCCTTGGTCAGGGAGTTGACGACCTCGATGCTCTGTTGGGCCAGCCGTTCCTTGAGATCCTCCAGGCGCTCCGCGGGGATGCCGCGCAGCAGGATGCGGCTGCCGCGGTTCAGCTGCAGGTCCATCAGGACAGCCCCAGCTGCTCGCAGACCTGGCTGGAGACGCCGCTGACGTCGCTGTCGTCGTCGTCGCAGAGCTCCATGAGGCGGGCACCGATCTGCTCGCTCGGCTCAGTGGCCATCAGGCGCTCCCCGACCGCCCGCGCCATATTGGCGGCGCATTCCTTGGGCAGCCAGTGGTCCCGTCCGGCCAGCTGCAGCCAGATCTCGGCCAAGGCTTCGTCGTCGAACTGCTCCAGCAGGCGTGTGTCGCGTGCCATGGCCAGCTGGGTCTCGCGGTCCCGCAGCTCGGTCAGGAAGGCCACGTAGGCCCGGCGGCCCCCGTGCGGGTCGCTGCGCAGCACGGGCAGGAACTCGGTGGCCGAGACCTCCAGGCCGGCCGCCATGGCCAGCAATGGATCGATGGGCGGGACATCGGGCAGCGGCGCCAGGGGTACGCCAAGGCGGCCGCGGAAGCGGTTGTAGTCGCCGCTGGAGCCGCTGGGATCGATGGCCTTGCGGGCGTCGAACATGCCAGCTGCCACGGCCCGGAACTCGTAGGGCCCGGCGCTCAGCAGCGCCCCGGCCGCCTCGTCGCAGTCGCTGTCGTCGATCAGGCCCAGCAGCTGACCGAAGACATGGGGGTCGGCGGCCAGGGGCCCGCCCACGTCGGCTCCTACGAGGCAGCGCAGCAGGGCAGGCGAGGCGCGCAGCGGCTGGTCGGCGGCCAGCAGGGCCGAGGCCGCGGCGCGGCGCAGGTCGGTGGCCTTGCCCTTGTCCAACACCAGGCTGTCCAACAGGGGCAGCACCCGCGGGTGGTAGCTGACCAGGCAGGCCGCCATCAGGTTCATGATGGCCAACGAGGCCTCGTCGCGGCGCAGGGCCGCCATCAGGAGCTCGGCCGAGCTGGGGTCGGCCGGTTCGAAGAAGGCCGCCACGGCCGGGGATGGGGGCCGGGAGATGGCGTGCTCTGACGCCACCTCGCCACCGCCGTCGCCGTAGAAGTCCTCCAGCCGGCTGTAGCCGGGGATCATCAGCCGGGCATCGGTGGCCGGGGCGCGCCCCAGCAGCGAGGGTTGCAGGCGCACGATGGCCATGCGCACGGCCGCCTGGGCGTCGTTGTCGCTGGGATCCAGGCTCAGCAGGCGCTCGGCCAGCTCGCGCTTCTGGTCCGGCTGCAGGCGCAGGCGACCCAGCACCGCCAGGGTGGCGCACTGGGCGTAGCCGCCCTCTTGCAGTCCCTCGGCCATGTCCAGCATGGCCTCGGCGGCGCTGAAATCGCCCGGCATCGCAGCGGCGGACAGGGCCCAGCTCCAGGCCATGGCCGCGTCGTTGTCGCTCTCCTCTTCGCCGTGGCGCATCAGGAACTCGAAGAGCTCGGGGCTGGTGCGTGTCTCGGCCACTGCCCGCACCAGGCGGAAGATGGACACGCGCATGCTCCAGTTTCCTTCGTCCATCAGCTCGGGCAGGGGGCTGGGATCGCCCTCCATCGCCAGCTCCAGCAGCCCCTGGATCAGGTCGCCGTGCTCGCCCTCGGCGAAGCTGTCCAGGGCGCCGTTGTCCGCCAGCTCGCGCAGGGCGCCCAGGCGCTCCAGCGCGTAGAGCGCGTGCACGGCAACCTCGGGCCTGCTGTGATTGAGGCAGGCCAGCACCTGGGGCACGGCTTCTTTGCAGTTCCAGCGCACCAGGCCCAACAGGGACTCCATGCGTTGGTCGTAGTCCTCGGCCCCCAGGCCATCCAGGAAGAGATCCACGGTGCTGGGGTCGTCGGTCTGGCGCGCCACGGCCAGCAGCTCTTCCTTGGCGGCTTCGCCGGCCTGGATGGCCCGACGCAGCACCTGGCTGGCGGTGGTGCCCGCCGGCAGGGGCAGGCAGGCCAGCAGGCCCCCCGTGTTGTCCGTGGCGCGCGCTGAACCCAGCCCGGCGGCCGAGGCCAGCGCGGCGAAGCGCTTCTCTTCGAAGCTGACGCGGGCGGGCCGCGTGGCGCTGGGCGCCAGCAGGGCGCGGATGCCAAAGAGCCGCACCAGGGAGGGGGCCTGGGAGAGGTCGCCGCTGGGCAGGGGCAGGAAGAGCCCGGCGGCTTCGAGGCGTTGGCGGATCGTGTCGGACAAGGGGTGCTCCTGGGAGTCGGGTGCGGGTGGGGCCGCTCTCTTGGGCGAACCTGGACCACGTATCATCGGCGCCGGCCCGGATCAGGGCCCGGCGTCAACCAAGCCCACCAGGCGCCAGGGTGGGCGCTCAGGGATCATCGGAACGCGGCCGCAATTCGCCCCAGGCAGCGCCACGGCTGCAAGAGGTCCTTGCCCTGCAGCTCGAGCTCCTCCTGCGTGATCCGGCGGGCGTGAACTAGTGGCCGTCGTCAAGAATCGAAAGTCGACGTTCAACGATCATTGTCGGCGAATGCCCTAAATCTCGTGTTGACGCCACCGGTGGAGCGGATGTCGGAGGGTTGTCCGAACTCTCTGAAAACCCGCTACCGACAGGGGCCATGCGCACATCACCCGTTAGCGGCGAGTGCGCAAGGGGCTCCGGCGAGAGGAGCCCCCGATGCCGTCTGCCACCTTGATCGACCAGCTGACCTTCGAAGACATGATGCTGTTCGACTCGCGCCTGTTGAAGCGCGGGTCGGTGAAGTGGCTGCTCCAGCGGCACCGTGGGCTGGTGCTGCCAGAGAAGCTGTTCGAGGGCTGGGGAGACAAGCGACTGGGTCGCGACGCCATTCCCGCCGTGCTGGCGATGGGGATGCTGGTTCTTCGGTTCAGCGAGCCCGGGATCACGCGCGTGGGATCGGTGGAGCGAGCTGCGGTCGACGCGACGTGGCGCGCTGCACTCGGGCTGCTCTGGCGCTTCGCGCCGCCGTCGGAGTCGACATTGCGGAGGTTCGAGGCCTTCATGAAGTCACCGTCATCGTCTCCGTCTTCCCCTCCCCGGATGCTGTCACCTTCACCATCATCGTCCTCCCCTCCCCAGACACCGTCACCTTCACCATCGCCGTCCTCCCCTCCTCCCTTCCCCGGACACCGTCACCTTCACCTTCACCGTCCAGCCTCCCCGGAATCCATCATCGTCCACGACTCAGGATGACCGCCAGACGGTGATGGCGAGGAAGAGGGCGGACGGCTCACGATGACCGGCGACGGCGAGGAGGGAAGACCGACGGCTCACGATGACTGGTGACGGCGACGGTGACCGGTGACGGCCGACGGCTCATGATGACGATGACCGGCGACGGTGACCGGCGACGGCGACGGGGCTTGTCACCAGGGCGGCAGCATGGCTCCACGTGCCAGATTTGGCGACGGCTGCTAGGTTGACACGAAGTTCAAGCAAGCGTTGCTGGACCATCGTAGGTGCAAGATGACTACTGACCAGACCCTCTCGCTACCTCGGCGTCCGAAGGCCGACACGCAGCCCGTTGATGAATTAGTCGAGGAGATTCGTGCTGGCCGCATCCGAATCCCTCAGTTTCAGACTGGGCTTCGATGGCAAGCTGAGGATGTCAGAAAACTCTTTGACAGCATCTACCGTGGCTACCCGATAGGGTCCCTTCTCTTGTGGAAGAGGCACGAAAGAGCCGCGATGGTACGGCTGGGTCCCATCGTGATCAACGCTCCAGAGCAGACTGACGCTTGGTCTGTCGTCGATGGCCAGCAGCGCCTGACCGCCCTAGCGGTATCGCTCACAGAGCACGCGTCTGACGACGAGCGCTTTCAGGTCTTTTTTGATCTTCGGACGCAGTCCTTTGAGGGCCGACCACGCGACAGCAGCCCACCTCCCGCCATGTGGCTCCCACTGAGCAAAGTGCTCGATGCTGTGGACCTCGCGCAGTGGCTCGCAACGAATGATATTGATGAAGCAAAGAGCCGGATCGCACATCAACTTGGCAAGAGAATCCGAGAGTACAGGTTCCCCATGTACATAGTCGACACGGAGGAAGAGGAGATTCTCCGGGAGATCTTCCGACGGGTGAACAACTGGGGTCGCCGCTTGGACCAGAGTCAGGTCTTCGATGCGCTCGTTGGCCGCAGAGGAGGGGAACCGGCGCGACTGGACGACCTAGCCGACTCCTTGACAAGCCTCGGCATGGGGCGTGTAACCGAGTCGGTTCTTATGCAGGCCGCACTAGGCATCCGAGGAAGAGATGTCACGAGGCGACTGGATAGCGACGCACGTACAACGAGCAGGCTGCTGTCTGGCGTGGTTGAGGAGACTGACGCCGCAATGAGGCGCACTCTATCGTTCCTGCGGCGGACCACGCAGGTGACGCACCTTCGCCTATTGCCCTACCCTCTTCCGCTGATCGTGCTGGCACGCTTCTTCCACATGCACCCCAATCCCCAGCCAAGATCGATAGAGTTACTCAGGAGGTGGTTGTGGCGCGGGATCCTTAGCGGGGCACACGTAACGGTCGACAAGACCAGGCTAAGAAAGTCGGTTAATACGATCGGGAAAAGCGAGGAGGGCTCCGTCCAGGAACTCCTGGCACTTGTCCCTCACACGCCTCCCGACGTCGATGACCTCCGAGGGCCATTCGATGCGAGAAGAGCGTCAAGCCGGACTGCTCTCATTGCCCTGCTGTCGTACGAGCCGAGGGACCTTGTCACTGGCGAAGTTCTCGATACCAGCGCCGTCTTCGATCGATGGGAAGCGAAGGCCATCCGGCATGTGGTGAACCACACCGAAGAACCTCTAAGGGGTGGAATCGTCAACCGGATCGTCCATCCTCTGGGTCAGCCCGTCCGACGGTTGGTCGCGGTTGCTGATCGCAAGCTGTTGTCAACCCACGCGATTTCGCTGGACGCGTTTGAAGCCCTACATGACCGGGATTTTGGTGCCTTCTTTGAGAACCGCCGGCTCTTGTTAAGGGCCCGTCTCGAAGTTCTCGCCGAAAAGAATGCCTGTTGGAATCCCCCAGACCGAGACCGGCCGACCGTTATGTACCTGATGAGGGGGACCTAATGCTGCGAACACTTCAAGTTCTGCTCGACAAAGACGTTATTGGCTACATCGCTGAAGAACCACACCGCTCTTCGTTCTGGTTCACGCGGGACTATCTCGGCCTGACACCACGTAAGCGTCCGGTCCTCGGTCAGCTCTTTGAAGACGACCTCAGCCGCACACGCTGGCGCAGCAAGCGTAGGCTGCACGCGTTCTTCGAGAACCTGGTGCCCGAGTCGCCTGCCCTTCGGAAACTCCTAGCACAGACCCACGGCGTGGAACAAGACGACGACATCGGCCTACTAGCAGCCTTGGGGCGTGACCTTCCTGGAGCTGTGCGGATTGTCGATGCTGACTCACAGAATGGTGCACCCGAGGACGTGCGGGAAGAGGAGAACCAAACACCCGACCATGATGATCTTGGTCTTCGGTTCTCGCTTGCCGGGATGCAGCTCAAGTTCTCGATGATCAGGTTCGCGGACCGCCTCACTCTTCCCGCACATGGCGAGTCGGGAGACTGGATCGTGAAGATCACAACACCAGAGTGGCCGGGGACTGCTGAGAACGAGTTTTCCACGATGACATGGGCGCGGGAGGCCGGATTCGACGTTCCTGTCTGCGATGTGCTTCCCGCATACGCCGTGAGGGGCGTACCAGCTGAGTACATAGCGAGCGTGCCTTCTGTTTTCGTCGTCCGGCGTTTCGACAGGGGAGATGGTGCGACACGCATTCACCAGGAGGACTTAGCCCAGGTTCAAGGGCGGCCACCCCACAACCGCGAGGACGGCACTTATCAAGACATCGGGCGCTTCGCTCTTCTAGCGATGGGCGAAGACGCACATGATGAGTTCATTAGAAGGCTGGTCTTCATCCTCGCGTCAGGGAACGCCGACGCTCACATGAAGAACTGGTCGCTCCTCTACCCGGACCGCGTAACCCCGCGTTGGACACCCCTCTACGACCAGTTGGCTACGGTGGCGTGGGCCGACCACTCGAAGAAACTGGCCTTGAAACTATGCGGGCGGCGGGAGTTGGCCAGCATTTCTCGGGAGACCCTTGAGGTCTACAGCAACAAGGTCGGCGTTGACTGGGACCATGTGAGCCAGCTTGTCGATGAGACACTTGAAAAGCTGGCAGCGACCTGGGCGTCAATAGGGGAGGAACTCCCTTTGATTTCTGAGCATCGATCTCGGCTTGAGGAGTACTGGCGCTCAAACGTACTACTTCGCCCGCTGACATAGCTGAGCCTGTCCCACTGTCCCATCCCATCGGCGTCCGATTGCAAGCGTGCGCGTGCCTTGACCGGAACCCGCGGCAGAGCGCGAAAAGGCGAACAGCAACGCACCCCGTCCTGTGCCAGAATACCGTACATGCTCGCTCTGGCACCCTGCCCGGATCCAGTCTTCGTTAGCATCCTCTCAGGGTCCCCCAAACCGGAGCGATCCATGGACGACAGCATCGACACCCTCCGCGACCAGCTCGCACGCAACCGACCTGCCACTCCCACGCTGAGCTACCCCCTGGATCTGCGTCGAGCGGTGGCGCGCCACGCCTCGAGTCGTCACGACGGCGGCGAGAGCTGGGCTGCCATCGGCCGCAGCCTGGGCCTGGGCAGCTCGACGGTGCGGTCCTGGGTGCTGGCTCTGGAACCCGTCGGCCCGTTGGTGCCGGTGGTGGTTGAGTGGGGGCGGTCAGGCTGTTCGCCTGCAGCATCAGCTGGGCGTCGTCCGCGCCCTGGGCCTCGTCCCCCTCTTCGCACCCCTCACCATCGAGCCCTCTGGCTTGCACCGGCCCGCATGGGCTGGCCTTCAGGGCGCCGAGCGGCCATATACCAGGGCATGCGCTACCGATTCTTCCCTTTCCTGCTCTGCGCCGCAGCTTGCCAGGGCTCCAGCCACGAGCTGGGCGGCTTTCTGGTCGAGCTGGACGAGAGCTCCCTGTCCATCAGCCACGGCCAGCACGGCGATGTCCTTCACGAGCTGAGCATCGCCAGCGGCAGCGGTACGGCCGAGGTGGAGATGGCCTTTGGCTCCTTCCGCTTCGACGAAGAGTCCTCTCAGCTGCGGGCCGCGGCCGAGTGGAAGCCGCGCGTGGCCACGCCGGATGGCCTGGCCCTGGATGCGCGCGACGCGGACGGCGCCCTGCTGGGCTCTCTGAGCCTGGCGGTGGTGAGCGATGACGTGCTGGAGCTGCGCTGGGCGCCCGTGGACCTGGCCTCCAACCGCGTGGCCCTGTCTGCCGCCTGCGACGAGGACGACCACTTCATGGGCCTGGGAGCCCACGCCCAGGACGTGGACCACGTGGGCCAGGCCTTCCCCCTGTGGGTCTCGGAGCCCGGCGTGGGAAAGACAACCGACGAGGAGCAGCCCTCGGACTGGAGCCTGACCGGTACGCGCCACGCCTCGTCCTACCCCGTGCCCTTCCTGCTGCGTCCCCACCAGCCCCACGGCCTGCTGGTGGACACCTCGGCCCGCCTGGAGGCCGACCTCTGCGCCAGCGACTCCGAGCGCTTCTCGCTCACCAGCTGGACCGGCGCGGCGCGCTGGCTGCTGATCTCCGGTGAGGGGCCCTTGCAGGTGGTGGAGGAGCTGACTGCCCACACCGGCCGCGTACAGCTGCCGCCACCCTGGGCGCTGGGGGTGTGGAACGACGCCGTGCACGGCAGCGAAGAGGTGCGGGCCGCGGCCGAGCTGCTGCGGGATCAGGGCGCATCGGTCTCGGCCATCTGGTCCGAGGACTGGAAGGGCGGCGAGTGGGGCAGCACGGGCTACCACCTCACCAACGAGTGGTTCCTCGACGAGGAGACCTACCCCGACGGCGCCGAGCTGGCGGCCGAGCTGGAGGCCGACGGCTTCAAGTGGCTGGGCTACTTCTCGGCCTTCCTGGCCGAGGACACCCAGACCTGGTCCTCGGCCGAGGCCGCCGGCGTGCTGCTGCGCGACGAGGAGGGCGAGCCCTGCACCTTCCTGGGGGTGACGCTCAACCAGACCACGCTCGTAGATTACAGCGATCCCGGCGCCCAGGACTGGTCCGTGGGCTGGATGGAGACCGCCCTGGACCTGGGCTTCGACGGCTGGATGGCCGACTACGGCGAGTGGCTGCCCCTGGACTGCGCGCTGGCCAGCGGCGCCGATCCCTGGCTCGAGCACAACCTCTACCCGCAGCGCTGGCAGCAAGCCAACCTGGCGGCCATCCAGGGCCGCGACGCGACTTTCTTCTCGCGCTCCGGCTGGGCCGGCACCGCGGGCCTGTCCCCCGTGGTCTGGGGTGGCGACCAACGCACCAGCTTCGACAGCGACGACGGCTTCCCCACCGTGCTGGCGCTGGGCCTGGGCCTGGCGGCCAGCGGCGTGCCCATCTACACCCACGACATCGCCGGCTACCAGAGCGTGGGCAACGAGCCCTCCGACAAGGAGCTCTGGTTCCGCTGGGCCGCGCTGGGGGCCTACTCGCCGGTCATGCGCAACCACCACGGTGCCTTCGCCGACGACAACTGGCAGTACGACAGCGATGAGGAGACCCTGGCCTACTGGGTGGCCCTGACCCAGGAGCACGCGCGGCTGCACCCCTACCGCTACGCCCTGGCCGCCCAGGCCGCCAGCCAGGGCACGCCCATGGTGCTGCCGGTCAGCTTCGTCTTCCCCCAGGAAGGGGACTGGGACCGCATGGACGCCTGGATGCTGGGCTCATCCATGCTGGTGGCGCCGGTGCTGGAGGCCGGCGTCAGCGGGCGCGACGTGACCTTGCCCAGCGGGATCGAGTGGTACGACTGGCACAGCCGAAAGCTCGCCAGCACGGGCTGGCAGGATGCCGAGTTGGACCAGATCCCGGTCTTCGTGGCCAGCGGCAGCACCATCCCCACCCTGATGGAGGTGCCCGACAGCTTGGTGGAGGGCTCGCTCACCGGACTGACCACCCTGTCGGACGCGGACGCTGGGCGGGTGGTCTATCTCTTCGGGGGCGGGGGCGATTTCGACGAGGCCGACGGTACCCGCTACCGGGTCTCGGGCACACCCACGGGCACCAGCGAAGAGCTGGTGACCCTGACTGCGGGCGAGGCCACGGTGGCCGGGGTGACATTGAGCATCGATGGGCCGCGGGAGCGGGAGTACTGGTTGGTGGTGGTGGAGTAGGGAGGACAGGTGGCCCGCATGTAAAAGGTCGTCAAGCCCCCCCAGTACGCCTCACTGCGTTAGCGCAGCAGAGAACCCATGGAGCGGGCGCCGCGGGGAACATCACGCTGCAGCACGCGGCCGTGACGGAGGAGGACGCCTGGCTGAACCTGGGCGCCAACGTCGCTACGGGCGGCACCACCAACAACTTCCAGAGCCACTCGAACTTCCTGCGCTACATCCGCTGGGTCACGGACGGCGCGGTGGCCGGCGATCCCGTGGCCATCATCGACCTGGTGGCCAAGGAGTAGCGGATCGGCACGCGATGTGCTTGCCTGCAGGGCAGGCCTCTTTCGCCGGGGGTGCAGCCCGATGACCAGCTGCCGCCACGAAGCCTGCGATAGGCGCGCATCTCCGCACGCCGGGGATGGACTGCGCGCGTCCGCCAGCCCGCGGGGCGTCGCGGGCATCCGGCCTCGAGACGCCATCTGCCGCCAGCGCGACGTCCCCGCGACGACAGGACTTCTCATCCCGGGCTCGCCCATCTGCCTGCGCACAGGCGAGGGAGCGCCCACGACGGCCTACCAGCTCTACCTGGCGGGCGCGGTCACCGGCGAGTCCTCGGAGCTGCTGTTTCCCTGGAGCGGCCCTCCGCAGGGCGAGAAGCTGTGGCACGGCAAGCAGAGCCTCTCCGGCTGCGTCCCGGGGCTGCAGGCCGCGGCCGTGCGGAGAGCCTGTTGCGACGACTACCTGCGGCGCCGCGCCAGTCCCAGGCCTGCGGGAAGGAGCAGGACGTCTTCTCGGAGCTGCGCGTTCCGGAGCCGGCGGTTCGCACCGCGGCGAGCTGCGCAACCTGCGAGGATGTGCCGGAGCGTTCCGAGCGGGCCGAGGTCCTGCGACATCAGCTGGCGGACAAGGACAGGGGGCAGCTGGTCGGCAGCGCTCGCATGGTCGAGCAGAGAGACCTGGCGAGGGCGTCGTCGGACGCCACGTCGGATCCCGAGCACGCGGAGATCGAGGGTGTCATCCTGGCTCCGGAGAAGGAGAAGGGGGAGGGGGATGTCCCGGACCCCGAGGCGCTGCCAGGTGACTGGACAAGCGAGCCTCCCGATCTCGGCCGGTGGAATCTGCGGGATCCAGGCTCTTCGATGTATGCCGGCAGCGGCGAATTCGACCTGCAGTTCGAGTACGGAGACATCAGCTTCTCCATCCCTGCTGTCTGGGTCGCAAGGCTCAGCTCCACCGAGTACCAGTCCAGCGCGGACGAGACCCTGGAGGCCCTGTGGCCCGACTACGGCGCTTGGGCTCAGGCCTGCGGGGTGAGCAAGGCGGAGCTGTTCGCCAGGACGATGGAGGGCTGCTCCGCCCTGCGAATCCTGGCCTCCTGGGGAGGCAGCAGGCTGATCCACGAGATCGGCCACAACTACTTCGGATCGGGTCACTGCGAAGAGAGCCACAGGCAGAAGTTCGACAAGGCCGCGCGGCGCTGGCAGTGCAAGCTGATCGCCTACCTGGGGCTGCCTCTCCACAACCACGTCCCCTTCTTCAGCGTGCATAAGCTCTATGCCTTGCCCAGCATGAACCGAGACAAGCTTGAGTCGACGGGCATTACGACCTATTCCGGTGAAATAACTTCGGTGTCG
>CAYVQL010000042.1:0-49213 GCA_964454135.1 uncultured Enterobacterales bacterium | reverse complement strand
CGCGTGGGGGGGGGGGGGGGGCCCCCCCCCCCCCCCCAAAAAAAACCCCCCCCCCTCCCGGGGCGCCCCGGCGCTCCCGCAACGATGACCAAGGCCGGTTTCCTCTACCGCGAGGCCGGTCCGCACTTGATGCTGATGGCGTTCTTGCAGCGCATCGTGAAAAGCGGCGGCAGAGTGGAGCGGGAGTACGGCCTGGGGCGCGGGGCGCTGGACCTGATGATCCACTTCCGGCAGGAACGCCTCGCGGTGGAGGTCAAGCTGCGTCGGGACAGCGAGACCGAGGCTGAGGCCCTGGAACAGGTGGCGCGCTACCTGGAGACGGCCGGGCTGAAAGAGGGATGGTTGGTGCTCTTCGACCTGCGAAAGGGGCCTTCGTGGGAGGAGAAGCTCCAGATGTGGGTCGAGGAGGTGGGAGGCAGGATGGTGAGGGTGGTGGGGTGTTGAGGGGATCCCGTCCCCAACCCGCTGCCGAGGGCGCAACAGGGATGGGACACGCTCAACGGGCATTCCAGGACGATCTGCCGGGAATCCGCTGTGAGATCGATGTGGGCTGGGGCTAGGGAGAAGACAGGAAACGAGCGTTCCAGTCCGACCCCATGCGTTCCTCATCACCCAGGCGGAAGCACTGTCGCCCGCGTGGGTAGCGCTCCCGGATAGCCGACGCGCTCCCAGCCTCATCGCCTTCACCCGTCCCGGCTGAGGAACCTCCATCGCGCAGCTGCGCGGCCTCGTACGCGGCATCCGGAGCAGGGAGCAGCCCCCTCGGCGGCTCGATATCCCCCCAGTATTCCCTGATGCAGGCCCAACTTCCCGGCGGGCCCTCGAACTCCCGCAGGCTGGCGTGGTCCAGTTCCGCGCTCTCACCCCAGATGCTGACGATGACTCCCAGCGGCTCTCCCGCGCCACGCTCCCACTGGAGATCCCCGTCCGCGCCGCGGCTCACGCGCAGCACGCCGTTGTGGAGCATGGTGTGGTGGGCCGAGCAGACCGTGGTCAGGATCGAAGGACGGTGGGAGCGGCTCTGAGCCCAGGGCTCGATATGGTGCAATTCCAGGTGTTTCTTGTGGCGACAGCCCGGCACCGTGCAGCGGCCCCGGTCGCGGATGAGCACGGCCCGCCGCGTGGCCGGAGGGATGGTACGGCTCAGGTGTCCCGGCGTTCCTGCGCTATCGTCACCAGCGACGATCTCGGCGTCGCACTCGATCAGTGCACGGGTCCGCTCGTCCAATTCGATCCTGCCCAAGCCGGTCTCCAGCCAGGCCCGCTCACAGGCGGAGCAACGATGTTCAATCACGCGATAGTTAACGGGGTAGGCATTCTCTCCGCGAGTGGACGTGTTGTTTTGCTCGCCCCGGGTTTCGACCTCGCCCGTGTCGCTGCACACGTGTACTGGCGGATCCGGCTCGCCGTCCGGCTGGGTTGCGGGTGGCTCGCCCGCGCTGCAGGGGCAGGGGATCTCATCCGTGCCACTGCACACGTGTACTGGCGGATCCGGTTCCTCCTCTGGGCAGGCTGCGGGCGGTTCGTCCGCGCTGCAGGAGCAGGGAACCTCGTCCGTACCACTGCGCGAATGTACAGTCGGTTCCGTTTCCCCTTCCGGGCAGGCTGCGGGCGGTTCGCCCGCGCTGAGGGAGCAGGAGGCCTTGTCCGCGCCGCTGCACACCTGTACCGCCGGTTCCGGCACTACGTCAGGACGAACTTGCGATGCCTCGCCTTCCCACGGACCGCGCCGACCGTCCTCGCGCGCCTCCGCGCCGTCCGCATCCGGATGGCCAGTGCCAGGCGTGCCCTCCGCATGGCATTCGAGCCACTGCTCCGCCAGGTAGAGCAGCATCTGGCTAGAAGACAGATCCGCATTGCCGAGGTGACGGCGCACCAGGCCGAGAACATGCATCAACCGCTCGAAATGGAAGGGGTCCAGGCGAAATCTGGCCCAGACATGGCGAGGGGGATTCCAGTCCTCCTCCAGCTCGGGGGGAGGTTTGCCGTGGCAGGTGCTGGCGACCAGATCCTCGAGATCCCTGCTGTTGACCTGCAGGGCACGCTCCACCCAGGCACGCTCGGTCTCGGCCGTAGCCACCTGGACCACGCAACGCGCCTTGGTCCAACCGATGATGCCGTGGCCGAAGGCCCGGTCCAGAACGGGCAGATCGGGCAGACAGCGCCCAATCCGCGCGAGCTGCCTGGTCTTGTCCGCCATGAAGCCCAGAGCCTGCTCGCCGTACTCGACCAGGCTGGCGTAGCCGAGCTGACGGTACAGCTTCTCGCGCTGCAGCTCGGCCAGGCCCAGGGCGATCTCTCTCATGGCGCGCCGCTCCACGAGCACGGCCTGGCGGATGTGCTTGTGGAGCTTGTCGGCCCGGCTGCGAAGATCCTGGGCGGATTCGGCGCTGTCGGCACTGGAATCGTTGGGGCCGCCAGCCTGTGTGCTCCCGGACGGTTGGTCCTGCTGTGGAGGTTGCGCTGCCCCCTCCGAGGAGGTCGGCGCAGCCGAATCCAGAGCACTGGAGGGATGGTCGCCTGGGTTGCCGGCGTCGTACATGGCAGCTCCGGGTCTTCTGGAGAACTACGCGGAATCTGGATTGTGTGCTTGCGCAATATCCCAGTAGATAGCTTTCTATGCTCTAACGCACCGTGGGAGTCGTGGCCAGGGAAGACCACACCTTTGCGGACGATTAATGTCCGACAGCCAGACTCTCCCAACATTCTATCCCGATGTCCCCCCCCAAACGCCACCACAGAGTTGGGGGCGTTCGGCAGGTGCATCGCATCCGTTTCCGCCGAGAGCCACCTGCCCTCGTATGGACGTCCGGCTCAGGCCCGCAGCGGCATGAAGGTCATCGTTGGCAGGTACAACTCGGACAACTCGGATCAGATCACCGCCTTCTCTGCGCCCCCCACGGCGAGATTGGGCACCGAACAAAGAACGCCGATCCTGCCGACAGTTCGAGCAGCTTCCGCAGCGCTGTTTCTGGGCTGCGCACGCAGCCCTGCGCCGCTCATCAAGCGGCGAAGATGGGGGGGAGAGGCGGTGTCCGCCTCGGATAGGGGGGGAAGAATCTGTCTTCCCCCCAAAAAAGATGGCGCCGATCATTCTCGCCGACAGTGTCGGCGAAAATGGTCGGTGCCGATGTTTCCAAAGAGGTAGGCCGCCTGGATGGTCGTCGTCGTCACCAACGATGTGCCCATGCGTTTCAGGGGCTTTCTGGCCTCCTGCATGCTGGAGATCGCGCCTGGCGTGTACACCGGGCCAGGAATGAAAGCCGGTGTGAGGGATCGTGTCCGGACCGTGCTGCAGGAGTGGCATTCAGCCTGGAAGCAGGGAAGCGTCGTCATGACATGGACCGACAAGAAAGCGCCTGGAGGCCAGCAGCTGCGCATGCTGGGGCTTCCTGCAAAAGAGCTGGAGGCTCTGCATGGTATCGTACTCGTTCGAAGGCACCTGGCTCCCGAAGAGATCGAGTCTTTGAAAAAGGAACTTTTCCCACAATAATCAATGGCAGTTCGACAATCTGATGAGGAGGCGGCTTGCAGACCTCGTCAGAACGTGCGACTTTCGCGTCGCAGAGGCTCCCCCGCAGGCGCGGGGATGGCCCCATAGATGGCCACCCAGATGCCGTCATCGCGCTGGCTCCCCCGCAGGCGCGGGGATGGCCCTGCCTGCAGGGATGGTGCTTTTGCCGCCCACAAGGCTCCCCCGCAGGCGCGGGGATGGCCCCGACTAGCGTTCGGGCGCCTGGGGCCTGGGGACGGCTCCCCCGCAGGCGCGGGGATGGCCCCTCGGCGCGCATCCAGCCCATGGTGGCCAGCTCGGCTCCCCCGCAGGCGCGGGGATGGCCCTGAGCGCACGTCCACAGGATGAGCGGGGCATCCGGCTCCCCCGCAGGCGCGGGGATGGCCCCTCAGCCAGCGGCGCCGGGCTCGCACCGGACCACCGACACCTCCGCCACAAAGAACACCAGCAGCACCGGCACCATGGAGAGTGCCGAGAAGAAGAGCGCCCCCCACGCCTCCCAGCCGAAGACCACCATGAAGTTCTGCACGGGCAGCCAGAGCAGGGCGAAGAGGCCGGCCGAGCGCAGCGCGGCCCCTAGGCCCTCGCCGGTCCGCAGCAGGGCGTGCAGCAGGGGCAGGCAGAGCCCCGTCAGGAAGAAGGCGCCGTAGAAGACCAGGTCGAACCACAGCGAGCGTCCCACCGGAGCGTTGGGATCCTCCAGCGCCACGACATGGAAGCCCAGGTGCATGATGCCCCACATGGCCAGCGGAAAGAGCGCCAGGCCTGCTGTCATGGCGGGGAGGAGCGTCGCGAGCCTCAGCCGCGGAGCCTCGCTGCGGGGAGGGAAGAGCGCTCCCAGAAGGGCTCCCACCGCCAGGAAGACGACGCTGTCCCCCAGCAGCGTGGCGTAGTTGGCCAGCTTGGCGGGCGTGAAGAGCTGCCAGTCGCTGGCGGGCTCGAAAGCGATCAGCCCAAACACCGAGGGGATCTGCACGCTCAGCAAGAAGAGGGCGCCGAAGCGCAGCCCCCTCAGCCAGCCGCGCCTGCCAGGGAGGCGCTCCCGGAACGCGTGGTAGACGATCACCATCAAGACGGCCTGCCCTGCGACGAAGGGCAGCAGCAGTGGGACGCTGGGAGGTCCCGTGAGGCTCTGCTCCTGGGAGATCACGAGCCCGAGCAGGCTATGGACCGCGGGCGTCAGGACGAACATGGCGACCGCCACGGCCGCGGTCCTCAAGGGGATTCCAGACATCGCTGCAGGTTCCTGTCGGTGAGGGAATAGGGGATCCTACACCGGGCGCGGCCAGAGCGGCGCAACGGCCAGGACCCTTAAAACAACATCAACTGCTCACACCGCTCCTCCGCCGCCCGCCTGGGCGCCTGGCTCTCCCAGCTCTCCAGCAGCTTCTCCCTGATATCCCCCAGAAACGGCGAGACAGGCAGCTGCCGCAGCTTGCCGCGCCAGCTACGCCGCTCGGCACGACAGAGGAAGAGCCGCTCCCTGGCGCGCGTCATGCCCACGTAGAGCAGCCGGCGCTCTTCTTCCAGCGCCTCGGGCTCCAGCTGCGGCCCAAAGCGCAGGGGTAGAATGCCATCTTCGCAGCCCAGGATGAACACCACGCGGTACTCCAGGCCCTTGCTGGCGTGCAGGGTCAACAGGGAGATCCGCTGGGCCCGAGGATCCCAGCTATCGGCCTCCACGCCCATGGTCAGCTCGCCGAGGAAGCGCCCCAGGTCCCCGGCGCAGGCCTGCGCCAGGGGCCGCAGCAGATCCAGGGCCAGCTCGGTGGTGGCGGCCGTGTCGGGCTCCTGCGCCACCTGCGCCTTGGCGGCGCGCAGCAAGAGCTCCTGCGGATCCCCCTCCCCTTCCTCGAGCCGAGCCACGAGCGCGGCCACGCCCGGCTGCCGCGTCAGGCGCTCGTGGCTGCGACGCTGGAAGGGCATGCCCGAGCGCGCGAAGGCCTCCACCAGGGCCTCCGACAGGGCTTCGGTGCGGTAGAAGACGGCAAAATCCGAGAAGGAGAGATCGCTCTGCTGGCTGCCCAAGGCGCGGCCGCTGTCCAGCGAGAAGAAGGAATGTCCGCCCAGCAGCTGCTCGATGCTATGCACCACGAACTCGGCCTCGGCCTTGTCCGAAGGCGCTGCGTGCAGCGCGACGAGCTCGGGGCGCTCCGCCAGGGCCCGGACCGGGCGCAGCTCAGGGCGCGCGCGGGTGACCACGTCCGTGGCCGCCTGGACGATGGGCTTGCCCGAGCGGTAGTTGCGCGCCAGCCGCTGCACATGGCAGCCGGGCCAGTCGCTCTCGAAGCGGCGAAAGAAGCCCACATCCGATCCGCGAAAGCCGTAGATGGCCTGGTCCGGATCGCCGATGGCGCAGACATGCTCGCCGGCCAACAGGCGCACCAGGCGGTACTGCAGCGCGTCGATGTCCTGGTACTCGTCCAGCGAGAGGTGGGTGTAGCGCTCTCGGCAGCTGCGCCGCAGGTCGAGGTCCCGCTCCAGCAGGGCGACAGGCAGCGTTAGCAGCTGATCGAAGTCTGCCAGGCCCCGGGCGAGCATGGCGCGCTCGTACGCCGCCAGCTGGGCCGCCAGCGCCTCGTCGGCCTCCCCTCCCCTGCGCGCCAGCCCGATGCGTCTCGAGCAGCGGCTCGCCGCGTTCCGCGTCAAGCCCAGGTCGCGCTCCAGGATCTCCAGGCAGCGTTCCTCGTCGGCCACGCGGAAATCCCGGGGCAGGCCCAAGCGCTCGCCGTACTGGCGCAGCAGCTCCAGCCCCAGGCTGTGGAAGGTAGACACGGGTACGCGCTGCCCGACCCCGGGCAGCAGCTGGACCAGCCGCTCGCGCAGCTCCTCTGCGGCCCGCCGCGTGAAGCTGATGGTCAGGCAGCGCTCCGGAGCCACGCCGCGCTCGGCCACCATGTGGGCGATGCGACAGGTCAGGGTGCGGGTCTTGCCCGAGCCCGGCCCGGCTACGATCAGCAGCGCGCCGTCGCAGCGCTCGGCCGCGGTGCGCTGCTCCGGATCCAGCCCGGCCAGCGCACCGCTCCAGGCGGCCTCGCTGGCTGCCTGCGGCTGGGCCTGGGCATGGGCCCCGGCCTGGGCATGGGGAGGGACCTCCTCGACCGGGGCCGCCACGGCACGCTTCGCAGCCGGCCGAGGCCTGCGCGGCAGGTCGAAGAGCAGCGCGCCGCGAGTGCCCTGCAGCTCGCCACGCTCGAAGAGCCCGATGCTGCCGAACTGCCCGTCGAAGCCCGCCTCGCGCCGCACCTGCCCGCGGCGCAGGCGCGCGATGCCCTCGGCCAGCAAGGGCCCGCCAGCGCGCTCGATATCATCCAGGGGCAGCTGCGCCAGCAGGGGCAGCTCCGGGCCCAGGCGCGCCAGCAGCGCCTCGTAGGCGCGCGAGACGCGCTTGCTCTGGGCGCCCACGCCCAGGATCTCGGACAGGATCTCGGGCAGCGGGATCAAGCTGAGCACCTCGCCGGCGGTGGCAGGCCGCTCTCCCCCTTCGGGGCGGTCGGCCAGCTCTTCGACACGGTGCATCACGCCCACGGTCAGGGCCTTGCCGCAGACCGGGCAGCGCCCCTGCAGTGCGCGGGTCTGGCTGGGCCTCAGGCGCTGGCCGCACTTGCGGTGCCCATCCAGGTGGTACTTGCCCTCCTCGGGGAAGAACTCCACCGTGCCCACGTAGCCCCGTCCCGTGCGCAGGGCCGCCAGCAGGCCGAAGTAGTCCAGTCCCCTGCGAAACACGCAGGCGTTGCGCCCCAGCTTGGGGGGCGAGTGAGCGTCGGAGTTGGACAGCAGGCGGAAGCGATCCAGACCCGAGACGCGCCAGTTCATGGCCGGATCCGAGGATAGCCCCGTCTCCACGGCGCAGATCTCGGATGTGAGCTCGCCGTAGCAGTCCCGTACGGCGTCGAAGCCCGACTTGGAGCCCAGCACGGCGAACCAGGGCGTCCAGATATGGGCCGGGATCAAGCTGCAGCCCTGTCCGCTCTCAAGCACTATCTCCAGCAGATCCCGGGAATCGAGCCCCAGGATGGGCCGCCCGTCCGAGACCAGGTTGCCGATGCGCCCCAGCTTCTCAGCCATGCGCTCCACGGACGCGAAGTCCGGCGCCAGGACCACATGGTGCACCTTGCGCGTGCGCTCGCCGCGCTTGTAGATGGTGGAGATCTCGGCCTGCAGCAAAAAGCGCACCTCGCTTCGGCAGGAGGCGTGCAGCTGCTCGCGCAGCTGGGCCAGGACCTCCGGCCGCGGCGCGAACAGGCCCGGCTCGGCCTCCACCAGGTCGCGCTGCAGCTCGACGCGCCAGCCCGGGTGCGTGAAATCGCCCGTACCCAGCAGGGAGATGCCCTTCTTCTGGGCCCAGAGCGCCAGGTGGGGCACGTCGCAGCTGCGCGAGGTGGCGCGGGAGTACTTCGAGTGCACGTGCAGGTCGGCGAAGCAGGTCATGCGCCCAGGGTAGCCCGGCCTATTTGAACAGGCAGTACAAGAACTCCGCCGAAGAGGCGGCCGTGGCCAGGCTCTGGTCGTGGCGGCCGAGCTCGCGCTTGAACTCGGAGATGGCCACGTCGCGTGCCGTGGACGAGACCTTGATGTCGCCTTTGTAGGACTGGGCGAGCACCGAGGCCATGGTGGCCTGCGCCCGGGCATCGTTCAACGCCAGGCCGGCCGCGGCGGCGCTGCCCGCCCGCACCACCTCCTGCTCCACGCAGCTGCCGACGCGCGACTCAGCCTCTTCGGAGCTCATCAGGTAGGCAGTGGCGACGCCGGCCGTCACCACGCCCACCGTCACCTGCCGGGCGAACTCCTGCGAGGAGGCCTTGGCCGCGTCGTCGATACGGGAGACGCTCACCCAGCTGCGGAGGTCGCAGGTGGAGCTGGCGGGAAAGAGCGTGTTCTCGTTCTCCACCTGCACCCGCACCTTCTCACTGGCCGGATCGTAGCTGAGCTCCACGTCCATCCAGTAGCTTGAGAGGAAGCCCGTCATGCGGATGCGGCCCGTGGCCTCACCCCTGGTCCCCACCTTGCGGCTGTACACGCTGGAGATGCGATCGTAGCCCTGGCTGGGGTGGTAGCACTCCAGGACATCGTCCGCGTAGCGCTTCAGCAGCGTCTCCGCGTAGCGCTCCGGTGAGGAGCTCGAAGACGAGGAGGAGGTCGAGGAGGAGCGCGAGCTGCTGCTGGAGGAGCGCGAGCTCGACGACACGGAGCTCTCCACCTTGAAGGACCGGCGACAGGTATCGTAGAGCTCGTCTTGGGCGCCCACCGAGAACACCAGCTTGTAGCTGCCCGGCTGCAAGCTGAGGGGCTTGTTCAGCGTGCGGCTGCCCTTGGTCGATCGCAGCGCCCCCTCGGTCTCCCAGCGCTGCGCATTGCTCCCGCTGCTGTCCTGGATGCGCCAGGTGCGCTTCAAGGGCTCGCCCACCAGCGCCGCCGCGATCCGCAGCTCCATCTTCAGCTGGTACTCGGCGCCTCGCGCGCGGATGGTCGTATGCCAGAGCTTCCCATCGGCGGAGTGCAGCGTGCAGGACGACAGGGTGAGCAGGTCATCGTCGTCCACGGTGTAGCGCTGCAGGTAGCGGCCTGCCGCCCAGCCCGAGATGCCGGCGTAGCGAACGGGCAGCCACTGGGTGGAGCCGTTGTAGGAGGCCTTGCCCGTGACCCAGACCCCCACGCCGTCGGGCGGGATCTCCCCCAGGATGCGGTTGCTGCTGCCGGGACCGGAGCGGATGTTCAGCGTGTCGTCGTAGCGAACACCGACCACGCGGTAACGGACCACGTCGGTGGCCAGGGCGCTGGGGGTATGCAGCCAAGAGACCAACAGGAGCCCCAGACAGGCCCATGACAAGGTCATAGACAGCAGGGACGACGTTCGCTTGCCCATGAAACCCTCTCCGCGAGATCCCCCTCAGGTTAGCACAGCCCAAGGAACCCCAGAGAAGCCCACCAGGCGCGGCTCCGGCTCCAACCGCACGCCGAAGCGCCGCCACACTCCCTCTCGGATGGCGCCGGCCAATGCCAGCACCTCGGCCGCCGTGGCGCCGCCGCGGTTGACGATGGCCAGGCAGTGCTTGCGCGAGATGGCCGCCGCGCCCAGGCGCTGCCCGCGCTGAAAGCCGGCCCGCTCGATCAGCCAGGCCGCCGCCAGCTTGGATTGCCCGGGCCCCGCCGGGAAGCGCGGCATGCTCTCCTCCCCCGCCAGGCGCAGCACCTGCTGCGCCCGCTCCTCGCTGACCACTGGATTGGTGAAGAAGGAGCCCGCGCTGCAGCTGTCCGGGTCGTCCACGTCGTGGACCATGGATTTGCGCCGCCGCAGCCGCAGCACCGCCTCTCGCATGCCCGGCAGGCTGCGGTCGCCGCTGGCCTGCAGGGCTTCGGCCAGCTCGCCATAGCGCGGCGGCGCGGCAGGCCCGGGGCGCAGCGCGAAAGCCACGGCCAGGACTGCGTAGCGCTGTGGCCGCTGCTTGAAGACGCTGCTGCGGTAGCGGAAGCCGCAATCTGCAGCGGGCAGCTGGGCCGAGGCCATGATCTCGCGATCCCACACCCGCACCCAGGCGATGGTGTCGGCCACCTCCTGGCCATAGGCCCCCACGTTCTGGATGGGGGTGGCCCCCACGGTGCCAGGGATGCCCGCCAGGCATTCCACGCCCGACAAGCCGCGGCCCACGCACCAGCTGACGAAGTCGTCCCAGGGCTCCCCGGCCTGCACCTCCACCAAGCCGGAGCGCTGGACCAAGCCGCGGCTGCGCACGGCCAGCACCAGCCCGTCGAAGCCCTGGTCGGCCACCAGCAGGTTGCTGCCGCCGCCCAGCAGCAGCAGCGGCTCGCCGCGGGCGTCGGCGGCCCGCACCTGCTCCACCAGCTCCTCGGAGCTGCCCGCCTCCAGAAAGCGCGCCGCCGCCCCGCCCACCCCCAGGGTGGTCAGGGGGGCCAACGGCACCTGCTCACGCGGACCGGGCATGGCGCCCTCAGTCCGCGGGGGCGGCCAGGCTGCCATCCTGGGCCACCTGCACGGCCGTACCCGGGAAGTCCTGCTGCGAGAGCTGGCGTACCAGGTCGATGGCGCGCCCCTGCTCGTCGGGCACAGGCACGCCCTTGCCCTCCTGGCGCGTGGCGAAGAGCCGCCCGCCGGCGAAGCGCCCCTCGCGATCCAGGCTGACCTCCAGCACGGCGCCGATGCCCAGGTTGCCGGAGAGGTTGAAGCGGCCGTAGGTGGCGAAGTTGCCCAGGGAGTAGGCTACCAGGCGGTCCTGGTAGACCTCCATGCCGCGCAGCACGTGGGGCCCATGCCCCAGCACCAGGTCGGCGCCCTCTTCCACCACGGCGTGGGCGAAGACGCGCAGCTCGCCGCGGTTCTCGCCGTAGAAGGTCTCCTGGCCATGCGGCACGTGCAGGGCCTTGTTGCCCTCGGCGCCGCCGTGGAAGCTGACGATCGTGATGTCGCTCTCGGCGGCCAGCCCGTGCACCAGGCCGCGGGCGGTGGCCACGTCGCGCACGTCGTGGGTGGCGGCGTTGGTGTGGAAGCCTATCAAGGCCACCTGCAGGCCGTTGACCTGCATGCGGGCCACGTCGCCGGGGCGCCCTGAGTGGGCGATGCCCAGGCGGTCCATGTTGAGCTCGGTCTGCTCGCGGCAGAACTCGCCGAAGTCCCCCGAGTGGTTGTTGGCCGTGGAGACCACGTCGATGCCGGCCTGCTGCAGATACTGGCCGTAGCGCGCCGGGCTGCGGAAGGCGTAGCAGCTGCCTGCGGGCTTGTTGGGATTGCACTTGCGGGTCTCGCCGCCGTCGCAGACCGGGCCCTCCAGGTTGGCGAAGCTCAGATCGGCGTCGCTCAGCAGATCGCTGACCGCCTCCAGCATGCGGGCGCCGTCGTCGGGGGGCAGCACGCCCGCCGGAAAATCCGTGCCCAGCATCACGTCGCCCACGGCCCGCAGACGCAACGAGGCTCCCTCGGGGGCCGAGGACTGGAAGCTCTGAGGAGCAACCGCCGCCCCGACCGCGGCCAGCTGCTGCACGGCCAGGTTGTCCTTGGCCTTGGACAGGTAGCTGCGCACCTCGGAATGCCCCGGGTCCAGGCGCTTGACTTCTTCCCAGGCCAACACCGTGGACTGCCAGTCGCGCTGCAGCCAGTGGGCCCAGCCCAGCTCCCACCAGCACTCGCTGGCCTCGGGCTGCGCCTGCACGCAGCTCTGCAGCGCCTGCTGGGCTCCGGCGCCGTCCTTGGCGCGCAGCAGGGCCTTGCCTTGCTCCAGCAGCGCGGCCTGGTCCTGCGCCATGCCGCTGGCGGGCAGGAACAGCAAGCCTGGTAGCCACAGGCGGTGAAAGGGCTTCATCGTCGCGCCTCCTTGGCGGTTACGCTAGTCAATAAGCCAGGGACGGCCCGCTGTCTTCCGCCCGGCGACGGCGCGTGACAAGGCGAAGTCCCCCTGGCAGCGAACCCCTGCTGCCGACGACGAGGGACCGCATGCCGCGACCCGATGCCGAGACCACCAACGCCAGGAAGCGCCTGGCCTGGAGCCGCCTGCAGGACGCCCTGCCCTTGTTGAACATCGACGGGCTGCTGGCCGCAGTGCAGACCTGGATCGCCAACAACAGGCCCTTGCGCACTCAACTGATCCTCGATGCGGTGCAGCTGGCCTTCGCCAACCTCCTCCCCCCGGTGCTGGAACAGCTGCTGGGCGTGGTCCCCCTGGACGTGCACGTGCGGCAGCAGTTGACCGACGTCAAGTACGGCGCCACGGGCTGGGCCTGGGATCCCAACCTCAGCACCGCCGAGAACATCCCCCGCGCGGCGGACCAGGCCTTCCGCATCCCCTTCGAGATGTTGCAGTCGCCAGACGTGCGCGCCCTGGAGGCGCCCGAGGTGGAGATCACCGGCGAGCCCAGCTTCCCGGCCAGCGGCCACTGCCTGCTGGCGCTGTCCATCGAGTGTGGGCAGGTGGCGTTTTCGGAGCGCCACCCGGTGCCCTGAAGCTACTCCTCCCCCTCCCCCAGCGCCGGATCCGTGCGCGCCTCCTCATCCGCCTCGGCCTCGGCCTCGGGCTCCGCCCCCGCCTCGGCCTCCACCGACGGCTGCTTGACCAGCTCGGTCTTCACCGCGGACAGGTCCACGGCCGTGGGCAGGCTGGCCTGCAGCATCACCTTCTGCAGCCGCTCCACCATCACCGCCGGGTTCTTGATCTCGCCCTCGGCCAGGCGGGCGTGGTCCAGCAGCAGCCAGGCCAGGGGCTCCACGGCCTGCGTGCGACCCTGCTCGTGCATGCGCGCCAGGTTCTTGACGACGGCGTGCTCCACGTTGATCTCCAGCACGCGCAGGCTGGCGGGCACCTCGCGGTTGCTGCTGCGCAGGATGCGCTCCAGGTTGGAAGACAGGCCGTGCTCGCCGTCCACCAACACCGAGGGGCTGTCGGTCAGGCGGCCCGAGGTGCGCACCTCCTGAACCTCGCCCTCGAGCAGCTCGCCCAGGTACTCCAGCAGGGGCTTGGCCTGGCGCTTGGCCTCTTCGGCGATGGGATCATCTTCCTCGCTCTCCTCTTCGAAATCCCCACGGGCCACCGACTTGAGCTCCTTGTCGGCGAACTCCCGCAGGTGCATCACCACCCACTCGTCAACCGGGTCGTCCATCAGCAGCACTTCCCAGCCCTTGCGACGGAACTGCTCGAGCAGGGGGCTCTGCTTCATGCGCTCCAGCTCCAGGCCGGTCAGGTACCAGATGGCGTCCTGGTCTTCGGGCATGTCGTCCGCTACCTGCTGCAGGCCGCGCGGACCCTCCTCGCGGGTGGTCTCGTAGCGCAGCAGCTGGGAGAGCTTGTCGCGGTTGCGATCGTCTTCGTGCACGCCCTCCTTGATGGCCGCGCCGAACTGCTTCCAGAACTCAAGGTACTGCTCGGGCTCGGTGCGCGAGACCTCCTCGAGCCGCCGGATGACGCGCTTGACCAGCAGCTTCTTGAGCAGCTCGGCCTGGGGGGTCTGCTGCAGCAGCTCCCGCGAGACGTTCAGGTCGATGTCGTCGGACTCCACCACGCCGCGCACGAAGCGCAGGTAGCGGGGCAGCAGATCGCGGGCCTCTTCCAGGATCAGCACGCGCTTGCTGTACAGTCGCACACCCACGCGGGCGTCGGGGAAGTCCATGTCCATGGGGCGCCGCTCGGGGATGAAGAGCAGCGCGTGGAACTGCAGCGGGGCGTCGGCGGAGAAATGCACCCGCAGGGCCGGGTCGGTCCAGTCACCCGAGACGTGGCGGTAGAACTCGGTGTACTCCTCGTCCTCCACGTCGGCGGGCAGGCGGGTCCAGAGGGCGCTGGCCTTGTTGATCTGCTCCTCGCCCAGCCGGATGGGGAAGCTGACGAAGTCCGAGTAACGACGAACCAGCTCCTTGATGCGCGCCTCGTCCAAGAACTCCTTCTCGCTCTCCTTCAGGTACAGCACCACCTCGGTGCCCCGTTGGTCGCGGCTGCCCGGCAAGACCTGGTAGGTCTCGTCGCCCTGGGTCTCCCAGTGCACCGGCTCGGCGCCCGGCTCGGCCGACAGGGTCTCCACCTCGATGCGGTCCGACACCATGAAGGCCGAGTAGAAGCCGACGCCGAACTGGCCGATCAGGCCCTCGGCGCTGGCGCCCTCTTCGGCGGCCTGCAGGAAGGCCTGGGTGCCCGAGTGGGCGATGGTGCCCAGCTGCTGGATGGCCTGCTGGCGGGTCATGCCGATGCCGTTGTCGCGCACCGTCAGGGTGCCGGCCTCTTCATCCACCAGCAGCTCCACCGCCGGCTCGCTCGCGGCCTGCCGCAGATCGTCGCGGCTCAGGCTCTCATAGCGCACTCGATCCAGGGCGTCGGAGGCGTTCGAAATCAGCTCGCGCAGAAAGACCTGGCGGTCGGAGTAGAGCGATTTCACCACCAGGTCGAGGATCTTCCTGGTTTCGGTTTCAAAACGATGCGTCTCGGCTTCTTCGGCCATTTTCCACCTCGGGGAATGTAGCGAAAAGCACTGAATTGACAGGGCTTTTCCGCGTCCAGGGGGTTAGGGGGGAGGGATGCTGCTTCGGGCCCGCGGGGCCCCTTCGGACCAATCGCGATGACTGAATTTGCGCACACGCTCATCAACGTCAACATCGAGGACGAAGTACGCTCGTCCTACCTCGACTACTCCATGTCGGTCATCATCGGGCGCGCCCTGCCCGATGTGCGTGACGGGCTGAAGCCGGTCCACCGGCGCATCCTCTACGCCATGTTCCGCGAGGGCCTGCTGCACAACCGGCGCTACGCCAAGTGCGCCGGTGTGGTGGGCGAGGTGCTCAAGAAGTACCACCCCCATGGTGACAGCGCGGTCTACGACGCCCTGGTGCGCATGGCCCAGCCCTGGAACATGCGCCATCTGCTGGTGGATGGGCAGGGCAACTTCGGCTCGGTGGACGGCGACTCCCCCGCCGCCTACCGCTACACCGAATGCAAGATGACCCGCATCGCCCAGGAGCTGCTGACCGACATCGACAAGGACACGGTCCCCTTCCAGCCCAACTTCGACGGCTCGGCCGAAGAACCTGTGGTCCTGCCCGCCCGCTTCCCCGGCCTGCTGGTCAACGGCTCCGACGGCATCGCCGTGGGCATGGCCACCAAGATCCCGCCCCACAACCTGGGCGAGGTGATCGACGGCTGCGTGGCCCTGCTCGAAAACCCGTCGCTGACCGTCGCTGATCTCATGGAATTCGTGCCCGCGCCCGATTTCCCCACCGCAGCGACCATCTTCGGCCACTCAGGCGTGCAAGACGCCTACGAGACGGGCCGCGGGCGCGTGGTGCTGCGCGGGCGCACCGAGATCGAGCAGCTGGACACGGGGCGTATGGCCATCGTGATCGACGAGCTGCCCTACCAGGTCAACAAGGCTCGCCTGGTGGAGGACATCGCCAAGCTGGTGCGCGGCAAGCGCATCGACGGCATCGCGGCCCTGCGCGACGAGTCCGACCGCCGCGGCATGCGCGTGGTGGTGGAGCTCAAGCGCGACGCCATCGGCGAAATCGTCATCAACAAGCTCTACAAGCACACGGCCCTGCAGAGCACCTTCGGCGTGATCATGCTGGCTATCGTCAACGGCCAGCCCCGCGTGCTCACCCTCAAGCAGATGATGCACCACTACCTGGCCCACCGCCGCGTGGTCATCATCCGCCGCACCCAGTACGAGCTGCGCAAGGCCCGCGAGCGGGCCCACATCCTCGAAGGTTACCGCATCGCGCTGGACCACCTGGACGAGGTGATCGCCCTGATCCGCGCCAGCCTCACGGTGGAACAAGCCCGCACGGGCCTGGTGGAGCGCTTCGGGTTCACCCTGACCCAGGCCCAGGCCATCCTGGACCTGCGCCTGCAGCGCCTGACCGGCATGGAGCGCGACAAGATCGAGGCCGAGTACGCCGAGCTGCAAGAACGCATCGCCTGGCTCGAGTCCCTGCTGGCCGACGCCGACCTGCTCACCGGCGTGATCAAGAAAGAGCTCCTGGAGATCAAAGAGCTCTACGCCGACGAGCGGCGCACCCGCATCGTCGAGAACGAGGGCGAGCTCTCCATCGAGGATCTGATCGCCGAAGAAGACCAGATCATCACCCTGTCCCACCTGGGCTACATCAAGCGCACCTCCCAGTCCGAGTACCACGTGCAGCACCGCGGCGGCGTAGGTCGCAAGGCCATGGGCACCCGCGACGAGGACTTCGTCTCGGACATCTTCGTGGCCAACACCCACGGTGCGCTCTTGGTGTTCAACAACCGCGGCCGCATGTTCAAGCTGCCCGTCTACGACGTGCCCGAGGCCGGCCGCACCGCCCGCGGCCGCCCCATCGTCAACCTGGTGCCCATGGCGGGCGACGAGAACGTGGCAGCGGTGCTGTCCATCCGCGACATGCAGGGCGACGACGACCTGCTCTTCTTCAGCCGGCGAGGCCTGGTCAAACGCACCCCGCTGTCGGCCTACGTCAACGTGCGCGCCACGGGCATCATCGCCTGCGACGTGGCCGACGACGACGAGCTGCTCAACGTGCGCATGGCCGCGCCCGGCAGCTCGGCCATGATGACCACCTCCCAGGGCATGGCCATCCGCTTTGCCATCCACGACGAGCAGGTGCGCCCCATGGGGCGGCCCGCCCGCGGCGTGCGCGGCATCGGCCTGCGCGAGGGTGACGAGGTGGTGGACGCCGAGGTGGTGGAGCAAGACGAAGAAGCCCACCTGCTCACCGTCACCGAGCTGGGCTACGGCAAGCGCACACCGGTGGAAGAGTACCGGCTCCAGAACCGCGCAGGCCTGGGCCTGATCGACATCAAGACCACCGAGCGCAACGGCCGCGTGGTGGGTGCCATCCAGGTGCAGGACGCGGACCGGGTCATGTTGGTGACCGACACGGGGCGGGCCATCCAGTTCCCGGCCGCTGGCATCTCCATTATCGGCCGCAACACCATGGGCGTGCGCCTGATGCGCATCGAAGAGGGCGAGCGCGTGGTGGCCATCGCCCGCGTGGCGGACGACGATCAGAGCGAGGAGAATGGACTCGAGGAGTAGGCGCTCGGGTTCAACCCGCGCCACCCATGTCATACACGGCATCCCGGTCCAGCTCCGGTCGCATCTGCCAGCCGCGGCGCAGCAGCTCCAGGAACTCCCGGCTCTGGTCCAGCGCGCGCTGCAGCTCGGCGTGGCTTTTCTCCAGGTCCCCCGCTTCCATGAGCACGCGGGCCAGGCAATGCCGCGTCACGGCCTGGCGGTTGGGGCAGAGACGGTCCAGCTCGAGTCCCTGTACGGCCAGGCGTGCCACCTCCTCCGCCTCGGCATGCCAGCCGTGCACCATATAGACCCGCAGCAACTCGTTGCGGGCGGACTTGGTCTGCGTCTCCACCCGGTTGCGGGGATACGCGCGCCTGAGTCCCTCCAGACCAGCGAACAGCTCGGTGCGCGCGCGGGTGGCCAGGCTGCGATCGCCCATCGCCAAGGCCTCGTTCGTCAGCAGGGCCACGTGCTCCAGCTGCGCCAGCCAGGCCTGCTCGGGGAGCACGACGCCTCCTCCGGAGATGTGAATGACGCTTTCCGCTTGACCAAGCAGATCGTTGGAGCTGTCTCAAGCAGGCACGCGGGCCAGGGCATCCCGGCTCGTCCAGTGGGGGACGCCCTGCACCCCGGTCCGCCGGCGAGCGAGGAGCCAGCGGTCCAGTTGGGCGCGCGCCGCCGCAGCGCGAGCGGCGAGCTCGGGCTGGGCCGACGCATCGGCCGCCTCTTGCACATGGGCAGCCAGCCGCAGCAGGACGTAGTCCGTCGAGAGCAAGCCCCAGGGCGAGCCGAGCTGGTAGGGATCGCCCACAAGCCAGTTCTGTTCAAGGGTGGCATCGGCTGTCGGCTCCCCCGTGGAGCTTTCCAAGCGCTCCGTCAGTGCGCCGTACAGCCGCTCGAAGGCCATGGCCGCCGCGCGCTGCGATTCCTCGGCGTCGCCCATGGCGGCCGCATGACGGGACACGAGCAGCCAGCGCACTCCCGCTGCGCTCGGCTGCGCTGGCGGGGTACGCTCGAGGTGGGCTGCGATGGCAGCTGCGGGGAACGTGGGCTGGGCGGCGGCCAGGCTGAGGTGACAGAAGGCGGAGAGCCCGAACCAGCCCGTGGCCAGGGCGGCGTCCAGGCGCTGCTCCAGGGGCGCGGTGGAGCGGTCGCTCAGCTCTCGCCCGGACGTCTCCGTGCGGCGGTCCAGCGGCTCGGGAAACTCCAACGTCACCTGCAGCGACTCTTCCGCAGCAGCGCGGGCCAGCTGCGGATGGCCCCGGGCCACCTCCAGGCGCGCCATGTCCGCCAGCTGCAGGACCAGGTTCCACCTCACCCGCGTATCGATGCTCTCCCAGGTGGGGTGGCCGTAGTAGACGGGCTCATAGAGTCCCGGGAGCAGCGGGGCCCTACCGAACCGGCGGGGTGAAGGGTCTGGCGAGCGGGGATCTGGCGTCTCGCTCAGCTGGGGAGCCGGCTCGACGGACGGAGACGCGGGGGGCTCGTTGGTGCCGCAGGCCAACAAGGCCAGCATCACCCCCGTGCGGAACAGAACGCGGAACGACGACATCGCCCGAACTCTAGCTCATCCCGCATCGAGCGGCGAATCTCGGTTTTCGTCAGCCAGAATCCGCAGCTCCTCCTGCTCCAGCTCAGCCAGGGCCGAGTCCACGAACTCCTGCAGATCGCCTCCCTCGCCCTGGGCGGCGTAGCGCGCGGCCTGCAGCGCCATGTCCAGCTTGTCGCAGGCGCGCACGAAGCGGGCCTCGTCGCTGCGACGCGCCTCTCCCTCCTCCCAGAGCGCCAGCAGCTCACGGCCGCTGGGCAGGTCCGACAGCAGGTCCCGCAAGGCCTGCCGCTCGCTCGCACGCTTGACAGCGGGATGCACGCCATCATGGGGCGTCAGGTCCCCGATCCGCACCTCGGCCAGGTCGTGCAGCACGGCCAGGGCCAGGGCGTGCCCCCGGTCCAGGCCCGTGGGACAGAGGGCCAGCACCAGCCAGGCCACGCCCCAGCTATGGGCCGCCACGCTCTCGGGCTGCGCTACGCCCGCCCGCAGCCAGCCGGCGCGGGGCAGATCCTTGAGCGCCAGGGCCTCCAGCAACAACTCTCGCAGCTTGCGCTCGCTCGTCATGGTTCTCCCCGCGGCGCGCTCCGCACCGGGTTCGCGGGATAGCTTCCCCTCCATGGCTGGCTCCGTCAAGCGCCCCTGGGCCATCATCTTCGATCTGGACGGCACGCTGATCGACAGCGCGCCCGACCTGCAGGCGGCCATCAACCGCGCGCTGGCCGAACAGAGGCGGGCGGCCCTCGGCTTGGAGCAGGTGCGCGACATGATCGGCAACGGTGCGGCCAAGCTGGTGGAGCGCGCCTGTCGAGCTACAGGGTCGCCACCCTCTCCGCAGCTGCGCGAGACCATGGTGCAGCGCTTCCTGGCGCTGTACCGCGCCGAGCCCATGCGCCGCACGCGCCTCTACCCGGGCGTACGGCGCGGCTTGATCCACCTCCAGCGCGCTGGGCATCCCCTGGGCCTGTGCAGCAACAAGCCCCACCAGGCTGCGCTGGAGCTGCTGGACGGGCTGAGCCTGGCCCCCTTCTTCCAAGCCGTGCTCGGCAGCGGCGCGACCCCGCGCCACAAGCCCCACCCCAGCCACCTGCTGGCCACCGTCGCGGCGCTGGGCGGCGATCCGCGACGCGCCCTGATGGTGGGAGACGCCGAGCCCGACGCCGAGGCGGCCCAGCGCGCGGGCATGCCGCTGGTGTTGGTGACCTACGGCTACGCCAAGACCCCCTACGACCAGCTGCCCGCCGCGGCGCGCATCGACAGCTTCGAGCAGCTGCCCGCCGTCGTAGAGCGCATCGCTCGCCAGGAGCGGTAGGCTACTTGGCCCGCAGCTGCTGGCGAGCGGGCTGGTCCTGGGCCAGCAGCGCGTGGCGCACGGCCTGGCCGCAGTTGCTGCCCACCTGGTCCTCGCGCGGATCGCCGATGGAGACGATCACCTCGAAGCCGCCGCGACGCAGCTGGTAGACGGTGTCGTCCAGCACGTGGGGCTCTGTGGCGCGCAGCACGCTGGTGAGACCGGTCTCGCGCCCGCGGGCCGTCGGGTTGAGGGGGGTGAGCTTGACCGCGAAGCGCAGCGGGTCGAAGAGGCGCAGCACCGCAGCGGGATCGAACTCCACGCCCTGGGCCAGGGCGAAGTTCAGCGCCACGCGCCGGTCCCCGGGCTGCCAGAAGCGCTCACCGTAGGCTGCGATCTCCTCCATCGAGAGATGGGGATGGGGCATCAACCAGCGGCGGTGGGCGGCATCAGTGGCGTTGACCGAGAACTGCAGCTGGAAACGACCGGGGTAGAGCTGGCGCTTGACGCGCAGCAGGCCCTCGAACCAGTTCTCTTGGCCGCGGGGCGCCGTGGTGGGTAGGCAGGCCCAGAGATCGGGGTTGGCGCAGAGATCGGGCAGCGCCTGGAGCACCTTCAGCACGTCGCTGTTGAAGGCCGGCTCGCCCATGCGCGCGAAGTGCACCTTGAGCTTGCCGCAGCCCTGCCGCAACCGCGGCGGATGGCGCTCCAACACGCGCCGGATCTGCTCCAGCATCAGCTCGGCGCTGATATTGCCCATGAAGCGCGTGCCCGCATCGCAGAAGGGGCAACGGACCGGGCATCCGTACTGGGTGGAGATGTTGACGATCCACTTGTCACGGCGTGGAAACGCCGGATCCAGACCGTCGACGAACTCCAGGGCGCGGTTGGCGGATCCGTCCGCCAGGCCGACGAAGACCTCGGCCACGTCGGGCAGACCCGACCGGGAGATGACCTGGATTCTGCGCTCGCTCATGGGCCTCATCCTGAGAAGACTGCCCGGTAACGGCTCGCGTGCTCCTGGGCGAGCCGCGCGGCGCGGATTCCATCCCCCGCCGCCACCGCAGCGTAGCGGCACCTGCCGCGCAGCACATCGCCCGCCAGAAACAGACCGGGCATGCCCCCAAAAAGATCGGCCGGAAGCGCCGCCTGTGGGCCCGCCAGCTGCTGATAGAGCTCGTGGGCCGGTCGCCTGCCGTGGCAGACCAGCAGGTGGTCCACGTCGCGCTCCCCCAGCTGCCCCGCGCCCTCCAGCGAGAGACGGAGCCCGCCGCCCTCAGCCCGCACCCTGCGTAGCTGACAGCCGAGGTGCAGCGCGATGCCGGTTGCCTGAACGCGGCGCACCAGCAGGGACAGGGCGCGCGGCCTCACGCCGCGCAGGCCCAGCTCAACCTGCGCTCCGCGGGCCCGCAGCTGCAAGGCGCTGTCAAAGGCCGCGTCCCCTCCCCCGGAGATCCATACCTGCTGCTCGCGCAGATCCGCCGGCAGGCTGCGGGTGTCGCTGTGCAGCCGCTGGGGGGGCAGCGCGGCCCCAAGGGGAAAGGGCAGCGCCCGGGTCCCGGTGGCCAGCACCAGGCTCGCGGCTCGGTGGCGGCCTTCCGCGCAGACCAACAGGAAGCCGTCCTCGCGGGATTCAAGGCGGCGGACCGCGGTAGTGGCGACCTGCACTCCCAGGTTGCGCGCCTGTCCGACCATGCTCTCCACCAGGGCGCCGGCCCCGATCCCAGCCGGAAAACCGGGGTAGTTCTCGATCAGACCTGCGGCCCGCAGCAGGCCGCCCAGGGCCCCTTTCTCGAATACCCTGTGGGCGATCCCGGCTCGTGCGCAGTGCATGCCCGCCGCCAGGCCAGCGGGCCCGCCACCAATCACGGCCACATCAAGCAGGGAGGAGCCCACGCATCACCTCCGCAGCGCTGGCCACGTACGCAAAGCCATTGGCCAGGGCCTGCAAAGCCGCCAGGTGCAGGCGCTCGCTGGAGGTGGCGCTGGCGTCGGCCACCACCACCGGCAGGCGATCGCGCGAAGCGCCCTCCACCGCCGCCGCCAACAGGCAGCGATGCGTAGTCACGCCCGCGATCACCAGGGACGCCCCCGCAGGCACCCGCTCCTCCAGGTCGGTGTGCAGCCACGGGGAGTAGCGCGGCTTGCGCAGCAGCGCTTCACCCGGCAGGGGCTGCCAGGGCGCGGCCAGCTGGGAGAGCGGATCCGATGGCCGCAGCGGTCGCCCCCCGAAGTGGGCGATGGTGCCCCCCTCATCGTCCTGGCCCGCGTTCAGGTGCTGGGTCCACAGCACGGGCAACCCGGCCTTGCGAAACGCGGCCAGTAGCGCCGCGCAAGGGCGGGCCACGGCGGGCCAGGCCGGCAGGAACGCCGGTGAGCGCGGATCCACGAAGAGCCGCTGCAGATCCAACAGCAGCAGCGTGGCGCGGCCGAGGTCGGGCAGGGGAGCCCTTCCGCGACAACCCTCCAGCTGCCGCAACCACTGCTGCAAGCGCGCCTCGAGCTGCCCGGGGACCACGTAGGCCTCACGGCGCCAGAGGCCCTCGCGCCCCGCGCTCCTTCGCGGCCCTGATCCCGTCTTTCCGCCAGCCAAAATGCCCAGCCTGTTCTCCAGCAGGACAGAGAAGCTTATCATCTTCTCCAGCTTCCTCGTGCGCATGGCCATGCTCTTTGGCGCGGCCCCCGATGGCCTCCGGGGAGGCACGGTGAGGAAAGAGCCCATGAGCGAACCCGCAGCCAGCCCCGAGATCCGCACGCTGCCCGACCTGCGCTGGCACTGCCGCAGCTGTGGCAGCTGCTGCCATGGCGTCGCCCTGGGCCCGGTGCGCCCCAGCGTCATCCGGGCCCTGGAGCGCGCCGACATCGCCGCGGCCTGGGCCCCGGCGGCACGCAGGTCGTGGTATCAGGTGCGCCAGGAGCCCGGAGCGGGGGAGAGCTTCTGGCTCGCGCAGCGCGACGGCGCCTGCGTCTTCCTGGGGCCGGACCAGCGCTGCGCCATCCACCGCCTGCTGGGAGAGCAGGCAAAGCCCGTCTTCTGCCGCGAGTTTCCCGTCCTGTTCACGGAAGAACCCGGGGGATACGCCGCTGTGGTGAGGGCCAGCTGCGCCGGGCTGCACGCCAGCCGGCTGGACGGCCACGAGCTGGGGCCCATCCTGCCGGACCTGCTCTGTCTGCCCCGCAGCCACCCCCTGCTGCGCTTCGATCCCGAGATCGTGCAGATCCTGCCGCAGGCCGGCGTCTCGTTGGCCAACTGGATTGCCGCCGAGGCCCCTTTCCTGGATCTGCTGAAGACGGACGAAGAGCAGCCCGAGCAGACCATCGCGCGCTTCCGCGAGACCCTGCACCACGTGGTGGGCAAGCCCGCCCCGCCGGCGGACAGCGGGCAGTACCGCGCCGCGGTCCGGATCCTGCTCGGGCGCCTCCGCCGCTTGCTGCAGATCCTGGTTGGAGCGAGATCGCACCAGGGCCTGGTCCCCGACGAGCGGCTCACGCGGATCGCCTGCCTGCTGGACGAGGCACGGGCACGGCTCGAAGATGAGATCCCGCGGCTGGGCGTCGGGGCCCGCGGCTACGCGAACCTCCTCCTGCGCAGCTTGGTCCTGGGCAAGCAGTTCCGCTCCGCCGGCGGCCTGCCACGCGCCCTGGGGCTCTTCTTGCTGGATCTTCAGGTGGCCCGCAGCGCCACCAGCGCCATCCCGGACAGCGCCCTGTCCGCTTCGGCCCTCTCGCAGGCGCTGATCCCTTGGCTGAACTTCACCAGCAACCGGACCGTGGTGCACGAACTGCAACGCTGCAAGGACGAGCTGACCCAGCTCTTCATGCACGCAGCGCCCAGCACCAGGCGTTGACGATTCTTGCTCGTTCCGCGCTGGCCGTGCTATCGTCCGCAGATTCGAAACGAGGCGCCCATGGCATTCTTCTGGCAGAAGAGAGACAACGTCCAGCAGATGCTGGCGGACTACTTCGAGCAATGCGACGCCTGCTACAAGCTCTTCGAGAAGAGCTTCAAGACCTACCTCGAGATGGGCCACGGCTCGACCTTCGAGGCCTCGGTCCACAAGACTCACGAGGCCGAGTCGGCAGCCGACGACCTGCGCCGCGAGATCGAGTACACCCTGTACGGCAAGGCCCTGCTGCCCGAGTCCCGGGGTGACCTGCTCACCCTGCTGGAGACCTTCGACCGCCTGCCCAACGCCGCCGAGACCATCCTCTTCGCCCTGCGTTGTCAGAACATCCGTATCCCCGACTACCTGCAGCAGGAGTACCAGGCCCTGGTGGAAGCCAACTTGAAGGCCTACTACCTGGCGCGCAAGGCCGTCGACAACCTCTTCGACAACCCGCGGATCACCCTGCGCTCCACAAAAGAGGTCGACGAGAAAGAGAGCGCGGCTGACCGCATCGAGCGGGATCTGGTCTGCGCCATCTTCGCCGACGACATGGACACCGGGCACAAGATCCTGCTGCGCGACCTGGCGCAGCTGATCGGCAAGATCGCGGACCGGGCGGAGTCAGCCGCGGATTGCATCGGGATCATCGCCATCAAGCGCCAGATCTGACATGTGGCAGATCGCCTCCGGGCTGCTGCTGGGCTGGGCCCTGGGGTCCAACGACGCGGCCAATGTCTTCGGCACGGCCGTGGCCTCGCGCATGGTCAAGTTCTGGACCGCCGCCCTGCTCTGCGCAGCCTTCGTGCTCCTGGGCGCCTTCCTGGAGGGCAGCCATGGCATGGAGACCTACCGCGACCTGTCCGAGATGGCGGATGCCAACCTGGCCTTCATCGTGGCGCTCTCCGCCGGCCTGACCGTTACGCTGATGTCTACCTGGCGCCTGCCGGTCTCCACCTCCCAAGCCGTCGTGGGGGCCCTGGTGCTGGCCGGGCTGTTGCAGCACAACCTGGACAGCGCCTCGCTGATCAAGGTGGTGCTGTGCTGGGTGGGCACGCCCGTGGGCGCCGCCCTGCTCACCGTGCTGCTCTACTACGGGGTGGGCAAGCTGGTGAACCTGCTGGCACCCAACGTCTTCCAGTACGACGCCTGGCTGCGCTGGGGCCTGATCCTGGCCGGCTCCTACGGCGCCTTCGCCCTGGGCGCCAACAACGTGGCCAATGTCACGGGCCCCTTCTACGCCGCTGGGATGTTCGCCTTCGCCGGTGCCTGGGAGGCCCAGGCCGCCTGCCTGGTGGGGGCGAGCGCCATCGCCCTCGGGGTGCTGACCTACTCGCACAAGGTCATGTTCACCGTCGGCGAGAACCTGGTCAAGCTGGACGCCTTCACGGCCTTCATCGCCATCCTGGCCGAGGCCATCACGGTCCACATCTACGCTCTGGTCGGCGTACCCGTCTCCACCAGCCAGGCCATCGTGGGCGCCGTGTTGGGCATCGGCATGCTCAAGGGCATGCGCACCATCGACAAAGCGACCCTGGGGCGCATCCTCTTCGGCTGGGTGGGCACACCAGCCATCTCTGCGGCGCTGGCTTTTCTGCTCTACACCATGTTCGTGCAGTTCGGCCTGATGAGCTGAGCGCCCAGCTCCTCGAAGAGCCCTCACCGGGGTAGCTGGAGTGACGCCAGGATCCGTTCCAGATCTTCGGCCCAGGCCACCTGCTGCTCCAGCACGGGCCCCGGGCCCCGCGAATCCGAGCCATCCCACCTGCGTTCGACGCGCACCTCCACACGCGAGATCACCAGCTTGTTGCAGAACAGGAGCATGTCCGCCAACACGCGGCGCAGGCTGGCGTGGCCGCGCAGGGAAAGGACCAGCGCATCGTCCTCGCAGCGCACGCACAGAGACTCGTCCAGCGCGGCGGCCACCGTGGCCTGGTCATGGGCAGGATGCGCCTCGCTCAGGCCCCAGCCAGCGGCGATCTCCAGATCCAGGGGCAGGGGCGGGGCGAAAGAGGTGGTCACTTCCCAGCGGGGTATGACCTCCTTCGGCTCCTTCCAGCGACTCATGCGGACCGCGCGCCCACGCCAATTCCCCTGGTAGATCTCCATGAACGGCCCGTCGTCGATGGTGCCGCCAATGGCCCTGGATACGCGCGCGCGCCGCCTGAAGCGGAGCAGCCAGGTCAAGATCACCAAGACGCCCATGACCAGGGCTGCTGCCAGCAATGACAGGAGGTTGATCCCGGTCGATAGTTCCATGGGTCTCCCCGCGAAGGACATGTGAGATCGTAGCAGGATTCGAGGGGGGCCGCGGCCGGCGGGGAATATCAATCCGGTCCGCGCGTTGTGTGACCAGGCCTGGGCCGGTCCAGTGGGCCCGGGCCTGCATTACAACGCCCCAAGGGAGCGTACTCCCCTGCGACACTCGTACGCTTCCCCCTCGGATGGGATATCCAAAGCCAGCGCCGAGCACATCACCAGGAGGTTGTCATGAAGGAAGTCGACGATCACGAGAAGGGCAGGAAGCTGCTCTCAGTCGTGGAACGCATCATCGATGACACCGAGAACGTCATCGCGCTGGTGGAACGCCACCACCAGCTGGCGGTCACGGAGCAGCCGGGCATCGACCAGGACGACCTGATGGAGATGGTCGCCGAGCGCCTGGTCAAGCACTACTCCACGGCCACCGCCATCTCCGGTGGCGTCTCGGCCCTGCCCGCCCTCTTCCCCGGCGCGGGGAGCGTGCTGGCGCTGACCGGGGGCACCCTGTTGGATGTGGGCATGATGCTCAAGTACGAAGTCGAGATGGCTCTGGCACTGTGCTGGAACTTCGGCTTCGATGTCAGGCAGGACCGGGAGCGCAAGCTGGCCTTCCTGCTGGCCTCGGTCACCACCCACGACGAGCAGACGGGCGACAGCTTCCTGGCGGACGTGGCGGCAGCTGAGGGCATGGCCATCTGGAACTACGCCCCCCGCCAGCTGCCCAAGGTCCTGGTGCAGGTGCTGGCCCGCATCGCCCTGCAGTCCGCCACCAAGAGCGTGGCCCGCGCCCTGCCCCTGGTGGGCATCGCCGTGGGGGCCGGCATCAACAAGAGTCTCACCAAGCGCGTCGGGCAGCGCTGCGTCGAAGAGCTCAAGAAGCGCCGGGCAGCGGGCGAGCACGAGATCGAAGACGCCGAGGTGGTGCAGGCCCAAGCACCCGCCGATGCCGAAGCTCCCGGCGACGACGCACCCGCCCCGGAGGAAGACGAGGACGACGTGATCGACAGCATCGTGGTCAGCGACGACTCGCCCGTGGAAGCGCCAGCCGACGACGGCGAGCCAGCGGCGCCACCAGCGGAAGACGAGCAGGGAGAAGAGTGATGACCGAAGCGCAAAACGAGCTCGCAGCCCTGCTCTGGCCCGATCCCGAGGCCGTCCCCACCCGCGTGCTGGCCTGCCGCCACTGCGGGCGCAAGAACCGGGTCAGTGTGCCCACCGCGCTGTTCGAGGGCGACACCTGCCGCTGCGGCGCCTGCCGCGGCAAGCTCTTTCTGGACCCGGACGAGCCCCTGACGGATATTGCCTCCAGCGCCTACGAGCACAGCCTGGATCGCAAGTCCTTGCAGGCGCTCAAGGCCGTGCCCGGCTTCCCCGTGGCGCTGCGCTGGCTGCTGGCCAACCTGCCCGAGCGCATGCTGCGCCTGCAGGCCATGTCCGCCTCGCTGCGCTGCGACCCCGAGCAGTTCCCCGAGCTCTTCCAGCTGATGGACAAGGCGCGCCAGCGCCTGGACCTGCCCTACCAGCCCGAGCTCTACCTGGACGAGTCGCCCTATATGAACGCCCTGACCATGGGCGTGGAGAATCCGCTGGTGGTGGTGTACTCCGCCCTGCTGGACCAGATGGACGACGACGAGGTGATGGCCGTGCTGGCCCACGAGCTGGGCCACCTGCACGCCGACCATGTGCTCTACAAGACCATGGCCCGCATCATGGTCTGGCTGGGCAGCCTGGGCAGCACCGTGATCAACCTGCTGTCCGTGCCTATCCAGCTGGCGCTGCTCAAGTGGTCGCGCTGCGCCGAGCTGACCGCCGACCGCGCCGGTCTGCTGGGCAGCCGCGACTTGATGGCCTGTTTGAACGTGCAGCTCAAGATGGCGGGCGGCTTCCGCCCGGGCACCCAGAGCCGAACGCGCATCAAGCTGGGCCCCTTCATCAAGCAGGCCCGCGAGCTGGAGCAGAAGGAATCCAGCTCCTGGCTGGACAACACCCTGGTCATGATGCTGACCATGAACCGCACCCATCCCTTTGCGGCCTGGCGCGTGATGCACCTGCTGCAGTGGGTCGAGAACGGCAGCTACCTGGAGATCCTGACCGGGGAGTACGCCAGGGTGAAGCGAGAAGAGCTGGTCGAGGACGAGGAAGTGGCCGAGGGGGAGGAGGACTGAGGGTCGTTCCTCAGTCCCGCACCTCGAAGGCCCGCGTGACGCTCCTGGTGAAGCTCCCGGCGAAGCGCTCCAAGCCGGGCTCGTCCATCAGCCGGTCGTAGCGCGCGTCCAGCAGGTCGTAGGCGGCCAGCTGGCCCTGCTCGTTGTCCCACAGGGCGTACCAACCGCGGGCGTGCAGGGTCCAGCTGCGGCTCTCCCCTTGGCCCCGCAACAGCATGCGCAGGTGCAAGCGGTCCAGCAAGAGCACGGTCGCGGCCGGCGTCTCGCCGTGCTGCAGGCTGGCACCTTCCACCGGCAGCCGCAGCTCCCCCTGCTCGCGGCCCTTGCTCACAGGCTGGCTGCGCAGCTGCTCTGCGGACGGCAGGACGAAGCACTCCGTCTGCTCGAAGAGCCCCGTCGCCATGAGCTCGCTGTCCAGATGCTCGCAGAGCTCGGTCCCCACCCGCCTGTGCTGGGACTCGTCCGGGCCGAAGGGGCCGCCGCGCAAGCGCACGAAGCGCACGTCGCCCACCAAGGCGACCAGCAGCTTGCCCGACGCGGGGGAATAGCCCTCGTAGCCCGGCTGGACGACCATCGTGGAGCCGGCGCAGCCGGCGGCGACTGCCAACGTGCAGCCGAGGATGATGGAGCGCATCAGCACCTCCCGCTTCATGGTAGCTCAGACCCGCCACGAAGGGGCGCGGCCCCCGCCGCTGCGGTAAACAACCATCTGCCCAGGAGGAAGGTGCCCATGTCCGGACCCCCGAAGATCAGCGCCGAGGCCTGCAACGGCTGCCGACTCTGCGTGGCCGCCTGCGCCTCCATGGCGCTGGAGATGCGCCCGGAGGAGAGCGATCCCAGCTCGAAGAGGGTCGAGAAGGCCGTGGTGGCGCAGGCCGACTGGTGCAACGCCTGCGGCCACTGCGCGGCGGTCTGCCCGGTCGAGGCGGTCGAGGCGCCCTTGCCGCCGGCCGAAGGCACGCCGCTGCCCGCCCGACGACCGGCCGTGGACCCGCAGCAGCTGCAGCTCTTGCTGCGCGAGCGCCGCTCCGTGCGCCGCTACAAGCGCGATCCCATCCCGCGCGAGACCCTGGAGCGCATCCTGGAGGCCGCGCGCTACGCGCCCACGGGCACAAACAGCCAGAACGTCAACCACCTGGTGCTGACCAAGGCTGCGGACATCGCCGAGCTGCAGCAGCGCTGCATCGACTACTACGCGCGCATCTTCAAGCTGGCCCGCAATCCCGCGGGCCGCGCCGGCATCGCCATCATGGCCGGCCGCCGCATCGCCCAGCAGCTCGAAGAGTACCTGCCCAAGGTGGAGGAGGCGCAGCGGCGCCTGCAGCAGGGCGATGACCGCCTGCTCTACCACGCCACGGCCGTCTGGCTGGTGCACGCCGAGTCCTGGGACACCTGCTCACCCTTCAACTGCGACGTATCCATCTACAACGCGTCGCTGATGGCCCACAGCCTGGGCGTGGGCTGCTGCTTCAACGGCTTCGTGCAGCAGGCCGTGAAGAACAGCCGGCCCCTGAAGACCTGGCTGGGCATCCCCAAGGACCACGCCTGCTATATGACCATGACCATGGGCCTGCAGAACATGCGCTATCGCCGCCTGGCAGAGCGCCAACCGGCCCAAGTGCGCTGGATGTGAAGCCATGAAGAAGTACGACATCCTGCCCGATCTGGTGGCCACCCTGGACGACCTGCGCCTGTCCCGCACCGAGCGGCGCGCCATGCAGCTGGCGCTGGAGGACCTGCAGCCCAACGAGTCCGCCCGCGTGGCGCTGATAGCCGCGCTCTTCGACGCGGCCCGCGCACGCACGCGCCACCCCGACGACCGCCAGGTGCTGCAGTGGCTGGAGGACTGCATCAAGGTGCTACGACCCCTGCACCAGCACCCCAGCCATAATCAGAAGAGCCGAGCCTTCTTCGCGCCCTACGACCACCTGGCCGGGGTGTTGGCCTCTCTGATCCGCAGCACGAGGAAGAGCCTGGACGCCGCCGTCTTCACCATCACCGACGACCGCATCTACGAGGCCCTGGTGGAGGTGCACCGGCGGGGCGTCAAGCTGCGCGTGCTGACCGACAACCAGAAGGCCGACGACCGGGGCTCGGACATCTGGCGCCTGCGCCGCGCTGGCGTGCCCGTGGCCACGGATCGCTCCCCGGCCTGGATGCACCACAAGTTCGCCATCCTGGACGGCCGCTCGCTGATCAATGGCTCCTACAACTGGACCCGGGCCGCGTCCGAAGAGAACCTGGAGAACTTCCTGCTGACCTCCGACCCCGACCTGGTACGGGCCTACCAGGCCGCCTTCGATCGCATGTGGGCCGAGTTCGGCGACTCGGCCGAGTAGGAGACTCCATGATCTCCATCTTACGCCTGGGCCTGGTGCAGGGCGACTGCGCCACCCTGCCCGCCGACGACGCCAAGGAGCAGAGCGCCCGCCTGCTGGAAAGCCAGCTGGCGCGCGTCGAAGAGGCCGTCCGTGTGGGGGTGCAGCTGCTGTGCTTCGGCGAGCTGTTCTGCCATCCATACTTCCCCGGCGCCCCTGGCCGCGCTTGGCTGGAGCTGGCCGAGTCGGTCCAAGACGGGCCCCTGGCCAGGCGCCTGCGAGACCTGGCGCGGCTGCACAGGATCGTGATCGTGGCGCCCTTCTGCGAACGCGCCAAGGGGGATCGCTGCTACAGCAGCGCCATGGTGATCGAGCGCGACGGCTCGCTGCTGGGGATCGCGCGCCGCCACCATGTGCCGCGCAGGGAGCGCGCCACGCTGCTGGCAGGGGACAGCGATTTCCCTGTCTTCCACAGCTCGCTGGGCAGGATAGGCGTTGTCCTGGGTGCTGATCGGCATGTTCCGGAGGGTCCGCGCATCCTGGGCCTGAAGGGGGCCGAGCTGCTCTTCTTCCCCGCCGCCGCTGCGGAGCACCCGGCGACGCAGCGCATGTGGGACGTGGAGCCCCTGGCCTGCGCCGCCCAGAACCTGGCCTATGTGGCAGCCTGCAACCGCGCGGGCCGCGAGATCCTGGCCGGTGCCAGGGGCGGGCTGCTGACCCGCAGCTACTTCGGCAGCAGCTATGTGGCCGACTGGCAGGGCCGCATGCTGGCCCGCGCCAGCAGGGACCGAAGCGAGCTGCTGTGGACCGATCTCGATCTCGGGCGACTGGCGCGCACGAAAAAAAACAACGATCTACGCCAACTTCGCCGACCAACCACCTACGGTGCCCTGACGCACCGAGCTGCCCGCTCCCCGGCGGAGCCGACGCCCGGGACGAACCAACCCAAAAAAAATGCATAGAAAACGTTGATTCTTCTAAAGAGCCACGCCCTGGGGAACGATTACTTGATCTCCCCGATTGACTCGCCTCCTCCCACTCCCTTACAGGTGGTGCTCCTGTGTGATCGGAATCGGGGAGTGGGAGGAGACGGCCTTTTGCTGCCGGCGCGCAGTGCTCGCGCCGACTTCGGCCTGCGGATCTTCAACCCGGACGGCTCCGAGGCCGAGATAAGCGGCAACGGGCTGCGCATCTTCGCCCGCTGGCTGCGGGACCACGCAGGCGCTCCGCGCAGCTTCACCGTGGAGGTGGGCCAGCGCGTCGTGGCCTGCCGCGTGGGCTCCGCCGACGTCACCGTGGCCATGGGCCAGGCCAGCTTCGCCAGGGAAGACGTGCCCGTGGCCTGCGAGGCCGCCGAGGCCGTGGAGCTGCCCCTGCAGCTGGATGGGGACAGCTTCGCCATCACGGCCGTGGGACTGGGCAATCCCCACTGCGTCTCGTTCTGGGAACAGGACCTGGACCAGCTCCCGTGGCGCCGCTGGGGCGCCATCCTGGAGTGCCACGCGCTCTTCCCCAGGCGCAGCAACGTGCAGTTCGCCCGCGTGCTGGCCCGCGACCGGGTGGAGGTACGCATCTGGGAACGGGGCGCGGGAGAGACGCTTGCCTCGGGCTCCAGCTCCTGCGGCGTGGTCGCGGCTGGCCTGCGCACCGGTCGGCTGGACCGGCAGGTGCAGGTGGTATCGCCAGGCGGGACCCTGCAGGTCGCCATCGACCAGGACTGGCGCCTCCAGCTGCGCGGACCCGTGCAGGAGGTGGGAGAGGTGCGCCTGGCGAAGGAGTTCGTGGAGCGCCTGGAACAGGCGGCTGCGCCTACAGCAGATCGCCCCACGGGATAGATTCCTCCCCGGAGGTTCTCCATGCGCCTGCTGCTCATCCGCCCACCCGCCGACCACAGCGTCGAGAGCGAGGTCCCCTCGGCCGTGGCGGCCGAGAACACCTCCTACCCTCCCCTGGGCTTAATGGCCCTGGCCACTTGGGTTCGGGAAAACAGCAAGCATCCTGTCACCATCCTGGACGCCCAGCTGGACGAGCTGAGCCCCCAGCAGATCACCGCCGCCATCCGCCGCAGCGGCGCCCGCGTCGTGGGCATCGGCGCTTTCACCGTGCAGCTGGTGGACGTACAGCGCACCGTCGAGGCGGCCCGCGCGGCGGCCTGCGTGCAGCACGTGGTGCTGGGCGGGCCCCACGTCAACGACTTCCCGGCCGAGGCCCGCGCCCTGCCTGGCGTGGACGCCGTGGTGCGCGGCGAGGGCCAACGCCCCCTGGTGGCGCTGCTCGACGCCTGGCAGGCGGGCCGCGAGCCGCGCGGCATCGCCGGCGTGATGTGCCATCCCGACGACGAACCGCCAACCGAGCCCGTGGTGCTCTCCGACGACCTGGACAGCTACCCCATCCCCGACCGCCAGCTGATCGACTACCGGCGCTACGTCAACGTCATCGGCGGTGGCGGGCTCTTCACCACCATCGCCACCAGCCGCGGCTGCCCCCACAAGTGCAGCTTCTGCAACACGCCGCGCATGCGCTTCCGCAGCATGAGCCCGGCGCGCGTCTGCGAGGAGATCCAGGCCTGCCTGGCCCTGGACATCCGCGAGGTCTACTTCGTGGATGACACCTTCAACGTCAACAACAAGCGCGTGCACGCCCTCTGCGACGAGATCCTGGCCCGCGGCCTGCGCTTCGCCTGGACCGTGCGCATGCGGGTCAACGGCGTGGACCGCCCCCTGCTGGAGAAGATGAAGGCCGCCGGTTGCGACCGCATCCAGCTCGGCGTGGAGCAGGGCACGAACGAGGGCCTGAAGCGCCTCAGAAAGGGCGTCACCGTGGCCGAGGTGGAGCAGGCCTTCCGCCTGGCCAAGCAGGTGGGCATCTCCACGGTGGCCTACTTCATGATCGGCACGCCCACCGAGACCTGCCGCCTGGACGTGCTGCGCAGCATTCGCTACAGCATCGAGTTGGAGCCGGATTTCGTGATGTACAACATCCTGACGCCCTTTCCGGGCACCCCCCTCTTCGACGAGGGCGTGGCCGAGGGTGTGCTGGACCCCGAGCTGTGGACCGAGTTCATGCGCAACCCGCGCGCCGATTTCAAGGCCCAGGTCTGGGAGCAGCACTTCAGCCGCGCCGAGCTGCGGGACCTGCTGCACACGGCCTACCGCCGCTTCTACTGGCGCCCCAGGTTCGTGCTACGCAACCTGCGCCAGATCCGCCAGCCCGACGACCTGCTGCGCAAGGCCAAGGCCGGCGTGCGCCTGCTGCTGGACCGCTGAGGGAAGGCCCGATGAACGTCACCAAGATCCTGCTGGTCGCCCTGTACGGCATCGAGAACAGCGGCGTGCGTCAGCTCTGCGCCATGCTGCGCGAGCGCGGCGGTTTTCGCTGCGACATCCTGTTCTTCAAGGACTGGCGCAACAACCAGGTGCAGCCGCCCAGCGAGCGCGAGCACCAACTGCTGCACGACCTGGTGCGCCGCCAGGACTACGACCTGGTGGGCCTGTCCTTCGGCTCGCCCTACTGGCGCATCGCCATCGACCTCAGCGAGCGCCTGAAGGCCGCCTTCGGCCAGCGCCTCTTCGTGCTCTGGGGCGGCCTGCACACCACCCTGGTGCCCGAAGACTGCCTGCCTTATGCCGACGCCCTGATCCTGGGCGAGGGCGAGTACCCGCTGCTGGAGCTGGCCGGGCGCCTGGAGCACGGCCTCCCCATCGACGACGTGCCCGGTCTGTGGACGCGCAAGCCCGACGGCCAGGATGTGCGCAACCCCGTGGGCGAGCTGATCACCGATCTGGACGAGCTTCCCTTTCGCGTCCTGGGCGGCGAAGGCATCCACATCATCGACGGGGACCGCCTGCGCAGGGGCGATCCCATGCTGCGGCACCACGAGTTCCGCATCTTCGCCAGCCGCGGCTGCCCCTTCAACTGCGCCTACTGCTACAACAGCTCCCTGCGCGCCATCTACCCCGAAGGAAAGGGGAACTACCACCGCCGGCGCTCGGTGGACTCGGTGCTGGAGGAGCTGCGCATGGCCCGCCAGCGCATCCCCCACCTGCGCTGGGTCAAGTTCGACGACGACACCTTCGTCTTCCCGCGGCCCTGGCTGGAGGAGTTCGCCGCCAAGTACAAGCGCGAGCACTCAGACCTGCCCTTCGACATCCTGATCACCCCCGAGGTGGTGCGCCGCGACAACCTGGAGCTCCTGATGGACGCCGGCCTGCGGGGCGTGCAGCTGGGCATCGAGGCCGGCTCGGACCGCGAGCAGCAGGAGGTCTACGAGCGCACCAGCACCGTGGAGCAGGTGCTGGCCTTCGACCGCATGAACCAGCAGCTGGGCCTGGACGTCAAGTACGACGTGATCATCGACAACCCCCTGGCCTACACCTCCGACAAGGAGGCGCTCTTCCAGCTGCTGATGGACCTGAAGTCCCCCTACAAGATCTACCTCTACTCCCTGACCCTGTTTCCCAAGAGCGCGGTCACCCAGAAGATCATCGAGGCCGGCCACGCCACGGAGCAGGACGTGGAGGGCTACGCCACCAAGAGCTTCCGCCAGTTCCGGGTCAGCATCGACTGGCCGCGCAGCCCCGAGGACCGCTACTACCTGGCACTGCTGATGCTGGTGAACAAGCGCTTCGTGCCCAAGAAGCTGCTCTGGCACTTCCACGACTCGCAGTTCTGGAAGCAGCACCCGGATCTGCTGCTGGAGCTGGCCGGCGCGGCCAACCTGGTGCGCATGGCGGGCATCGCGGTGGAGATGCTGCTGCGCGGGGAGCTGTCGGTGCAGAAAGTGCTGGAGTACTCGAGCATCCGTAAGATGATCAATCAGTAGGCGCTGGGCCCCTCAGCACCCCGTCGAGCTGCAGCTCCCATCCGTCTCGCCGGCCACGCAGCAGGCGGATTCGCCGTAGCTGGCCTGGCACCACTCGTCGCCCCCCTCGCCCGGCACGCAGCAGTCCAGGGCCTCGCAGCCGCTGGCCTGCACGCAGCTGCCGGATTCTGCCTCGCCGGCGGGCCCGGGTGCGCAGAAATACAGCTCGTCGTAGGCCGCGGCGCAGCAGGCGTGGCCCTCGTGGTCCACGGTGCAGGGCTCGCAGGCGGGCTGGCTGTCTGCGGCAACGTCGCAGGCGTTGAGCACCACAAGCAAAGAGATCAGCGGGCCGGTCCAGCGCATGGTCACACCTCTGCCGCATGATAACCCACTGCGGTCCGGTCCAAGCGCTCGTCATCCGGTCAGCCTCGTCCCCGCGCTTCTCGATCCGCCTCATCGCTGAGACCGCGCTACTCAGACACTCCCCATCGGGAGGACACAGGCATGGCCCCAACGCTCACGCCCGCACTTGAACGCATCGTCCTGCGCCGCCCGGTCACCGGCTCGGCCGGCAACCGGGGGCGGCTGTTGGCAGACGGGAAAAAGACCTAGGCCGCGCCCATCGACGCCATCAAGCGCCTACTCCGCTGCCGTCCACTCCAGGCGCTCATCGTCTGGCGGCAGCCAGGCCGCAGCCTGCTCGTCGCCCAGCAGCACGGCCAGAAAAGCGGTGCTGACCGTGCGCACCACCTCGTTCACCTCTTCCGGCGCCAGGTAGGGATCGCCGCACTCGTCGAAGCTGCCCACCAGGTTGCAGGCGTCGCTGAAGCCGTAGTGGCCGGCGCCCTGCACCTCGCCCAGGTAGCGCGGCGTGACCTGCAGGCCTTCGAAGATAGGCCCTACCTGCTCTTCCATGGTGGTGGTGTCGTCCATCGAGCCACCCAGCACCATGGTGGGTACGTCCACATCGGCCAAGCCGCCCACCAGGGCCTCGTAGCCGGCCGGCGCCATGGGGATGGCGGCCCAGACGTGCGGGTCACCCAGGTCGGCCTGGCCCGAGCCCGGATTCTTCGCGAAGTGCTGGGCCACGTCGTCGCAGAGCCAGCCGTCGTAGCTGGCGCAGATCTCGGCCGTGGCGGCGGCGTCGATCACGGCGCCAGCCGTGGCCACCGTGGTGTAGCCACCGAAGGAATGCCCCGCCACCGCGTAGCCGGCGCTCTCGTCCACGCAGCCCTGCAGCTGTCCGCCCGCACCGGCCGCCTCCTGCGCCAGCCAGTCGAAGGCCGCGGCCACGTCCAGCGGCCGGCGAAAGACCAGCTGCCACAGCAGGTCGTAGTCGATGTCCAGCATGGTGTTGTAGAGGTGGTCCGGGGCCACCACCACCCAGCCATGGCTGGCCAGGTGCTCGGTCAGGAAGACGGACTGGTAGCGGATGCCCGAGTTGCCGTGGCTGAAGACCATCACCGGGCGCTGCGCGCTGCAGTCGGGCTGGCCGTCGTCCAACGCAGAGGCCGTGAAGAAGCCGTCGTAGGCGTAGAGATCTTCGTCGGCCTCGGAAGCGGGGAACCAGACCTGCACCGGCAGCTCCAGGCCCTCGGGCCCGGGCGCCACGTCTTCATAGCTGCCCACCAGGTAGGGGCCGCGCTCCTCGGGCGAGTGCCAGGGCTCGGTGGCGCCGCTGTCCTCGTCCGAGGCGCAGGCCAGCAGCAGGAAGAACAGCATGATCGTGCTGCTAGTAGACGTTGTAGTGGCGGCGGTTGGCCTCGTGCTCGCGCCCGTCGCGGGCGAAGTGCACGTCGCCGCGCTCGTCGTGCAGGTAGTACCAGTAGCGGCTGTCTTCGGGGGTGATGGCTGCCCGCAGCGAGTCGAGCCCGGCGTTGCCGATGGCCGTGGGGGGCAGGCCGCCGCGCAGGCGCGTGTTGTAGGGATCGTCCGGATCGCGCAGCTTCTTCAGAAAGGCGCGCCGGTCGTTCCAGTCCTCCAGCGTGTAGCGGCTGGTGGCGTCCACTCCCAGGTTCCAGCTGCCGTCCAGGCGCTTCCAGAGCACGCCGGCCACCATGGGCCGGTTCTCGGGCTTGGGCTCCTCGCGCTCCAGCATGGAGGCCATGATCACCACTTCATGCAGCGTATGGTTGCCGAAGCCCGCCACGGCGCCATGGCCGAAGCGGTCGTAGAAGGCGGTCAGCTGGCGCTGGATGAACTTCTCGGGATCGAACTCGTCGGCCGAGATCTTGTAGGTGTCGGGGAAGAGGTAGCCCTCCAGCGTGGGGCCTTCGACGGTGAAGGGCAGCGTGAAGCGGCTGGGATCCTCGGCCAGGGCCTGGTAGGCGCCGGCCTCGATCAAGCCCGCCTCCACCATGGCGGCGTCGATGTCCCGGATGCGCCAGCCTTCGACCACCGTGAAGGGCACGTCGTCGGGGATGGGCACGCCGCACATGGTCTCCATCAGCTCCGGCAGGCTCTGGCTGGGCCGCAGCTCGAAGTCGCCGGCCTTCAGGCAGGCGCCGTCGCCGGAGAGCTTGAGGTAGAAGAGCCAGCGCTGCTCGTTGCGCACCAGGCCCGCCTCGGCCAGGCTGCCCCCCAGGCTGCGGGCGGTGGTACCCTTCTCGACGGTGAAGCGTACCGGCTCGTGGTTGTCGGGATCCACGGGCGCGTAGAGCTGCTCGGCGATTCCACTGCAGCCAGAAAGCAGCAGCGGCGCGAGGACCAGGGCAATACTTCTCATGGCAGACAAGTAGCACGAATGCCACGGCCCAAACAGGTGCCCAGGTCCGCGGGCGAGCTCGTCCCGGGCGGAGAGAAAGGAGAGCCGAGCTGAGCAGCCAACGCGCGATCCCCAGACCTGTACGCGGGAGCCAGATGCGCCCGAGCAGGATGCTGTTCGGCGCGCTGCTCTGGATCGCCTGGGCCATCTCGCTGGCATATGGTCAGGGCGACAGCGAGCGGAGCGACCCGGAACCGAGCATGAGCGAGCGAGCGGACAGCCAGCCGGCGGCAGCGGAGGCCGCGGATCCTGCCTTCTTGCAGCCAGACGCCAGCGGCGAAGAGCCCCCCGTGGTACCAGGCACCGAGGCCCTGGAGCTAGGGGATCCCGCGGCCAGCACGCACTGCCTGCTGGTGCACGGCTTCGCGGGCTCGCGCAAGGACTTCGCCGATCTCGGCCAGCTATTGGCCGACGCCGGACTGCACGTGCGGCTGGTACGCCTGCCTGGGCATGGCACCACGCCCCAGGACATGGGCGAACACAGCGCCGAGGAGTTGATCGAGGCCGTACGGCAGGAGCTACGCGCATCAAAGGCGCGCTTCCAGACAGTCTACCTGGTGGGCTTCTCCATGGGCGGCGCCCTCTCTACCATCGTCGCGGCCGAAGAGGGCGTGGACCGCCTGCTGCTGCTGGCCCCCTGCTACGCCGTCACGCCGCATTGGTACTACATGCTGCGCCCCGAGACCTGGAACCGGCTGCTCTCTCCCATGGTGCGCTACGTGCCCAAGGCCGAGCGCACCGTGCAGGTCAACCGGCGCGAGGCCGTGCCCCACCTGTTCTCCTACCGCAAGATCCCCACCTCGGCGGTCACCGTGCTGGGTGAGCTGGGCCGGCGCGCTTCCCAGGCGGAGGTGCTGGGCGCCATCCAGGCCCCCGTGCTGGTGCTGCACTCTCCCGGCGACAACGCCGCCTCGCCGCGGGCCTCCATGCTCGCCTTCCAGCTGCTTGGCTCCGACGACAAGCGCTACGTGGCCATCCCCAAGCGCAACAACCACCACCTGCTCTGGGACTGGGACCGGGAACAGGTCAAGCAGCAGGCGCTGGAGTTCCTGCTGTCTGCGGATGAAGAAGGAGAAGAGCATTGATCGAGCCCCGTCCCGTGTCTCCCGTCCTGGCAGGCCTGCTGAGCCTGGTCCTGCCCGGCGCCGGCCAGATCTACATCGGGCAGAAGCTGAAGGGCGGCGTGCTGCTGGCCCTCTCGCTGCTGACCTGCGGGCTGCTGGGGCTCTTGAACATCCTGCTGGCTATCGACGCCTGGGGCCTGGCGCGCCGCATGAGCAAGGGCAAGGCCATCAAGCGCTTCGAGGCCTGGTGGATCCTGAAGCTGGTGGGCGACCTGGTGGAGGACATCTTCGACTGAGTTCACCAGCTGAAGCGCAAAGGATACCGAAAGCTGAAGCCGTCGGGCATGTCGTGGGGCGGGAAGGGGGCGTAGCGCAGGGTCTCGGCTACGCAGGCGGCCAGCTCGCCGTCCAAGCCGCCCAGATCCACCTGCTCCACCTGCGCCACGCGCCCGCTGCAGGCCACGGTCAGCTGCAGCTGGAGGCTGCCGTTGGGCCGTACGCCTTCGGGCACGCAGCGGAAGAGAGTTGGAACGAAGGCGTTCATGGCGGCCTCCACCTGCGCCTGGGAAAGGCCGTGGGAGGCCAGCAGCTGGGGCTCGTCGTGGTCGTCGCCCAGCTGATCTTCCGTGGGACCAGCCAGGCAGGGCCGCTCGGCGGGCAGGGCCAAGCCGGGCCGGGCGCTGGGGGGCTGGGCGGACGGGTCGCGCAGGGATCGCCCAGCCCTGGCGCCTACGGAGCCGCTGGCCTCGGCGCTGCCCGGAGACCGGATCAGCAGCAGCTGGCCCACCTCGATCAGATCGCCCTGCAGGCCGTTCCAGCTGCGCAGATCTTGTACGCTCACGCCGTGCTGCTGGGCGATCTTCCACAGCGTGTCACCCCGCACCACGGCGTAGCGCAGGGGCTCCGGCTCGCGCAGCCACAGCAGCCAGAAGCCGCCCACCAAGGCCGCCAAGAACACGACCAGCAGGAGCCAGCGCAGGCGCGCGCCCATGGACACCTCGGGAACCGGTACGAGGATGAGGTAGCCGGCGCCGGGCCGGGCGTCACCACTCTCGCGCCACGGCTCGCTTGGGCTGCCGGAACTGCAGCTGCAACTGACCCAGCTCCAGGACGTCGCCATCGGTCAACCGGGCGCGCTGCACCGGCCGGCCGTCGAGTCGTAGGCTGGCGCCCGGCACCAGGCCGCAGATGCAGTACTCGCCCTCCCTCCCTCGCTCGATGAGCGCGTGGAAGGGATGGATCTCGCTGTCGTCCAAGACCAGGTCGTTGCGAGCATCGCGCCCCAGGCGCAGGCGCCTGGAGAAGACGACGAAGCGCCTGTGCTCGGGTTGCCGCAGGAGGTGCAGGCTGGGCACGGGACGCTCCTAGATGGACGAGGCTGCTCAAGACAACATGCCCCCTCCATGGAGAGAAGGGTATTACACCTTCCTTTCAGGGCGTTCGGCTCTTGCGCGCTCGGCTGGGCCGCGTACCACCGAGTCGATACCTGGCCCTCACGGAGGTGCAAGATGACCGTACTCGTCACCGGCGCCAGCGGCCACATCGGCGGCAACCTGGTGCGCGCCCTGCTCGAAGGCGGGCGCCAGGTGCGCGTCCTGCTGCGCGATGATGCGCGGGCCGTGGAGGGGCTGGACGTGGAGCGCTGCGCTGGCGACACCAGGGATGCGGACTCGCTGCGGGCCGCCTGCCGCGGAGCGGACGCGGTCTACCACCTGGCCGGCGTCATCGCCATCTCGGCGGCCCAGGAGGAGCTGCTGCTGCCGGTCAACGTCCAGGGCACCGAGAACCTCGCCCGGGCCTGCCTGCAGGCCGGGGTGCGGCGGCTGGTGCACTTCAGCTCGGTGCACGCCCTGGTGGAGCATCCCTTCCACGCCCCCGTCGCCGAGACCCGCGCCCTGGCCATCGGCGAGGAGAACCTGCCCTACGCCCGCTCCAAGGCCGAGGGCGAGCTGCGGGTGATGCAGGCCGTAGCCGACGGCCTGGACGCGGTGATCCTCAACCCCACGGGCGTGCTGGGGCCCTTCGACTTCAAGCCCTCCCATATGGGCCAGCTGCTGGTCATGCTGCAGCAGCGCCGCATGCCGGCCCTGGTGCACGGCGTCTACGACTGGGTGGACGCCCGCGACGTGGCCCGCTCGGCCCTGGCCGCCGAGAAAGAAGGCCGCTGCGGCGAGCGCTACCTGCTACCCGGCCACCGGGCCAGCATCGCCGAGCTGGCCGCGCGGGTGGCCGAGATCACCGGCGTGCCGGCGCCGCGCTTCACCACGCCCTGTTGGGCTGCCAAGCTGGGCGCACCCTTCGTCACGGCCTGGGCCGGCCTGTGGGGTCAGCGCCCGCTCTACACCAGCCAGTCCCTGCAGGTGCTCGAGGGCAACAGCCACATCGACGGCAGCAAGGCGCGGGCAGAGCTGGGGCACAGGGCGCGGCCTCTAAAGGAGACCTTGCAGGAATTCTTCGCCTGGCACGGCCGGCGGTGATCGCTGCGCGGGGCTGGGGGCGCTGTCGCCATACTTGGTGGGCTAGACCCTATGGAGTGACCGGCTCCGATTCGCAGCCATCGACGACCAGGTCCGGGCGGGGGAGCTCTCGGCGCAGATGGAGACCCCAATGGTGGCCTATGGCGGGCCGTATGGCTCATGGTGATGGTTCTCGAACGAGGCTGACTTCATCCGGTACTCCAACTGAACCCGCCCTCGGAGAGCTCCCCCCTCTTGACCAGGGCGGTTGGATGCAAGAACATAGGGCATACCTGTCATGCTGGAGGAGTCCATGTCCGCGCGCCGTTTCCTGGAGCTGGCCAGCGTCGTTCTCCTGGTGGCCTGCGAGGCGGAGCCCGGCGGCTTCGTGCCAGGCTCCTCCTCCGGCGACAGCGGCACCGAGCCCGTGGACAGCGGCGATCCCCCGGATAGCGGTGAGCCTGCCGTCGGGGTTCGCATCGTCGAGGCGAGCTATGTCATGGACAGCACCGAGTGGCGCTACGACGCCACGCTGGAGGGAGCCGCCGACCAGGTGACCCTCGACATCTACCAAGCGATGGGGGGCCAAGAATACGAGGAGGCCCATGGCCTGGCCCGTACGGGCGAGGATCCCAAGAGCAGCGTGGAGTACTGGGAGGCGACCCTGCAGATGGTGGACCAGGGGGGCTATGTCCACAGTGAGGCCAGCGAGTACTCCTGTTGCGAGATGAACGAGACCTCCATGACCTGGATGCTCCAGGCCCTGGTGGCGAATGAGGTGGAGCATTGCGTGGTGTGGGGGGCGGATGAGGGAGCCTATGCCAAGCACGGTTGCGATTCGATCTGAGCAAGCACCTGCTGCGGCGGCGCCCGAACTACGCTCCGCTCGTGATCCGCATCCCGCTGCCCACGCAGCTAGTTCGTAGCGCTGCCTACTCGACCGTGATCTCGATCTGCTCGTCCTCGGCGGCGAGCCCCCAGCTCCCTGCCGGGACGTCGCTCAAGGTGTAGCTCAGGTCCAGGTCGCAGATGCACTCGCAGTCGTCATCGTACAGCGAATACTGCACCTGGATGGTCTCGCCCTGGCGCAAGTTCAGCTCGGCGAAGGCTTCGAACGTGGGACAGCAGCCCTCGGAGTGAGCGTAGTGCACCACCTCCAGGGTGCCGGGTGCGGTGGCCTCGGCCTGAAGCTGCTGCTTGTGTAGGGGACCGCCGTGGCAGTCGGCGCTTGCATCGCTGACTGTGATATCGCAGATGCCCGACTCGCCGCAGGGGCCGTCGGATCCCGTATCGCTGGTGTCGCTGGTGTCGCTGGTGTCGCTGGTGTCGCTGGTGTCGCCGGGATCTGGGCTGCCGCTGTCAGGGCCCAGGTGACCGGACTGGCAGGCCGCCAAGAAAAGCGTGAGGACGATATCCGCGCTGCGCATGGCGCTCTCCTTCCTGTTGGGAGCATGGTCCGGTGTTCATGTACGGATATCGCACCTATCAAGAAACAGCTCCGTCCGGATCGAGCATCAAGGGCTTTCGAGGGGAGATCAGCCCGGGTCCAGCGGCGACGGCGTAGCCGTAGCGAGGTTTTGGCCCAGGCATGCGCTCGGGCAGTCACGGAATCCCGGCGTCCGGGAGAGGATGACTTTCCGGGCCGATTCGAGCCGAGGCTACGCCTGAGCGCAAGCGGACCCACCTTCCCTGGCTGCCCGCGGCTCGCCACCCTGGGAGGCCGTTTCATGCTTCGGGGAGTGGCGCGGAGAGCTGCATGGGGAACTATCAGATCCTGACCCCCTCGCGGGCGGTCCGCCGCAGAGCACGCAGTGATCGCTTTGCAGGGCTGAAGGCACTGCAGGATCGATGACCTCTCTGGCCGCTACGTCCCTGCTGTTCGCCAACCTCAGCTTGTCCTGCGCCCAGCACTCCTGCGCCCACGAGGACGGCCCGTATCTGCAGCAGCCAAGCCCTGACGAGGGCTGGCCCGACATCGCCCTGGCGCCACCGACCATCGATTTCGGCCAGGTGGAGGTGGGTGGGGCGGCCGCCGAGGAGCAGGCCCTGATCTGCAACCAGGGCAGCGCCGAGCTGCGCATCGACGAGATGACACTGCAGGACGCTAGGGGCGACTTCGGCTTCGACGCGCCCCAGGCGCTGGAGGTAGCTCCCGCCAACTGCAGCTCCTTCCTGGTGCGCTACGAGCCCGGCTTCGCCGGTCAAGCTACGGCGCGGCTTTCCGTCCGCAGCGACGATCCCACCGATCCCCTGGCCGAGCTCGAGCTGCTGGCCGAGGGCATGGGGCCCCGCATCGAGCTGATGCCCCTGGAGCACGACTTCGGAGAAGTCTGGGCGGGCTGCCGGGTGGGCTGGGATCTCAGCATTCTGAACGCCGGCAACCGCGATCTGACCATCCTGGACCTGGAGCTGCAGGGCGAGGCGCAGGATATGGAGCTGGTGGACCCCGTGGATGAGAATGACGAGGAGAAGGGGCTGTTCGTGCTGGCCCCGGACGAGGAACGGGCGCTGCGCATCGGCTACGCGCCCAGGGACGAGGCGGCCAGCTACGCCAAGCTGCTGGTGAGCTCCGACGATCCCACCACCCCCGAGGCCGAGGTCGAGCTGCGGGGGGAGGGGCAGTACCTCCACACGGAGCTGAACGTCTTCGTCCAAGGACCGCGCGCCGCAGACCTGCTGTTCATGGTGGATCGTTCATCATCCATGGCCAGCTACGAGGACACTCTCGTCAGCAACCTGCACGCCCTGGCCAGCGCCATGGTCGAGCAGGACGTGGATCTGCAGCTGGCCATCGTCGTGGAGGACAGCGGCTGCGTCGTGGGCGCCAATAAGTGGATCGACACCGGTTTCACCCCCGAAGAGGCGAAGGCGGCCGTGGACGAGATGCTGGCCGGGAGCGGGGGATCCAACAGCGAGCGCGCCCTGATGCTGATGGAAGCCGCCATCGCCGAGAGCGGGGCAGGAGGCTGCAACGAGGGGCTGGTGCGGGATGACGCCCAGCTGCACCTGGTGGCTGTCAGCGACGAGCCCGATCAGTCCAGCAACGACTACAGCTTCTACATCGCTCTATTTCAGAGCTTCAAGGACGACCCGAACGACGTGGTCATCCACGCCGTGGGCGGCGACTACCCCGGCGGCTGCGGAGATGCCGCTGCCTACATCGGCATCTACGAGGCCACCGTGGTCACAGGAGGTCGCTTCTGCTCCATCTGCGCCACCGACTGGCAGGCCTGCCTGGTCGACCTGGCCGAGGAAGCCGCCGCGCTGAAGGACCGCTTCACGCTGCGCGCCATCCCCCTGAAGGACTCCATCGCGGTCCGCATCGACGGCGCGGCGACTACGGAGGGCTGGCAGCTCGTCGGGGATGTCTTGTTCTTCGGCCCCTGCTGCGCCCCCCCCGCAGGCGCGATCATCGAGGTGGAGTACGCGCTGAAGCCGAGCTGCCCAGACTAGCCCAACTCCTCCGCGAACTTCCGACTCTCCTTGGCCAGCCTGCGGAAGCTCTTGTCCACGCCCACCAGCACGTCGGCGGCCGTGTCGGCCGCGTCGTCGTAGAAGCGCGCCACGCCACGCTCGAAGGCGGCCACGGCCGCGGCCTCGCCGCCAGCGGGCAGATCCAGCGTGGGCAGGTACGTTCCGCGATCCATGCCCTCGATGGTCTGCAGCACCACCTCGTTCAGGCGCTCGCGCCGGATGCGCTCCAGCTGCTTGGCGCGCTTGCCGTGCTTGCGAACGCACTTCTTGAGCGCCGGGTGATCCACCTGCTGCTGGGCCGCGGCGCAGAGCTCCACGCCAGCCTGCTCCAGGGCCTGGGCAAAGCCCAGCATGGTGCCAAACGAGATCAGCTCGGGAAACTCGACGGCCATGGGGCCTCCTTCTTGCGTGATTGGGCTTCCAGGTGCCTAGGGCCAGCGGCTGATGACCACCTTGCGCTCGGTGAAGAAGTTCACGCCATCCTTGCCCTGGCCGTGCAGGTCGCCGAAGAAGCTGTCCTTGAAGCCACCGAAGGGGAAGAAGGACATGGGCGCGGCCACGCCGATGTTGATGCCGATGTTGCCGCCCAGCACGCGGTACTTGTACTCGCGGGCGGACCGGCCGCTGGAGGTGTAGATGGACGAGGCGTTGCCAAAGGCGCTGCTGTTGGCCAGCTCGATGGCCTCGTCCAGGTCCTTGACGCGCACCACCGAGACCACCGGCCCGAAGATCTCCTCGCGCACGATGGTGGCGTCGCGGGGGACGTTATCGAAGACGGTGGGGCCTACGAAGAAGCCCTTCTCGTAGCCCGGAACATGGGGGTTGCGGCCGTCGAGGATGGGCTCGCCGCATTGCTCGACACCCTGCTCGATCATGGCCAGCACGCGGTCGTAATGGCGCTCGGCGGCCAGGGGGCCCAGCTGGGCGGTCTCGTCCAGGCCGTAGCCCAGGCGCAGCTTGGCGGCCTCTGCCACGAAGCGCTCGACCACCTCGTCGCCGCGGTCGCCCACGGCCACCAGCACGGCGCCGGCCAGGCAGCGCTGCCCGGTGTTGCCGAAGAAGGACGAGACCATATTGGGCAGCACGGCGTCGAGCTTGGCGTCGGGCATGACGGTCAGGAAGTTCTTGGCGCCGCCCTGGCACTGCACGCGCTTGCCCGCCGCGGCGGCCTTGGCGTAGAGCAGCTGGGCGATGGGCGTGGAGCCCACAAAGGAGAGACCCTGCACGCGCGCATCGTCCAACAGAGCGTCCGCCACTTCCTTGTCGCCGTGGACCATGTTGACCACGCCGTCGGGTATACCGGCCTCTTCGAAGAGCTCGAAGATCAGCTGCTGGGTGACCGGGACCTGCTCGCTGGGCTTGACCACGTAGGTGTTGCCGCAGGCGATGGCCGTGGGCCAGAACCAGAAGGGCACCATGGCCGGGAAGTTGAAGGGCGCCACGCAGGCGAAGACGCCCAGCGGCTGGCGGATGAACTCCTCGTCGATGCCGGCCGCGCCGCCATCTTCCAGGGTGTCGCCCATCATGAAGGTGGGAGCGCCGCAGGCGAACTCCACGTTGTCGATGGCGCGTCGCACCGAGCCGCGGGCCTCGTCGATCACCTTGCCGTGCTCCTGCACCAGCACGCGCGAGATCCTCTCGTAGTTCTGCTCCATCAGGCGCTTGAGCCGGTAGAGGGGCTGCACGCGGATGTTGGGCGGGGTCTCGCGCCACTCCTCGAAGGCCTCCTGCGCGGCGTCGATGGCCTCGGTCACCTCGTCGGCCGTGGACATGGGCACCTGGGCGACGACCTCGCGCGTGGCCGGATTGACCACGTCCAGTGTACGCTCGGACTCCGAATCGACGAACTCGCCGTCGATGTAGTTGGGCACGCGCCCGTAGTGCTTCTCGACTTCTGGCAGGTGGGTGACGCTCATCGCTGACCTCCTCAGGCGTTCAACGGGGGCGACACCCTATCATGAAACAGTTGGGGGAGGGGAATGCCCCTCCACTGCGTACGCCCAATCTCGCGCTCCGCGCTCCCCCTCCCCCGATGTCCCCCACCGTGGGAGCGCCAGGCCGCCCCTGGATGTGCAATCCAGGGACGACCAGGCTGACCGGTGGGAGATCAACAGGCGCGCCCGGCGCATGCCTGCGCCGGGGCCGGTTCTCGCTCTGCCGTACAGGCTACTTGGGCCCGTCATCGGGCGGACAGACCTCGTTGGCCGCGCCCGGCGTGCCGAAGTCGCCGCTCTTTCCCATCGAGACGATGGCGGCGCACCAGTCGTCCGGGTCGTCGTTGTCCGAGGCGGCGGGCGAGCTGTCGTCGAGCTGCCAGGACGCGCCCTCGTCGGGCTCGACGCCGCTGTAGTTGGCCGAGGTGTCGAGCTCGATCTTGCCGTTCAGCAGCACGACATGGTCGCCGCCGCTGTTGTTGAAGCCCACGCCGGAGCCGTAGTGCGCGTCGGGCGTGAAGTCGGGGTAGCCCCAGCCCTTGACGTCGCCAGCGCCCAGCACGGCGTAGCCCCCGGCCGCGATGATGACCTCATCGCCGATGGTGCCGCTGTTGCCGCCCTCGTCGGCCACCACCAGGCCGTAGAGGTCCACCGTGCCGCGGGTGGCGTTGTAGACCTCGACCCACTCGCAGTCGCTGTCGCCGCAGTAGAGCGGGTTGAACATGATCTCGCTGACCACCAGGTCGCCGCGGCCCATGTCCGCGACGCAGAGATCGGCCTTGCAGACGTGCTCGTAGGGCGTGTGGCCCTGCACGTCGGCCTCGTAGCGCGGCTCGATCTTGAAGGCGCTGTAGGAGAAGTAGAGCAGCCCGGTGATGGAGGTGAAGGTATCGCCCGTGGTGACCTCGCCGACGTCGTAGAAGAGGTCATCCACGGCGACGGAGCCGTCGAGCTCGAACTCCTCCCAGCCCAGGTCCGGATCGGTGACCGTGACCGACTGCACCTCGATCAGGGTGGACTCGTAGGGCTCGGCGTAGCCGCTGTCCGCCAGGTTGGTCACGCTCAGCACCGTGGCCGCGGGCAGGGGGTTGCCCTGGGACAGGATCTGCACGTCGCCGGCCGCCGCGACCACCACCTCGCTCAAGCTGTCGCCCTTCTTCTCGCTGGCGTACTCGGTGTAGATACCGCTCACCAGCACCTGGTCCCCCTCTGCCACGCCCACGACGAACTCCCCGTCCAGGTAGACGAAGATGCCGCCGTAGGCGCCGCCCGCCGGATCGAGCACGAAGAAGCCGCTGTCCAGGGCGCTGCCGGCCACCACGCCCTCGATGGTGACCTCGGACTTCAGCTTGTACAGGCCCAGCTGGATGTCGGCGATGGCGTCGGTATCGGCATCGGCATCGGTGTCGGCGTCCGTGTCGGCGTCGGCGTCGGCGTCGGTGTCCGCATCCGTGTCCGCGTCGGCGTCGGCGTCCGCGTCGGTGTCGGTGTCGGCGTCAGCGTCCGCATCGGCGTCGGCTTCGGGGCCTGTTCCGCTATCTCCCTTGTCGTCGCAACCGACGACCAGGGACAGCAGCAAGAGGCTGGGCAGGACCAGCTTACACATGGCAGCTCCTCGTTTCTGATATCAGCGCACCAGGTCGGACTCGTCGCGCGGGACGATCTTGTACGTTTTGTAGCTGTAGTACAGGGGGCCGCTGACGCTGCCGTAGGTGGTGCCCGCGGCCGCACTATGGGTCCAGAGCAGGTCGTCCAGGCTGATGCCCCAGTCGGTCTCGGACTCGCCGTAGCCGTCCGGGTCGCTGGTGACGGTCACGCCCTCCAGCGTGAGCAGCACGCTCTCGTAAGGCTCCCAGTTGCTCGGAGGCGCGGTCAGGGTGGTGGCCGTGGGGGCGCCACCGCCGGTGAATTGGATGTCCGCCGCGTCCTCGATGACGATCTCGGTGAGGTCGTAGTACTCCTTGAAGGTGCCTGTCAGCGTCAGCTCGTCGCCCACGGCGACGGTGGTCTTGACATCGCCCAGGTAGACGAACAGGCCGCTCCACTCGCCGCCGCCCGCATCCTGCACGAAGAAGCCCATTCCGTTGGTGGCCACGGCGGAGGTGGCGATCACGCCCTCGAGCACCAGCTCGTCGCCCTTGATGTAGCTGCCCTGCTGCACATCGGCACAGGTCAGACCAGGCGGATCGGCGTCGGCGTCGGCGTCGGCGTCGGCGTCGGCGTCGGCGTCGGCGTCGGCG
>CAYVQL010000041.1:0-49423 GCA_964454135.1 uncultured Enterobacterales bacterium | reverse complement strand
CAATCGGCTTTCAACCGTGGCAATGCATCGGTTGGCCGCAAGGATGACCGAGCCCCAGCAACCTGTGCTGAACGCGCACGCAGATCTGCAGTGAGTTGGTCTCGGACAGCGGGGAGTTGAGGACACGCGCAGGCCCGCTTTCATCCTTCATCGGCATTCGAACTCGCTGCCGTCATCTTCTCGCCTCATCCCTCATCCCTCATCCCGAACTCGCACCCGTCACCTTCCCCCCTCATCCCACCACTCGAACCCGCAACCGACAGCTTCGTCCCAGGTAGAAGCGTCAGACGGTCAGTCTCCGCCTTCGACTATCGAGTTTTGACGCACGCTGATAGTGCCGCCGCTCTCAGGGCAGCAGCAGGTCCCAGTCCACCTGCAGGGCCGTGATGCGGTCGCCCTGTCCCGCCAGCAATGTGCTGGCGTCGGCTGAAGATGCCAGCTGGCGTGAGGCGGTAGGCAGCTCGATCGTGGCCTGCTCCTGGCCTGTGTCGCCGTCGAGCACGGCCAGCCAGGTGCTGCCGCTGGAGGTGAGCAGCACCCCAGCCTTGCCCTTGTCTCCCAGTGCAGCGATGTGACCCACCTCGCCGGACAGCTGCGCCTCCCAGGCCTGGGAGCCATCCGCTGCGAGCGCCACCACGGTCTGGGCGCCGTCGTCGGCCGCGTAGAGCAGCTGGGTCTGGCCGTCGTGGGCCAAGAGATCTGTGGGCCCTTGCCACTGCTCGCTGCCAGCGTCGTCGATGCGCAGCAGCTGCGCTTTGCCTTTGTCGTCCCGTTGCCCGAGGTAGAAGGTGCCCAGCTGGCGGTCCACGGCCCCTGCGACCAGGTCGCTCAGGCAGCCGAAGCTGACGGCCTCGGAGCCCTCACGGAAGATGGCGCAGCCCTGGCCCTGGCGGCCGATCCAGACGATGCCGCCGTCCCAAAGCCGGGCCAACTTGGCTTGGGCTTGGCCATCTTCATCGATCCATTGGTCGTAGCCCACGACACCTGGGGTCCAACCCCAGACGGTGCTCAGGTCAGCAGAGTCGATGAAGACCCCCATCTGCCCGTAGAGATCCTGCAGCTTGGCGGACTCGAAATCGCCCTCGGCGGTGGCGTAGACCAGGCTGCCGTCCTCGACGGACCAGGCGGCCATGTCCTCCAGGCGGCCACTGATGGCCACCGTGCCGTCGTCGTACAGTCCCAAGCCGTAGATGGTGGCGTCGAAGGAGAAGGTGGAGACCGCTTCGGGCTCGGGAGCCGAGGTGTCCCAGTCGTGCTTGTCGCAGCCAGCCAGCGGCAGGGCGACGAGCAAGTGCCATAGCCGCAGGCGGCGAAGGAGGCGCTCTTTGTGGAGTGGGCTCATCTGGCAGCCCTAGCACGGATCAGCGGGGTCAGCACCTGCTTGTGGCGGCGTCGAAGAGCCCATCCAGGCGGCGTCAGGGTCCAATACACATATTCTTTGCTTCTGTTGACATTTAGTTACCACAGGCGGCCGCTTTATTGGCCATAAGGAGACAGCCCGCGCGCGTGTTCGCGTGGACGCGTCCATTCCCCAGGAGGTTCCGTGGCAAAGTCGTTGTTCTCCACTAGTGCAGCTCGTTTCTCTTCCCTGGCGCTCCTCGGCCTCGTGGCCTGCAGCGGCGGCTCGGAAGAATGGCGGACCATCGAGGGGATGGGGCGCGAGGTGTCCGTCAATCCCAAGATCTACAACGGCGATCCCCCCGACGCGTGGTATCACGACGCGGTGGTGGGCCTGCACACCATCTTTCCCGGTGGCTACGTCTACACGGATCCGGACTGCACGGGGACCTTGATCTCGGATACGGTGGTCGTCACGGCTGCGCACTGCGTGGCGGGCCCCGGGGGTACCCAGAGCCCCAGCCGCATGGGTGTCTACGTGGGCGACGATCCCTCGGCCGACCTGACCTCGCACTTCTACACCCTCTCCGACATCACGCAGCACCCCGACTACAACTCCCGGCGCATCGAGAACGACCTGGGCCTGATCACCCTCGACACGCCCATCACCGAGTCGGTCACCCCTGTGGACCACCTGCCAGCCGACGAGGGCTTCACCAGCTCCGACGTAGGTATGACCCTCAACTTCGCGGGCTTCGGCTACGACACCGATGGCTCCTACGGCAACAAGCTGCAGATCGACCTCACGTTGGGCGGCCTGGGCTGCGCGGTGAGCGGCTGCACCTCGGCGGGTGACACGGCCACGCAGATCTCCTATCGCCAGTCCGCGGGCGGCCCCTGCGCCGGCGACAGCGGCGGCCCCGCCTTCGTCACGCGCAGCAGCGGCACCTACGTGGGTGGCATCACCTCCTACGGCGACTGGTGGTGCACGCAGTACGGCGTCAGCACCCGCGTGGACGCCTTTGAAGACTTCATCAATGCCTACCTGGGCATCGAGGACACGGGCAGCGGGGGCGACACGGGTTCCGGCTCTTCCGGCTGCAGCGGCTACGACGACACCTACACCGGAAGCCTTTCCGCCGCGGGTGACTACGAGTACGAGCCGGGCGGCTCGTCCTACCAGGCCCGTCCGGGCACGCACGAGGCATATCTGAGCGTCCCCTCGGGCGCTGACTTCGACCTCTACCTCTACAAGTACCGCCGCTGGGCAGGCGACTGGCGCGAGGTGGCATCCTCCACCGCCAGCTCCGGAGACGAGTCCATCTCCTACTCGGGCAGTTTTGGCGACTACGTCTGGTTGGTGTACTCCTACTCGGGCAGCGGCAGCTACGAGCTCTGCACCACCGTGCCCTAGCGGAACTCCGAAACGACGCACCTCCCGCGGTGTCCTCGCGACCCGCGGGATTTCTGCGTGGCGAATGGCTGCGCCTCGTTGACGATGCCCCGCATCGCACCTATAGTGTGCATGCTCGGATGATGAGCCAGAACGCAGCAAGAGGAGATGCAATGCGGTTCTTCAAGCCCCTCACGATCCCCGCCCTGGCTGCCAGCGCCCTGCTCACGGGTTGCTCCAGCTTCGATGGCATCTGGATCTTCTACCTGGAAGCCCTGTTGGACAACGGCTGCGAGGACGCAGAGGTCTCGCACAACTTCACCGGGGCGGAGCTCAACGAGAGCACCTCGGACTGGGACAGCACCGACGAAGGCAGCATCACCGAACAGGTGTTCTTCGGGCAGCTCTTCTCCACCAGCCCGGAAGAGGGCTACCTGGTCTTCGGCAACGAGGTGTACCCGGGGACCTTCGATGGGTCCGTCTGGACCTTCACCTGGACGGGATCCGAAGACGTCACACATACGGATTCCTTGGGCAACGCCTACGCCTACAGCGAGGCCACCCTCGAGGAGCGCGCCGACACCATCGCCATGACCCTGGAGGGCAACACGGGCAGCGGCACCTGGGACTGGGCCTACGTCAACACGCGCACCTGGGTCGAGTCGGACCAGTGGGACACGACTGTGGTGGGCTTGAACCGGGGCCAGATCCCCGCCGACCAGTACCTGAGCACCTACAATCCGCAGACGAAGATGGATGAGCCTGCCGAGAACACCTCGGACCGTGCCGAGTGCGGGGGCTCCGACTGCCAGATCTCCACCAGCACCAGCTGCACGTCCACGCGCAGCTTCACGGCCAGCCACACCGGGCTGGGCGAGGAAGGCGAGTACGAGGCGCTGGAAGACGCCGGCCAGAACGCTGGGCCCTAGATCCGGCGCAGGCGTTTGTCCCAAAGCCCGTTGCCCGCAGGGCTCTGTCTGGCGTTGGCGCTGGCAGCCTGCGTTCCCGACACCGCAGTCCCAGAGCCCCAGGGCCCGGACCTGCTGCTGGTCCTGGCCAGCGGCCTGCGGGCCGACGCGCCCAATAATGCGCAGGCTGAGGCCGCCTTCCTGAAACCCCTCGAGGGGGCCATGGCGACGCGCTTCAGCGCCGCCTACGCCCAGTCGCCCGATCCCTTCGTCAGCCTGGGTTCCTTGCTGACCGGTCGCTACCCCAGCGCCATCCCCCTCTGCGGGCGCACCAGCGGCGCTGTGGAGGGAGGGGAGCGCCCATGGTGCGCCCAGCTGCCTGCGACGCGCAGGGGCTTGCCCGAGGTGCTGGGCCTCTACGGCTACCGCAGCGCGCTGTTCGCCAGCAACCTGGCGGGGATGGACAGGCTGGCCGCCGGCTTCGGCCGCAGCGTCGACTTGAGCTCGGATTGGAGCCGTTGGGAGACGGACTGGGATCGCCTGGGTCCGCTGGCCGAGAGCTGGTGGCAGGAGAACGAGGACTCGCCCCGCCTGTTGGTGCTCTTCCTGCCGGATCTGGAGCTGCAGCGGCGGCCGGATCTGCGCCAGGCCATCGGGCTGCCCGGGCTGCCGGGAGAGGACGAGCGCGCCCCCCAGGCCGGGCAGGGCCACCAGGCGCAGGAGCCGCGCGGCGCACCGGCCTTCGACGAGCTGCCCTGGCACCAGTGGAAGCTCCGGTGGGACGCGCTGGATCGACAGCTGGTACTGGCCACCTACCGCGACGCTGCGGCGCAGCTGGGCCGAGACGTGGCGGGAATTCTGGCCCGGTTGCCCAGCCCTGCCGAGCGTGGCCGTCTAGTGGCGCTCTCCTCCACCAACGGCGTCAGCCTGGGGCAGTACAGCGGAAGCCACGACTACCCGCCGGCCTTCGCCTGGCACGACCTGGTGCTGGAGCGCACTGTGCACGTGCCCCTGGTTTTTCTGGACGATGGCGGGGCGGACGGCCTGCGGCAGGTCGAGCAGCCCGTGGAGCTGGCGGACCTGCTGCCGACCCTGCTGGGCCGCGCCGGCGCGCAGCCACCCCACGGCTTGCACGGGCAGGATCTGCTGGCCCCTTCTTTCGAGGAGGATCCGCAGGCCATGGCCTACGCCGAGTTCGGTGACATGCTGGCCGTGCGCAGGGGGCGCTGGATGCTGACCCTACGGGCCATGATCCACCGCTGCACCTCGCTGGATCCGCGCCTGACGGAGCACCTGTTGACCAGCGACACCCTGCGCCACTACAAGCTGCACGACGTGATGGCGGATCCTCTGCAACGCCGCGACCTGCGCAACAAGCGACCCCAGCTGCTGGACGAGCTGCGCCAGGAGCTGAGGGCCCTGCGCAGCGGCCCGGGAGCCGTGCCACAGGACGTGGACTCCCAGCGCCTGTGGGAGCTGCGGTTGACGGCCAGCGAAGGGTACTGGTAGCGCGGGTGCCGGCCGCTATCGCCGCCGGCCGGACTTGGGCTTCTTCTTGCTGGGCTCGGCAGGCGCGGTCTGCTCGGTCTGTTTGTTGACCCTGCGTATGCCGTCCATCCAGTGGGCTGTGCCCGAGAAGAACATGGCCATGAAGATGCCGAACAGCGCCAGGACCAGGCTGCAACCGCAACCAATGGCTCGCTTGGCGCACCCTGGACGTTTTTCATCGTTGCTCATGGAGCCATCATAGCCTCTGTCGGTCAGCTATGGGAGTCTTCCTGCTGGCATATGGGGGCGGGGGCGATACTTGCGGCGACAGCGTTCGCCTGCTGCGAGAGAGCCCATGCCAGACTCGAACCCCAGCCGACCACCGGGCAGCGCACCGGCTGCGGGGCAGGAGTTCGTCCCCCAGCGCTTCACCCAGGTCAGCCAGGCCCTGACCCGGGGCCTGGGTCTGTACCTCTCCTGCTGGCCCACGGTGGCGGCGCTGGTGCTGCTGCTGCATGCGCCGGTGCAGCTGTGTAAGCAATACGCCCTGTTTCGGGGTTGGTTCCCCGAAGACAGCGAGCTGTGGCTTGGGATGGGTGTGTCGAGCCTGCTGACCCCGCTGCTGGTGCCGGCTGTGATCTACGTGCTGGCGGAGCGGCAGCGCACGGGTCTGGCCATCGAGCTGGGCGACGCGCTGCGCTACGGCCTTTCCTGCTGGGGGCGCATCTTCATCGCCAACCTGCTGGCCGGCGTGCTGATCGTGGCGGGCCTCTTCTGCTTTGTGGTGCCGGGCATCATCTTCTCCATCTGGTTCATCTTCGTGGAGGAGATCATCGCCGTGGAGGGGGCGCAGGTGCAGGGGGTGCTGCGTCGCAGCAGGGAGATCACCGAGGGCTATCGACCCTTGATCTTCAAGACGCTGTTGCTCCTGGGCATTGGGGTGTTCCTGGTGGCGGCGTTCTTCGGCGGCCTGGCCAGCGCGACGAGCTCCTGGGTCGCGGTGGCCGCCATCGACAGCTGCCTGGGCCTGCTGGAGCCGGTCTTCATCGCCGTGGGCCTGGCCATGTACGTGGACATCGTGCACGGGCAGCAAGGGCGCACGGACTGGTGCGCGCAGCTGCCCTGGGTCGGCCCTGACAGTCCGCGGAGCTAGACCTGCCTGTCCTTGACGTGCTGCGGCGTGTAGTCGGGCAGCAGGGCCGGGGAGCGGCGGTCGGTCACGATGCCGGCCTCGTCCAGCTCGGTGTGGTACTGCCGCACGTGGTCCAGGGTCAGCGGGGCGTCCACGGCCTGCTCGGCCGCGTAGCGCGCGGCCTCGGCGCCCGAGATGCGCCCGAAGACGTTGATGTCCAGCAGCGAGTTGCCCATCAGCCGGTTCTGGCCGTGGATGCCACCGCCCACCTCGCCGGCCATGTACAGGCCCGGCAGGTTGGTGGTGCCGTCGGCTTCGAAGTCCACGCCGCCGTTTTGGTAGTGCAGCGTGGGGTAGACGAGCATGGGCTCTCTGGCGATGTCGATGTCGAAGCGCTTGTAGAGCATATAGGCGCCGCAGAAGTTCTTGGCGACGTAGCCCTCGCCGTGCAGCAGGTCGAGCATGGGGGAGTCGAGCCAGACGCCCCAGGTGCCCTTGGGCGTGGGAACCCCCTTGCCCATCAAGGTGCACTCGCGGATGAAGGAGGAGGCCTCGACATCGCGCGGCTCGCGCTCGTTGACGAAGCGCTCGCCATCGACGTTGAGCACGTTGGCGCCGGCGCCGCGGAACTTCTCGGTGACCAGGATGCCTTCGGCCTGCTCGGGGAAGGCGATGCCTGTGGGGTGGTACTGGGCGGTGTGCAGGAAGATCAAGGGCACGCCCGCGCGGTAGGACATGACCAGGCCGTCGCCCATGGCGCCGTAGTGGTTGGTGGTCATGAAGCCCTGCAGGTGCAGGCGGCCCGAGCCGCCGGTGGCCATGATCACGGCCTTGGCCTTGCAGACCTTGAACTCGCCCGTCTCCATGTTGTAGAGCACGGCACCGGCGCAGTGGCCCTCGCTGTTCTTGATCAGCTCCACCGCCGAGGTGAACTCCACCACGGGCACGCCCAGGTTGCGCACCTCGTCGCGCACCACGCGCATGATCTCGGCGCCTGACATGTCCGAGGCCGAGTGCATGCGCTTGCGGCAGGTGCCGCCTCCGTGCACGGTCTTCATGCGGCCGTCGTCGAACTTGTCGAAGAGCACGCCCAGGCTCTCGAGCCAGCGGATGGCGTCGGGGCCGTCTTCCACCAGCTTGCGCGCCAGGGAGCGCTTGTTGACGAAGTGGCCGCCGCCCAGCACGTCCAGGAAGTGGTACCAGGGCGAGTCTTTCTCGGCCTTGTCGCAGGCCTGGATGCCGCCCTCGGCCATCATGGTGTTGGCGTCGCCGTGGCGCAGCTTGGTGACCATCAGCACGTCGGCGCCGGCGTTCTTGGCGTAGATGGCGGCCGCCGAGCCGGCCCCGCCGCCGCCGATCACCAGCACGTCCACGTCGTAGTCGGGCTGGGACAGCTCGACGCGGTCAGGGTCGATCATGGCGCGGGCTTCCAGCAGGTCCACGATCTCGGGCGAGATGGAGTAGCCCTTGGAGGGGCCGATGCCGATGGGCCGGCGCACCGTGGGGCCCTTCTTGTAGTCGGGGTGGAACTTCTCCAGGTACTCCTGGCGCTGCTCCAGGCTGAGGAAGGGCAGGTCGTCGTCTTCTTTCTTCAAGGCGACATGGTGGGCGCGGTTGGCGGCGACCCGCTGGATCAGCTCGGTGAGGTACTTTGGATAGGGCATCTTGAGAACCTTTTCTTACGGGTCTAGTCCTGATACTCGGGCAGCAGGCCACGGCGGTCGTCGGGCTGCCAGCCCTCGCCCTCCTTGCCTGGCTCCCACTGGCGTTGCTTGTACAGCTCCACCATGGTCTCTTTCGAGGTCCCCTCGAGATCGTCCATGATCTCGGCGTAGCGGCCATCGGCGATGTTTTGCACCTGCTCCTCCAGGTGCGCGGCCTGCGCGACGTGCTTGGAGCCCACCAGGCGACGCACCATCTGGGCGATGTGGTACTGGGGCAGCTCGCCCATGCAGCGGCTGGCGCAGAGCCCGCACTGGATGCACTCGAAGCTGACCTCGGCCGCCTCTTCCAGGTCGCCGCGCTTGATCAGGGCGATGTAGTCCATCACCTGCACTTCCTGCGGGCAGATCTTGGTGCAGGCGTTGCAGGCCACGCAGCGGAAGAGCTCGGGGTAGGCGGCGTGCACCTCTTCGACGCTGCCCTCGGAGGAGTGCAGGTCGAAGCCGGCGCGGTTGGCCGGGTAGAAGGGCAGCTGGGTGAGGTGCATGTCGGCTTCGGCCACCGACTGGCAGGCCAGCCCGACGTGGATCTTGTAGTCGCCCGGCTTGCGGTAGACCGTGCCGCAGGCGCCGCAGACCCCCATCCGGCAGCCGCAGCCGCGGATGAAGGTGTAGCCCGCGTACTCCATGGCCTTCATGATGGTGAGCTCTTCGGGCACCATGTACTTCTTCCCCATGACGTAGATGGGGATCATCTCGACTTCCGCTTTCACCTGTTCTTCGGACATCTCGTCCTCGCGATGCATTGGGGAGGAAAGGGGGAGGCTCAGGCGCCGGCCCGCTGCAGCAGCTGGCGGGCGGCGGGCTGGTTGATCTCGCTGCCCACGGCCTGGTGGTCCAGGCCCAGGGCCACGGCCAGCAGCTGGGTGAAGTAGAGCGTGGGCAACTCGGCCCAGCCGGGGTCGCCCGCCAGCAGCTCGCGCTGGCGCGCGCCCATGTTGTACTCGCACAAGGGGCAGGAGAGGGCCAGGGCCTGGGCGCCTTGGCTGCGGGCCGCGGCCAGCACGCCCTGGGCCACCGAGAGGGCCGCGTCGGGCTGGGCCAGCACCTGGTAGGAGCCGCAGCAGGTGCTGTCGTGGACGTAGGAGACGGGATCCGCCCCCAGGGCCCGCAGGAAGCGATGCATGATGGCCGGCGCCAGGGGACGCTCGTCGATGGAGATCTCGTGGGGCCGGGTCAGGGTGCAGCCGTAGTAGGGAGCCACCTTCAGGCCGGCCAGAGGGCGCTGGACGCGGCTGCGCAGGCCCTCCCAGCCCAGCTCGCGCTCCAGCAGCTGCAGGTAGTGCAGCACCTCGACTTCGCCGGCGTAGTCGGGCTCTTCGTCCATGAAGCGGTTGATGGCAGCGCGCTTCTCGGCGTCTTCGCGCATCAGGCGGTTGGCGCGGGCCAGGGTGTTGTAGCACATGGAGCAGAGGGTCACGACGGTGTCGCAGCCGGCTTCAGCCACCCGCACCAGGTCGCGCACGGGCGCCACCTGCAGCAGCAGGTTGTCGTCGGCCAGCGAAGCCACGGCGCCGCAGCAGTTCCAGCGCGGCAGCTCTCGCAGGTCGATCCCAAGGGCCCGGGCCGAGGACAGGGCGGCGCTCTCGAGATTGCGAGCCTTGGTCTTGAGCGTGCAACCAGGGTAATAGGCGATAGCCATGATTCCCTCTAGGCGGTGAGTTTGCGGAAGGCGGCCACCAGGCCCATCTGCGGCACCTGGCGCAGCCGCTCCGCCGGGATCTGTTCGGGGGCCAGCAGGTCCTCGTTGTCGCGCAACGTGAGCTGACGCAGGGCGTCCATCACCGCGGGCAGCTCGATGCCGCGCGGGCAGCGCACGGCGCAGGCCTGGCAGGACAAGCAGACCTCGTACATGTCGCCGCGGCCCAGCAGGGACTCGAGGCCCAGGTGCGATGCCTGCATGACCCTGCGCGGCGAGATGGAGACGCGCTCGAACATAGGGCAGACACCGCTGCATGTTCCGCATTGCATGCAGCTATTGGGGCTCTGGCCGCTGATCTCCCGTACGCGGTTGGCCAGATCGCGGTTCATGGTCTTGGCTTTGAAGTGAAGCATGCTGAACCCTCTCTGAGGGGCCGGTCCGTAACCGATTGCACAGGCCCGGATGATGCGGCTTAGCAGGTTTGCAGATGTTGCCGGGACTCCACGAAGAGGCGGCGATCGGATACACTGCCGACCCTTCCCGCTACGGAGAATTCGCGATGATCCGGATAGGCTCGCAGGTCAAGCTCCACCTGGTCATGGCCATCGATGGCAAGGTGGTGGACAACACCGCGGTGGACTACGTGCAAGGCGAGGGCGGGCTGCTGGGCGGCCTGCAAGAGCAGCTGCTGGGCTTGCAGGCCGGCGACACCAAGCAATGCACCGTGCTGCCCGAAAAGGCGTACGGCGAGCACGATCCGGATCGGATCGTGGAGGTGCAGCGGGCCCACTTCGGGCCCGACGCGGGCGACCTGAAGGAGGGGCATATCGTCAAGGGCAGCTTCGGGGGCATCCCCTGCGAGGCGTCGGTGCTGGGCGTGGGAGAGGAGACGGTGCAGCTGGATCTGAACCACCCCATGGCCGGCAAAGAGCTGCAGTTCGCGGTCAAGGTGGTGGAGGTGCTGCCGCCCGAGGGCGAGACGGCCCACTAGGGGCGGGACGTCCCCCGCAAAGGCGTTGAGAGAGGCGCTGTCAGCGTGTACTATCGAGCCTGTCTGTCGCGGAGGAGGAGTCCCCGATGTCGTCATTTCGCCTATCGATGAAGCTCTTGATGCTGGCCGGCGCTTGCACCGCAGGCGGCGCGCTCGTGGCTGCGGCCGGCTGCAACGTGCTGCAAGACGTGATGGACGGGGTGGATCTGCCTACGGGCGGGCTCTCGCGGGTGGACCTGCTGGCTGCCCCCACGGCCAACCAGCTGCTGTCCTGGCAGTGCAACGAGTACTTCAGCAGCAGCGAGTGCGACTTGGTGGGTCTGGGGAACGTACCCTCCTCCTCCGCCCTGCTCTACAGCTTCGACCTGGTCTTCGACCTCTCCAATCCCAACACGGAGATCCCCATCCCCCTGGTGGAGCTGCTGCTGGGGCTCAACGTCTTCGACGACGCCAACCTGGGGGCGGTCTGCGTCAGCTTCTGCGATCCCGACGAGGACGGCTGCGTGGCCCAGCAGGACGCCGAAGGGGCCTGCGTGGCGGATGAGAGCGATGGGGATGACCCCTCATGGGAAGACTTGATCCCCACCGTGGACGAGCTGATCGACCTGGCCGACGCCGTGGCCAGCGGCGATGTGGACAACCAGGACTGGCGCTTCATTCCGGGAGGCGAAGACTTCGAGGCCCACATCCAGTTCGACCTGGCCTCCGACATCATGGTGGATCTGGCCGACGAGCTGCTCGGCGATGCCCTGGACGACGTGCTGGCCGGCCGCAATGTCTCGGTGGCCGTGCCCTACCAGGCCGAGGGCTCGCTCTTCTTCGATCTGCCGGAGCTCGGGAAGAAGACGCTGGGGTTCGGGCCGTTTGAGGATCAGTGGGATCTAGAGTGAGAGAATGAGCCACTTCATCGTCCACGGCGGCAAGACCCTCGGCGGCGAGATCACCGCCAGCGGCAACAAGAACGCCGCCCTGCCCATGATCGCCGCCTGCCTGCTCACCGACGAAGAGGTGGTGCTGGAGAACCTGCCGGCCATCCGCGACGTGGCTGCCATGCTGGAGATCCTGGAGTTTCTGGGAGCGCGGGTGCAGCGCGAGGGCAACCGCGCTGCGGTCTGCTGCGCCGGCATCGACAGCGCCGACCTCCCCTGGGAGCTCTGCGAGCGCACGCGCACGTCTTTTCTGATGGTGGGCCCGCTCTTGTCGCGCTGCGAGCGGGTCAAGCTGCACCCCCCGGGGGGCGACGCCATCGGGCGCCGGCGCCTGGATCCCCACTTCTACGGGCTGCGCGGCCTGGGCGCCGAGGCGGATGAGCGCAGCCTGGATTTCCGCGCGCCCAAGCGCTTGCAGGGGCGCCAGCTCTTCTTCGACGAAGCCAGCGTCACGGCCACCGAGCACATCCTGATGGCGGCCGTGCTGGCCGAGGGCGAGACCACCATCCTCAACGCGGCGGGCGAGCCCCACGTGCAGGACCTGGTGAAGCTGCTCTGCGCCATGGGCGCGCGCATCGAGGGCGCGGGCACCAATACGCTGCGCGTGCAGGGCGTGGACAAGCTGCACGGCGTGCGGCACCGCATCACCTCGGACCACGTCGAGGTGGCCAGCTACCTGGCCCTGGCCGCGGCCACGGGCGGCGAGCTCACCGTGCGCGGCACGACGGTGGGCCACTACTGGATGATCCGGCGCGTCTTCGAGCGCTTCGGCCTGCGCATGGAGCTGCACCACGACCACGTCTTCCTGCCCGGAGGCCAGGTGCCGCGGATGCAGGCCGATGTGGGCGGCGCCATGCCGCGGGTGGACGACGGGCCCTGGCCCCAGTTCCCCTCGGACGTGATGAGCCCCATGCTGGTGCTGGCCACCCAGGCCGAGGGCACGGTGCTCTTCTTCGAGAAGATGTACGAGAGCCGCATGTTCTTCGTGGATCCCCTGGTGCGCATGGGCGCCAACATCATCGTCTGCGATCCCCACCGCGTGGTGATCAGCGGCCCCTCGCAGCTGCGCGGGGCCACCCTGCGCAGCCCGGACATCCGGGCGGGCATGGCATTGGTGATCGCGGCGCTCTGCGCCACAGGAAGGCCGTCCATCATCCAGAACGCCGAGATCATCGACCGCGGCTACGAGGTGGTAGAGAGCAAGCTCAGATCGCTGGGGGCCGATATCGTGCGTGAGGGCTAGCGGCCGGAGAGGGGAGCCGGGGTCCAGCTGGGCCAGACCGGTTCGCCGAGCGGCTGGCCGCGCCGGAAGCGGGCGACCACGGAGAATGGGCGCCTGGCGGAGCTGTTGTCGTAGATGATCGTGCAGTCGGCGATCTCGATTGCGCTCGCGAGCAGGCTCCAGAGCCGCTGATACCGCTGACGCAGCTTGCGCTCCGGCACCGAGTGGCCACCCTGGTCTGCACGCAGCCGCGCCCGCACCGCCGCCAGCTCCTCGGGCACCATGACGACGTGCAGCGTGACGGCGTATCCGACGGCCCGGGCCCGCTCGACGAGCTCGATCTTCGAGGGGTGCGAGAACACCGTCTCTGTCGCGAAGGAGCGGCCTTCGTCCAGCAGCGCGCCGCGCTGCTCGGCGGCTATTCGGGCAGCCTCGTACGCCCGCTCCTCCTCCGCACCCGGCCATCGCTGCGCGGCGATCAGGTCCGCGTTGATGAATGGCAGCCCGGTTGCCGGACCCAGGATGTGCTCGAAGAAGGTGCTCTTGCCAGACCCATTGGGTCCCGCGAGCAGGTGGAGAACGGGCATCGTGGCCTAGCGGCCGGTTGCTGGTGGGGTCCGCACCACCACGTGTCCCGATGCGTCCAGCTCGGCGTATGACTGGCCGCCTGCCTCCAGCTCGCGGTCGAGGTGAAGCGCGTCTCGAAGCGCCTCCATGCGTGCCGCCCACTCCGCACGCACGATGGCCTGCTCCTCAGTGGACAGGGCGTCGTAGTCGCCACTGCCGTCCAAGACCTGCGCGATGGCTTCCAGGGTCAGGTTCGGACTGGCCTCGAGCGCTCTGCCCAACCGCGCCCAATGGGCGACCTGCTGCGCCAGGCTGCGGCTCATCAGCTTCGCAGCCACGCGGGCGGAGGCGACCAGCTCCGCATCGAGTCGAACGGGGCTGCTGGAAACCGGCATCCGGGGCTCCCGGGGTGGAAATCCAGGTACTTTGTAGCATTTTGCTACAGCACCGTCCAGGACGCTCCCCCGCGCTCACTTCGGCAGGCAGATCATCATATTGGCGTCGCACTGAATGGTGACCATGGCCCCTGGGCCGATGTTGGCGACCCCGACACGCAAGTGGGACGCGCGCGTATCGCGAGAGAAGAGGGCCCAGATATCGTACTTGCCGGCGTCGATCTGCGCGCCCGCCTTGTAGCGCTTGCCCGAGGCGGACTTCAGGTAGACGTCCACTGCGTTGCCTGCCAGCTTGAAGCTGCCCTTGGCGGGTGGTTCCTCTGCAGCCGGTTCCCCTGGCACCGCCGGGTCTCCCTCGGCGGCGGCCTCGGCGACGCCGTCGGCTTCGCCAGGCTCCTGGTCACCTGCTGCCTCGTCCGGTTGCGCCTGCTCCGGCTGCGCCTCGCGTGGATCCTCTTCGGCGGGATCTTCTTCTGCGGGATCTTCTTCTGTGGCGGTGAGGTTGGCGATGGCCGCCAGCCTGCCGTCGGTGCCGTCGGGTTGCTCCGCTTCCTGGGAGACCTGCTCCTGGGGGCTGGCTTGCTGGGCGGACTCGCTGGGCGCCTGTTCCCGCTGATCCTGCTCAGGACGCTGCGCCGCATGGGCCTGTGAGTACTCGCCGACAGCGGCTGGCTGCGCCTGGTCGCTGGCCGCGGCCAGGGCCTCGTCCTCCTCGGCTGGCTGCTCGTCCGCGGTCTCCGCCTGGTCCTCGCCCTCTGCAGGCAAGGCTCCTTCTTCGCCCATGGGGGGCTCGTTCTCGGCCTGCGCCACCAGCTCGGGTGGCGCTTCCACCTGGTCCGTGGCCGCGTCGCCGCCATCGCCCAGGAAGTGGGAGAGCGCGAACATGCCCAGGCCAAAGGCCAGCACCGTGCCCACGCCGCCGACTATCAGCGCTTTGCGCAGTGCCAGGGACGAATCGGCCGGCTCGTGCCGCGGTGGCGGTTGCCAGTCGTCCGCCTCGTCGTCGAGGGGGATCTCCAGGCGTACACCTTCTTCCGCCTCGGGCTCGTCGACGGACAGGACCTCCATGGGCGTGGGCGTGGACGTGGGCTGCCCCTCATCCTCGAGGGATACGGGCCGGTCCTTCAAGGGGACGGGCGGGGTCGGAGGCGCGGGCTCGGCGGGGTTCCAGGTGTCGGCGGTGTCGTAGCCCCCGATGGCGGGCAGCTCTTCGGGTTCCACTTCCAGGATGGTGGGCTCGGGGGTGGGCTCCAGCAGCTTGCCGATCAGCTGATCGGAGCGGCTGCGGGTGGCGGAGCGCAGCACCTCGGCGTTGTCGAAGAGCGGACCGACCACCCGCCCGCACCAGGCCCGCAGGGTCTCGCCCTTCAGCTCCTGCTGCAGCTGTTCGCAGGCGCTGCGCAGCTGGTGGGCGCTGGGGCGCTCGCTGGGTTCGTAGGCCAGGGTGCGCTGCAGCAGCTGGAAGAGCCGCGGGGAGATCTGCCTGCCCAGGCGCGAATCCAGGGCCTTGCGGATCTTGTTGTTGTGCGGATTCGGGTCGAGCGCGGCCCGGCCCAGGCGCTCGTTGGTGATCAGCTCGTAGAGCACGGCGCCCAGCGAGTAGATGTCGGAGGCCGGGCCGACGCGGGCGCCCTCCTCGTCGAAGTCCAGGTGCTCGGGTGACATGTACTGCTGGGTGCCCAGCATGAAGCCGGCGGTGCGGGTCTCGCGCGCGTCGAAGTTGGCCCGTGCGATGCCGAAATCCAGCACCTTCACCGAGCCGTCCGGGGTGATCATGATGTTGGAGGGCTTGATATCGCGGTGCAGCAGCTGCAGCGGCCGCCCGCGGAACTTGAAGTGGTAGGCGTGGTGCAGCGCGCCGGCCACCTCTTCGATGATGGCCAGGGCCTGGCGCACGGGGATGGGCGTGGACTGCATCAGGCTACCCAGGTGCAGGCCCTCGACGTACTCCATCACCACGGCCCAGTCATCGGCCAGGTACTCCAGGTCGTAGACCTGCACGATGGCGCGGTGCTTGAGCAAGCCCAGCAGGCGCGCCTCGTCACGCAGCCGGCGACAGGCGTCGTCGTACAAGCGCCGACGCTGGGTGTCCTCCACGCCGCCCATATTGTGAAGCAGCTTCAGCGCGACCAGGGTGCTGAAGCCGCCCTCGCCCAGCTTCTCGGCCTGGTAGACGGAGCCGTAGCCGCCTCGTCCCAGCAGCTCGTTGATGCGGTATCTGCGCTGTGGCATTGATGAACCTGCGCCAGGGTCGACCGTCGGTCAAGATATCAGGTTTCAGGGGTGGGGGAACCAATGATTCACGGGTCTTTCGTGCTCGCTCCTCAGCGGGCCTCTCCGCTCATCCCCCCCGAAACCTCCCAGGCGTCCAAGGTCTTCCCTCATCCCTGGCCACCACCGCCTGCCAGGCCGGATCCACCGCGGGCAGCGGGCCCTTCAGCTGCGCCAGCCCGCGCACCAGCAGGGCCTGCGCCATCTCCTGCGCCTGCCGCTCGCCCAGCAGGCCGCGCCGGCGCAGATCCCGCAGCTGCTCCTCCACGGCCTCGGCCGGGCGCCCCTTGGCGCGCATGGCCGCGGCCACGCGCAGCGCGCCCTGGGCGCTGACGCTGCCCTGGTCCCAGAGGGCGAGCGCCATCTGGAAGGCCCCCAGGCAAGGCACCACGTGGGGCCAGAAGCCCAGCAGGGCCTCGGGGTTCTCGGAGCGTTCCAGCCGGATCAGCGCGCGCCGCACGCCCGCCATATTGCCTACCTGCACCTTCAAGCCGGCGATGGCACGGGCGTCGTCGCGGGCCACGCCGTTGCGCTGCAAGATGCCGGGCAGACGCGAGAGGGGGATGCGGCCGGCCAGGATGTCGGCGTAGAGAGAGTACGCCAGCGCGTCGATCTCCAGGTCGTCGCCCAGCAGGATCTCCTGCGCGCCCGGGGGCAGGCCCTGGCGGCTGGTGAGCAGGGCGGCCAGCTTGTAGCCCAGCTGCTCTCGCAGCTTGCGCAGCCGACCGCGGCGGATCACGCGCGTCCAGTCCTTGAAGGTGGTGCCGTCGAACTCCACGCCATCCAGCAGCATCTTGCGCTCGATGACCCGCCGCAGCTGGGCCGGGCTGGCCGAGACGAAGTAGAGCGGCGTGTGGCGCGAGGTCTCGTCGGGGCCGCGGCGCACCTCTTTCAGCAGGGCTGCCATGCCGGCGATGGTGCGCTTGTCCACGGCGGTCTCGAAGGGGATGCGCGCCAGGCTCTTCAGGGAGGAGAAGCGCGTGTCCAGGTAGGTGCGATCGACGTCGCAGACGAAGACCTCGCCGCTCCAGTCGGGGGGGTACTGTCGGAGGTGGACGCTGTGGATCGGAAAGCTCACCAGGCGAACTCCACCACCTCGCGGCCCGGGGGCAGCTCCATCAGCTCCTGGATGGCCTGGTCCACGGCGCGGTCCTCGTAGAGCACGGCGTGCACCGCGCGCACGATGGGCAGGTCCAGGCCCTTGTAGCGGGCGTACTCGTGGGTGGAGCGGGTGGTCTTGACCCCCTCGGCCACCTGGTGCATCTCGCGGCCTATGCGCTCCAGGCTCTGGCCTTTGGCCAGGCGCTCGCCCACCTGGTGGTTGCGCGACAAGGGCGAGGCGCAGGTGCACATCAGGTCGCCGATGCCCGCCAGGCCGCCGAATGTGAGCACGTTGGCACCCATGGCGGCGCCCATGCGCGCCATCTCGTTCAGGCCGCGGGTCAGCAGCAGGGCGCGCGTGTTGTCTCCCAGGCCGCTGCCGTCCACCACGCCCGAGGCCACGGCCACGATGTTCTTGAAGGCGCCCCCCACCTCGGCTCCCACCACGTCGGATCCCGAGAAGACGCGGAAGTTGCGCTTGTTGTGCAACAGGGCCATGGAGCGGCTGCGCACCTCGTGGTAGCGCGAGGCCACCAGCGTGCCGGCGGGCTGTCCCATCATGATCTCGGCGGCCAGGTTGGGACCGGAGAGCACGCCCAGCTTGCGCACGCAGGTCTCTTCCCGCAGCACCTCGCTCATGCGCTTGAAGCTGCCCTGCTCGATGCCTTTGGTGGCGTGCACCACCACGTGCTCGCCGTGCATGTGCTCGCCCATGGCGCGCGCCGTGGCCCGCAGGCCATGGGAGGGCACCACCAGCAGGATCCACAGGCTGTGCTCGCAGGCGCGCTGCAGGTCGGTGGTGGCCTCGATGTCAGGCGAGAGCTGGTGGTCGGGCAGGTAGCGGCTGTTGCGATGCTGCGCGTTGATCTCCTCGACGCGTTCGGCGTTGCGGGCGTGCAGCAGCACGTCGTGGCCGTTTTCGGCCAGGATGTTGGCCAGGGTGGTGCCCCAGCTTCCGGCCCCGATGACGGTCGCTTTCTCCATGGCGTCCTCCTCAAGCCTGGCTGTGGCGCAGCTTGCGACCCAGGTCGTAGCCCCGCAGCCGGTTGCCGTAGAAGAGCAGCAGGCCGCGTTCCTGGTGGAAGACCCGGTCTCCGCGCCGCAACGCAGCCGGCTGGTTGTGGTAGATGCCGAAGTGCTTCAGGGCGTCGGACACGATCTCCTGCACGTCGCCGGCCCGCAGCAGGGGGCCCAGGCGCGGCCCGTCGTCCAGCTCTTTCAGCTGGTCCAGCACCTGGGCCGTGCGGCTGTGCAGCTCGGTCATGGGGAAACTGTCCTTGTGCCCGCCGGTGCGCAGCAGGCGGTAGCGGTCCATGCCCGGGTTGGCGCGCTGCAGCATGTCGTAGAGCACGAAGCCCACCAGGTTGGTGGACATCACCACGTTGTCGCGCAGGAAGGACTTGCCCACTTCGGCGGCCAGCTCGGAGGTGTACTCCCGGTCGCGCTGCTGGTCGTGAACCGGCTCGCCCTGGTACGAGACGAAGCTGCGGGGATCGATAGGGCGGCCGCGGGGATCCAGGCTGCGGCCCTGCTCGTCCACCGGGTTGCCGAAGACGTCCATCGGCTTGGAGAAGGTGATCACGATGCGGGAGTCCAAGGACATCAGGTTGGACATGAACCTGGCGATGCGTCGTGGCTTGGAGAACTCGTCGTCGTCGATGATGTAGCGCGCCTTGCCCTCGGCCTTGAGGTAGTCCTCGATCAGGGTCTCGCCCTCCAGCACCAGCTTGTAGGAGATGGTGGCGGGCACGATGAAGAAATCGGGCTTGGGCTTGCCCGCGCGCAGGTTGTTGGTGTAGGCCTGCAGGGCCGTGCCCATCAGGCCCTTCTTCAGGCGGCGCTCCACCTCGCCGCTGCGGCTGCGGGTGCCGCCGGGGAAGAAGAGGCTGTGGTAGCCCATCTCCAGGGCGCAGGCGGAGTACTCCTTGAGCACGTCCTTGTAGAGCGCGGACTGCTTCTTGCGGTCCACCGTGTAGGCGCCCAGGTTGCGCATGAAGAAGGAGAGCATGGGGTTGGTGAACAGGTTGATGCCGGCGCCGTAGAGCAGCGGGGGTATGCCCATCAGGTAGACCGAGTAGCCCAGCACCACGCTGTCCAGGTTGGAGGAGTGGGTGGGAAGCACCAGCAGCGTGCCCTTGGGCAGCAGGCCGCGCACATGCTCCACCGCGCCTTCGGCCACCAGGTGGTCCCGCAGGCTGCGCCGGCCCCCGCGACGGGGGGAGAGCAGCTTGCGAGGGGAGCCGGCGCGCAGCAAACCCGACAACCCGTGGGGGATGACGCCCGTGGAGAGCCGGTAGACGCGCTGGTTGAAGTTGCCCACCACCTCTTCGGCGAAGTGGCGCGTGATCTCCGTCAATACGGCCCGTTGCCGTTGGGGTGCGGCCCCCAGGGCGGGTCGGGCCCGGTCGTAGATCTGGCGATAGGCGCGCGCTGCCGGGTCTTTGGGGTTTTCTTTCTCCAGGCGCAGGTTCTCGTAGTAGAGCGTGTCGCCCAGCACGGCCTCCAGGTGGCCTTCTTTGTCCTTGGCGGCTTGGACGTAGCGCTCCACCACGCGGCTGGTGACCTCCACCAGGATGCGTTCGTGGTCTTCGGGCCTCATGACAACCTCGGATTTCCTCTGGGACGGCTCCCGACCTTTAGCACATCTCGGCACCGACCATTTTCGCCGACACTGTCGGCGAGAATGATCGGCGCCATCTTTTTTGGGGGGAAGACAGATTCTTCCCCCCCTATCCGAGGCGGACACCGCCTCTCCCCCCCATCTTCGCCGCTTGATGAGCGGCGCAGGGCTGCGTGCGCAGCCCAGAAACAGCGCTGCGGAAGCTGCTCGAACTGTCGGCAGGATCGGCGTTCTTTGTTCGGTGCCCGCATGGTGCTATACCCTTGAAGAGCGCGCGCTTCGCCACGCAGCAGGAGCCAGGCAGTACATGAAGACGCCCCGCCAGCAGCGCCTGTGGTCAGCCGGCTACCTGTCGAGCTGCGGGGCGGTGATCGTGGTGGGCTTCTTCCTGCCCATGGTGCGCGGCTGCGACGTGGTGATGAGCGCCCACCAGATCGCCCAGCAGAGCCCCATCTACTACATCTACCTGGCCAGCGGCGCGCTGGTGCTGCTGACGGGCCTGCTGATGTTCAAGCTGTCCTGGCGGGGCCTGTACTACATCGCCAGCGCCGCCGGAGCGGCCTCGCTGGTCCACCTGCTGGCCAAGACCTTCAAGGAGATCACGGGCGACAAGGTGGAGCCCTTGCTGGGCTACTTCGTGCTGCTGGCCTCGTTCAGCTTCGCCACGCTCTACCCCTGGCTGGTGCGCAGGAGCATAGGGCGCGCGAAGCGCTACGCCGCCTTTGAGCCGGATCCGGTGGCCGCGGAGGAAGAGGGGGAGCTGAGGGCGGTCTCGGAGTAGCGGCCCCAGGATCACGCAGCCCCGGCGCCAGAAAGCACCGGGGCTCGTACCAATCCGACGAAAGCGAGACTACTTGGCCTCGATCTCCGGCTCCTCGCCCGGCAGGTACTGGATGTCCCAGTCACCCGTCTCCAGGTAGTGGTTGATCGAGCGGGCCGCCTTGCGACCGTGACCCATGGCCAGGATGACCGTGGCCGCGCCGATGGCGATATCGCCACCCGCGAACACGCCCTTCTTGGAGGTGTGCATGGTGTTCAGGTCGGTGACGATGGTGCCGCGACGAGGATCCACCTTCAGGCCGTCGGTGGTGCGGGGAACCAGCGGGTTGGGGCCGTTGCCGATGGCCACCACCACGGTGTCCACGTCGAGCACGAACTCCGAGCCCTCGATGGGGATGGGGCGGCGGCGGCCCGAGGCGTCGGGTTCGCCCAGCTCCATGCGGATGCACTCGGCGCCCTTCACCACGCCGTTTTCGTCACCGATGTAGCGGATGGGGTTGTGCAGCAGGCGGAAGTCGATGCCCTCTTCCTTGGCGTGGTGGATCTCTTCGTTGCGGGCGGGCATCTCCATCTCGGTGCGCCGGTAGACCAGGTAGGTGTGGGCGCCCAGGCGCTTGGCCGTGCGGGCGGAATCCATGGCCACGTTGCCGCCGCCTATCACGGCCACGGCCTTGCTCTCGGCGGTAGGGGTGTCGGCGTTGGGGAAGTCGTAGGCGCGCATCAGGTTGGAGCGGGTGAGGTACTCGTTGGCCGAGTAGACGCCGCAGAGGTTCTCACCCGGAATGCTCATGAACCAGGGCAGGCCGGCGCCGGTGGCCACGAAGACCGCGTCGTGGTGCTCGAGCAGCTCATCGACGTTCTCGAGCATGCCCACCACGTAGTTGTACTTGATCTCCACACCCATCTTCTCGACCACGCTCACTTCGGCGTTGACGATGGCCTTGGGCAGCCGGAACTCGGGGATGCCGTACATCAGCACGCCGCCCGGGGCGTGCAGGGCTTCGTAGATGGTGACCTCGTGGCCCGCACGGCGCAGGTCGATGGCCACGGTGAGGCCGGCCGGGCCGCAGCCCACGATGCCCACGCTCTTGCCCGTGGGCTCGCCCACCTCGGGCACCTCGACCATGTCGTTGACGCGCTCCCAGTCGGCCACGAAGCGCTCCAGGCGCCCGATGGCCACGGGCTCGCCCTTCTTGCCGGTGATGCAGACCTTCTCGCACTGCTCTTCCTGGGGACAGACCCGCCCGCAGATGGCGGGGAGCATATTGGTCTCTTTCATCTTGCGGATGCCGCCCAGGAAATCGCCCTTGGCCACACAGTCGATGAAGCCCGGGATGTCGATTCCCACCGGGCAGCCCGACACGCACTTGGGCTTCTTGCACTGGATGCAGCGGTTGGCCTCCAGCACGGCCGTCATGGGGGGCAGCCCATGGGGCACTTCCTTGAAGTTGGCGTTCCGCACGTCCGGGTCCTGCTCCGGCATGATCTGCCGGGGCATCTTCATGCGTTCCTTCTTCTTCAGGCCAGAAAGCCTCTCGATCTCTTTGACATCAAGTTCGTCGCTCACGACAACACCTCTTTCTCGATCTTTTTGAATTCTCGATCTTGTTTGGCGTTTTGGCCGGCTATGCGTTTTCCATCATGCGGCACTGGTGCTCGTAGCGCTCCATGGCCCGCTGTTCCTGGGACTTGTAGTAGGCCTGGCGCATCATCAGCTCGCCGAAGTCGATCTTGTGGCCGTCGAACTCGGGCCCATCGACGCAGGCGAAGCGGACCTTGCCGCCCACCGTGATCCGGCAGCCGCCGCACATGCCCGTGCCGTCGATCATGATCGGGTTGAGGCTGACCACCGTGGGGATCTCGTACTTCTTCGTGAGCAGGCAGGTGAACTTCATCATGATGGGCGGGCCGATGGCCACGCAGAGGTCCGGCTTGCCCCGCTCGTTGATGAGCTCTTCCAGCACGTTGGTGACCAGGCCGTGGGTGCCGTAGGAGCCGTCGTCGGTGCAGATCAGCAGCTCGTCGGAGGCGGCCTGCATCTCTTCTTCCATGATCAAGAGCGACTTGTTGCGGGCGCCCAGGATGGAGACCACTTCATTGCCGGCCGCCTTGAGGGCCTGGGCGATGGGGTGGGCGGGCGCGATGCCGATGCCGCCACCGACCATCACCACGCGGCCGAAGTCTTCGATATGGGTGGGAGCGCCGAGGGGACCGACCACGTCCAGGATCTTGTCGCCCGGCTGCAGCTTGGTCATCTGCGTGGTGGTCTTGCCCACGGCCTGCACCACCAGGGTCAGCACGCCGGTCTCGGCGTCGGCGTCGGCGATGGTGAGCGGGATGCGCTCGCCGTCTTCGTCCAGGCGCAGGATGATGAACTGACCCGCCTTGCGGCGCTTGCAGATGTCAGGGGTGTAGATGCGGTAGCGGTTGACCAGGTCCGCGAGCACCACGTTTTCGAGAACTTCGTTCACTTCCGGCAAATCGACCTCCAGATTGCGGTCCGGCGCTTGCATGCTTGCGGAGCCGCAGAACGCGGAGCAACTAGCTGCCAGGGATCCCCGTGTCAAGATGACCTGGAGCAGGACGTGGGGGAGTGGAAGAAGGCGGGGCTGCAGATCAGCGCGCTCGTCCGCCGCAGCGAAACAGCCAAGCCCATGCTAGGGGATCAGGCGCCCCGTATCCGGCGCTTCGAGGAGGCCGCTCATGAGACAGGGAGCCCTGGAGGCTCAGCTCGGCATGCGCATCCTGGTGATGGATGGCGCCATGGGCAGCCTGATCCAGCGGCTGGGACTCGGCGAGAGCGACTTCCGCGGTCGGCTGGGCGATGACGCGCCGCCCCAGCTGGGTAACAACGACCTGTTGGTCCTGAGCAAGCCCAAGGCGGTGCTGGACATCCACCACCAGTACCTCGAGGCCGGGGCCGACATCGTGGAGACCTGCAGCTTCGGCGCCACGGCCCTGGCCCAGGCCCAGTTCGGCACCCAGCACCTGGTGCGCGAGATGAACCGCGAGGCCGCCTGGCTGGCCCGGCGTGCGGCCCAGGAGTGGAGTCGGCCGGACAGGCCACGCTTCGTGGCCGGCTCCATGGGTCCCACGAACGCCACCCTGTCCCTCTCCCAGGACGTGGATGAGCCAGCGGCTCGTTCGCTCAGCTTCGAGCGGGTGGCCCAGGCCTACGCCGTGCAGGTGAAGGGACTGCTGGAGGGGGGCGTGGATCTGCTGGCCATCGAGACCGTCTTCGACACCCTGGTGGCCAAGGCGGCGCTGCTGGCCTGCGAGCGGAGCTTCACCGAGCTGGGGCGGCGCGTGCCCCTGTTGATCTCGGCCACCGTCAGCGACCGGTCCGGTCGCACGCTCTCGGGTCAGACGCTGGAGGCCTTCTGGACCTCCGTGGCCCACGCCCGACCGCTGCTGGCCGGGCTGAACTGCGGTCTGGGCGCTGAGCGGCTGCGAGCGCGCTTGCAGGAGCTGGCCGCGGTGTGCCCGGCCCGCATCTGCGTCTACCCCAATGCGGGCCTGCCCGACAGCTCCGGTCACTTCCACGAGCAGCCCGCGGACACGGCCCGCCTGCTGGGGGAGCTGGCACGCGAAGGGCTGGCGGACGTGGTGGGCGGCTGCTGCGGGACCACCCCGGAGCACGTACGCGCCATCTCCAAGACCGTGGAGGGGCTGGAGCCCCGTGGCAGGCGCCCTGTAGCCGCACGGCCGGTCTTCTCTGGGTTGGAGCGGCTGGAGGTGCGCGAGGACAGCAACTTCCTGATGGTGGGGGAGCGCTGCAACGTGATGGGCTCGCGGCGCTTCGCACGGCTGATACGCGAGGGAGACTTCCAGGCGGCCCTGCAGGTGGCACGGCGTCAGGTGCGCCGCGGCGCCAACATCCTCGACATCTGCATGGACGACGCCCTGATCGACGGCCCCGCAGCCATGCAGACCTTCCTGCGCCTGCTGGCCAGCGAGCCCGAGCTGGCGCGCCTGCCCGTGATGATCGACAGCTCCCATTGGCCGGTGGTGGTGGCGGGTCTGCGCAACCTGCAGGGCAAGGGCATCGTCAACTCCATCAGCCTCGAGGACGGCGAGCCTGCCTTCCTGCGTCGCGCCCGCCAGCTGCAGCGCTACGGCGCCGCCGTGGCAGTGATGGCCTTCGACGAGCAGGGCCAGGCCGAGACCCGGGATAGCAAGGTGCGGATCCTGCAGCGCGCCTACCGCTTGCTCTGCGAGCGGGCCGACTTCGATCCCACGGACATCATCCTGGATCCAGGCGTGCTGGCCGTGGCTACGGGCATGGAGGAGCACCGGCGCCACGCCCTTGATTTCATCGACGCCGTGCGCCAGCTGAAGCAGCGCTGTCCCGGTGCCCTGTGCAGCGCCGGCGTCAGCAACCTGTCCTTCTCGTTCAGGGGCAATGACCTGGTGCGCGGGGCCATGCACGCGGCCTTCCTCTGCCACGCCATCGAAGCCGGTCTGGACATGGCCATCGTCGACGCCGGTCAGCTGGCGGTCTACGAGGAGATTCCGGCGCCCCTCTTGCAGCGCGTGGAGGACGTGCTGCTGGACCGCCGGCCCGACGCCACCGAGCGCCTCGTGGAGCTGGCCGGACAGCTCCGCGGTCGGCGACAGAGAGCCGAGCGGGAGGAGGCCTGGCGCGACGCGCCCGTAGAAGAGCGTCTGAGCCAGGCCCTGTTGCGGGGGATCGAAGAGCACGCGGGGCAGGACGCGCTGGAGGCGATGGAGGCCCTGGGCTCGGCGTTGGCCGTGGTGCAGGGCCCCCTGATGGCGGGCATGGACCGCGTGGGAGCGCAGTTTCAGCGGGGCAAGATGTTCCTGCCCCAGGTGGTCAAGAGCGCGCGCGTGATGAAGCGCGCCGTGGCGGCGCTGGAGCCCCATATGGCGGTCGAAGAGGCCGGAGCTGGGCGGGGCAGGGTGCTTCTGGCCACGGTGCGCGGCGACGTGCATGACCTCGGCAAGAACATCGTGTCCGTGGTGCTGGCCTGCAGCGGCTTCCAGGTGACGGACCTGGGCGTGATGGCTCCGCTGGACGCCATCCTGGAGCAGGCGCAGCAGCGGCAGGCGGACGTGGTGGGCCTGAGCGGCCTGATCGCTCCCTCGCTGGGGCAGATGACCGAGGTGGCGCGGGAGATGGAGCGCCGCGGCATGAAGCAGCCCCTGCTGGTGGGGGGCGCCGCCACCAGCGCCGTGCACGCGGCGCTGCGCATCGCCCCGGAGTACGGCGCAGGCGTGCACCATGTACGAGATGCCTCGCAGGCGCCGGGTGTGGTGGCGCGCCTGACGGATCCCTTGAACAGGGTGGCCCTCGACGCTGACAACAGGCGTCGCCAGCGCGCGCTGCGGGAGGCCCACCTTCAGGGGCGGCGGCCCCTGCTGCCCTTCGCCAAGGCCCGCGCGCGCGGCCTGCGCCTGGCCTGGGATGTTCCTTCCGCACCGGCGCCCCTGGGGCCAGGTCGCTTGCGGCAGCTGGAGGTGTCGCTGAACGCGCTGCTGCCCCTGATCGATTGGCGTTTCTTCTTTGGGCTCTGGGGCCTGCGAGGCGCCTTCCCGGCGCTGTTGGACCACCCGCGACGCGGCCCCGAGGCCCGGCGGCTGTACGCCGATGCCCGCCAGCTGCTGAACGAGATCGTCCGGGACCGGCTGCTGCGCGCCCGGGCCTGCTACGCCATCTGGCCTGCGGCCAGCCAGGGCGAGACCATCGTGATCTACGACGGCGAGCGGCGTCAGCGCGAGCTGGCGCGCTTCCCCATGCTGCGCCAGCAGCGCGCCCCCAAGGGCCAGGAACCCGCGCTCTGCCTGGCGGACTTCGTGGCGCCGGCGGACGCCGGCGTGGCGGACCACGTGGCCGGCTTCGCCGTGACGGCCGGCCTCGGTGTCCAGGAGCTGGCGCAGGCCGCCCGTGACGATGGGGACGACTACCGCGCCATCATGGTGCAGGCCCTGGCCGACCGCCTGGCCCAGGCCGGGGCCGAGTGGCTGCACCTGCAGATGCGGCGCACCTGGGGCTTTGGCGAGGGCGGTCAGCCCGAGCCCGCCGAGCTGCTGGCCGGGCGCTACACCGGCGTGCGCCCAGCCCTGGGGTATCCGGCCTGCCCGGACCACTCGCTCAAGTCCGAGCTCTTCCAGCTACTGCAGGCCGAGCGCATCGGCCTGAGCCTCAGTGAGAGCGCCGCGATGCTGCCGACCGCCAGCATCGCGGGCTTCGTGTTGGCCCACCCCTGGGCGCGCTACTTCTCGGTCGGCCGCGTGGGGCGCGACCAGGTGCGGGCCTACGCAGAGGCGCGCGGGAAGGCGCTGGAGGAAGTGGAGGCCTGGCTGGAGCCCTGGTTGGACTACAGATGATAGGGAGGATGAGCCCATGAAGTGCAAGAAAGACGCGAACAGCGCCCGCTGCACCTGCACCTACCCTGGCTGCCCGCGCCATGGTCTGTGCTGCGACTGCATGATCTACCACCAGGCCAAGCGGCAGCTGCCCGGCTGCTACTTCCCGTCCGAGGTGGAGAGTACCTGGGAGCGCAGCTACGAGGCCTTCGCCAAGCTGGTGCAGCAGGGCCAGATCTAGAACAGCATGGCGCTCCCCAGGTAGGCGCTCTCGGGTGCCGTCACGCTGAAGCGCAGGTCGATGGTCTCTTCCTGGCCAGGGGCCAGGCGCAGGGTCCACTTGTTGATGCCGGGTCCGTCCTCCAGGTTGGGCGGATCCGCTGGCGTGCATTCCTTCAGGCGCACCTCGACCTTGTCCATCTCCGAGACCGGAAGCTGGTCCGCCACGCGCACTACGGCCGCGCTGTCGCCGAAGTTGGAGACCTGGATGCGGAAGTGGAAGGTCCAGCGCCGCGTCTTCTTGCTGGGCGTCTCCTGCTGCCGTGAGACCAGCTGGCGCTGCACCTTGATGCGCTCGTCCGTGCCGAAGGAGAGCAGCAGGTCCTCCCCGGGCAGGGCGCCGTCCAGCTGTCCTGCGCCCACGAAGTCGCTGCCCACGTAGGTGGACACGGGGCCTGGCAGCAGGGGCAGGCCTCCTTCGAAGCGCAGGCGAGCCTGGCGGAAGACCTCGGGCACCAGCTTGGGCACCGTGGCCAGCTCGAGCTTGGCGCCGAAGGTCTGGGTGCCCACGGGCAGGCGCTGCTGGCTGCCGTCGCCCGCCACGCTGCGCTTGCCGGGGATGGCGAAGACCAGCGCGCCCGTGCCGCGCACCGAGGCGCTCATCTGGCTGTCCACCATTCCCTGGGCCGCAGCCTGCGCCGGGTTGGCCTCGCGCCGGTTGCCCGGGTCTTCGTAGTGGCCGCGGCCGCCCAGCAGGTTGTCGGTGACGTCGTAGTCGTCGCCGTAGCTGTCGCGGCCCAGGTACCAGGTGCCCAGGCGCGGCAGCTCTCCCGTGGCGGACGGGTTGGCGGTGGACAGCTGCAGCGCCACAGCGCTCCAGTCCTCTCCGGTCTGCTGCGAGACCACGCCGAAGTACTCCAACTCCACCTGTCCTTCGGCCTGGTCCAGTCGGGCGTTGTAGGCCGGCCACCAGCGGGCCCCGCTCACCTGGTAGCGCAGGCCCACCTCCACGTCGTCGTCGGTCTGAGTGTCCAGGTCCACGCGCACGGTCATGCCCGTGGCCAGGGGGTTCGCCAGCTTCACCAGCAAGGGGTGCAGCTCTTCGCCGAGCTCGGCTGCCCGCTGCTCGTGGCGGCGCAGCTCGGCGGCGATGCGGCGCTCCGCGTCGCCCACGAAGCTCAGGGTGCCCTTGACCTGGTCCAGCGAGGGCAGGGGGCGATCCCCGCTGGGCGTCAGCAGGGCGCCGCGCAGGTAGGCGCGCTGCATCAGCAGCGACTCGATGTCGTCGCGCACCTGGCCCAGCTGCTCGGTGATGGCCAACATCTGCTCCCGGATCTGCTGCGTGCGGGCGCTCTCCTCCACTTCACCGCGCCCCGAGACCAGCTCCACCCCGCTGATGTGGGCGTCGCCGCTGCGGACGGTGGCGTAGAGGCTCTCGGGGGTCAGGCCCAGGGGCAGCCCCTCGAAGGCCAGGCTGGAAGCGCCCATCTGCACGCGGGCCTGCAGCACGCGGGTCACCAGGGCCCGGTCGCGCAGCACCGTGACCGAGACCAGCTGGGAGTTGGGCTCCAGGGGCAGGGCGGGCAGGGCGGCCGCGGTGGTCGCTTGGGGCGCGTCGGCCAGCATGCCCTCCACCTCGTCCAGGTCGAAGGAGAGCCGCATGCGCCGCTCCGCCTCCGCGGCGAAATCGGCGCCGGCCACGGCCCGCCCTGCAGAGAGAAGGGCGCAGCAGACAGAGAAGAACAGCACCAGGGCTTGGCGAATGGACGGGGGCATGGCTTCCTCGGGTTGGTCGGATGGGAAGCAGACACGTCCAAAGGGAAGAGTCTTCCCTTGCCGGGCGTTGTCGCCCCCTTGGAACCGAGCACCCTTCGTGGTGTCATGGGGCCCATGCTCTCCAGCGTCCTGCTCCTCTCTCTCTGTTCTCTCTGTGGCGCCTGCTCTCCCGGCCTGGCCGGGCAAGCCGTCTCCGATCCTGCGGTCGAGACCATCCGCACGGCCTTCCCGCCCCCGGCTGGAGCCCAGCGGCTCGATCCCGATGCCTTCGGTGACTGGCTGCAGCAGCGGCAACTGGCGGCAGCGGACGTGCCCGTGCGCACCTACAAGGGCAACGTCGTGGAGGGCGACTTCCGCGTGGTGCAGCTGCCCCTGGTGCCGGGCGACCTGCAGCAATGCGCCGACTCGGCCATCCGCCTGCGAGCCGAGTGGCTGCGGGAGACAGGGGGTACCGTCAGCTTCCACGCCACCTCCGGCGACCCCATGCCCTGGCAGCGCTACCAGGGGGGGGAGCGGGCCTACGACGCTGGAAACCGCCTGCTATGGCGCAGCGCGTCTGCAGCCACCTGGGACCAATACCTGGCCGCCGTCTTCACCTGGGCGGGCACCATGTCGCTCTCCTACGACACGGTTGCGGCGCAGGATCCGCGGGCCGGCGACCTGCTGGTGCTGCCGGGCGCTCCGGGGCACGCCGTGCTGCTGCTGGATGTGGCGGAACGGGGAGCCGAGAGCTTCATCCTGGTGGGCCAGGGCTATATGCCAGCCCAGGACTTCCACCTGGTCATCGGGCCGGAGCAGGGCTGGTGGCGCTGGGACGATGGCGCCGAGGTGGATCCCTGGGACTTCCCGGCCGAGAGCTTGCGGCGTTGGCGATAGGCAAGGGCGCCTGACACCGCGCAGATACCCTCGACTAGAGAGCCCCCGGCGCCGGGAAGGGCAGCGAGCTCAAGTAGTACAGCCCGTCGGCCCCGGCGGCGGCCTGTTCCATGGAGAGGGCGGTCTTGGGATCCACCTCCATGTGCTCGGTGGCGCTGTAGGCCAGGCCGTAGAAGACCTGCATCTCGGGGAAGTAGTCTTGGGGCCAGTCCACGTAGTCGTCCAGCGCCCCCACCGAGATGTTGCCTGAGAAGAGGCTGTCGCCGACGTCCCAGCCCCAGCCGTCGGCCAGGGCCATCTTCGTGGCCTCGGTCATGGCCGCCACCTCGATCTTGCCTTCGGCCACGCCGAGATCGTAGAGCGGGGCGGCGCCGTAGTGCTCAGGGTCGAGATCCAGGCAGTTGTCGGAGAAGCTGAGGGGCTCGTAGGTGGCGTCGAAGGCCATCCAGGCGGCATCCGGCTCCGCAGCCACGGCCTGCACGCCCCAGTGCAGAATGCAAGCGTACTTCTCCTGGGCATCGTCGAAGTACTCTTTTTTCGCCAGCGTGAGCCAGATGTAGGAGGGCTGATCGTGGCCGTTGTAGCTCCAGTCGACGATGGCGTCGTCCTGGATGCCCGCGTACATCGCCAGCACGCCGAATTCGGGCTCGAAGTAGCTGGGATCGGCGTCGGTGTCGCTGTCTGTGTCGGTGTCGCTGTCGGCGTCGGTGTCGGCATCAGCCTCGGGTCCGGTGTCGACCTCGGCCGTTTCGCTCGTCTCCGGCTCGGAGAGGAAGAGGCCGCCGACCGGGATGCAGCCCATGGCCGCCAGGCAGAGACAGGAGAGCAGGCGGGCGTTCATGGTTCCTCCGTGGCTTGCGTCTGCGGACCTGCGCGCTTTCCGGTCCTAGCCTTCGCTCGGCCCGCCCCCCAGCTCGTAGCTTCCGCAGTGCTCCGCCGTGAAGCTGGCCTCGTACATCTCGGTCTCGATCCAGCCCTCGACCTCGTCGCCGGAATAGGCCTCGACCTCGGCTTCGCCCATCCAGTAGTCGCCGTCGTAGACCACGCCGTCGGAGAAGACCTGGCTCGAGAACAGCCTGACGGTGTAGTCGGCCTGGTAGGACCAGTAGTAGAGCGGGTAGAACCCTCCGTAGTAGATGCCCTCCCAGCCTTGATCCCTCTCCATGGAGTCCTCCCAGGCGAAGTGGGCGAGCACGCTGCGGCTGGTCCAACGCTGGCTCTCGTGCTCCGGGATGTCGCCCTTCAGCTCCAGCTCGAGCTCGTTGCAGGAGCCCTCGACATCGCTGAGCAGCAAATAGGCACGGCCGTCACCGTCCAAGGTCTCGCCGTCGCGCTCGATCCACAGCGCGGTGTTGATGCCGCTGAGCTTGAAGGGGGCGTCGCCGCGTTCCGACAGGGAGTTGCTGCAGGCGCCGAGGGCCAAGAGGGGAAAGAGTCGCATCATGGGAGGGCTCCTGTCCTAGTAATAGGCGCTGACCTTGCCGCAGTCTTCGGCCTCGAAGCCGGCGTCGAGCAAGGTGGTGGAGATCGTGCCTTCGACACCGTCTTCCATGGAGACGAGCTCTGCAAGGCCGGCGATGTTGTAGTAGGAGTACCAGACAAGGCTCTCGCTGTAGGGCAGCAGCCAGGCGTAGCGCTCCAGGGCGCCCTGGTCGCTCTCGTACTCGCCGGAGATGGGGTAGTGGCCTTCCCAGCCCGAGTTCTTGCCCTCGGTGTGATACCACATGAACTGCACGATGATGCCGCTGCTGGTCTCGATGAAGGTCTGGCCCGGACCGTCGCTGTAGCTGAGATCCATGAACGCCGTGCAGTCGATCCCGTCCGTGGACATGATCAGGTAGCCGAGCCCCACCCCCTGCGTGGGATCCGAGAGCTCCTCCTCGCCCCAGACGGCGGCCTCGATCTTGCCTATTTCGAAGGGCACCAGGTCGCTGCCGTGGACCTTGATCCAGTTGCCGCTGTTGCAGCCGACTAGGCCGAGCAGCAAAGGGGCGCAGTACAGAGAGGTCTTGGTCATGTCCGCCTCCTAGCGTCCGGTGTCCTGGACCGCCGCTTCCTTGCCGCAGTCCTCGGCCTTGAAGCTGGCTTCGAACAAGGCCGTGCCCAGTTCGCCGACCACCTCGGTGTCGTATTCTTCGATGGTGGCCAGCCCATCGTCGTCGTAGACCGACCAGACGGCGCCGTCGGCGAAGGCCCAGCCCCAGAACCAGCGGCTGACCTCGCCCATGTTGTTCTCCCAGAGCTCGTCCACGTCCATGCCCGCGTAGTAGGTGCCCTCCCAGCCGGCGTCTTGCTCGGGGCTGTCCTCGAAGGCGTTGTACGACCAGCGGAAGGTCGCCATGATGCCTGATTCCGCCCAGAACACCGCGTCGTCGTTCTCCAGCGCCATGAACTGGGAACAAGAGAGCTCCTTGGAGATCAGCAGCAAGCTGGCTCGGCCGTAGCCCTCGAGCGGTTGGGAGGACTCGTCCTGCAACCAGAGGGCGGACTCCACCTTTCCAAGCTTGAAAGGGGCATCACCCCGGGCGGACATGCTGTTGCTGCAGCCCATGGTCAGGACGAGCAGGAGGGAACCGAGGGCACCGACCATTTCCGCCGACAACGTCGGCAGAAATGACCGGCGCCGGTTCTTGGGGGGGAAGACAGATTCTTCCCCCCCTATCCGAGGCGGACACCGCCTCTCCCCCCCATCTTCGCCGCTTGATGAGCGGCGCAGGGCTGCATACGCAGCCCTGAAACCGCGCTGCGGCAGCCCTTCGAACTGTCGGCGGCATCGGCGTTTTTTGTTCGGTGCCGAACCGAGAACGCTGCGCTTCATCCTTTGCCTCCGCGTGGCTGGCGCTGCAGGGCAGGGTTGCCGAGCGGGCTCCAGCCGGCGTCAGTCCACATAACCCAGGGCCTTCAGGCGTTCGAGCTGCTCATCGTCCAGCTCCGGCGGTTCCAGGTCGGCCAGGCGCTCCACGCGGGTGGCGAGGGGCGCCAGTTCGGGCGGAACGGGCTGGGGCGCGAGCTCCAGCGGATCGGTGCGCAGGTCGTAGTAGACGGGCGCCTCGCCATTGTGGGACACCAGCTTGGCACCGTCGAGGCGCAGCGAGCCGGCCTGCTTGTGCCGCTTGGTGAGCCGCTTCCCCTCGCCCATGGGCAGCTCCATCCGCGACTGTTGGCCGGGCGTGTAGCCCTCCACGGTCTCCTCCGGAGGCAGGCTCGACAGCTCCTCCAGGCCGGCCGCCCACAGCAGCAGCGGGGCCACGGCCCCTAGCGAGACCAGGCGGTCTTCGCGCTCGCCATCGTCGAAGCGGCCGGGCCAGCGCAGCACCATGGGCACGTGCATGCTGGGCTCCCAAAGGCGGCCGCCGTGGTTGAAGTAGTAATCATGCTCATCCAGGCTCTCGCCGTGGTCGGCCACCACCAACACCACGGCGTCGGGATCCAGCCCCTCCAGCAGACGCCCCACCAGGTGGTCCGTCCAGCGGGTGGCGGCGGCGTACATCAGCCTCTGCGTTCGGCTCTGCGAGCGGATGATCCCCTCCAGCGGCCCGATGCGCAGCATCTGCTCCTTGCGCTCGGCCAGGTCCGCCGAGCGGGCGGTGGCCAGCTCCTCTTCGGGGGGCCACCAGTCCTCGGGCGGCCGGTAGGGCAGGTGCGGATCGTAGAGGTGCACCCACAAGAAGCAAGGACCGGGCTGGGAGGCCCGCCACGTCAGCGCGCGAGCCACGGTCTCGTCCCCGGGGCGGTGGACCGTGCGCCGCCGCGGGTCCAGCCAGTCCAGCAGGGGAACCCAGAGCATGCGCTGGCCCAGGCCCCAGCGATCGTCGTAGTGCTGGAAGCCGGCGCTCAGGCCGGTGACCCGATCCAGCACGTGGGCCGAGAGGAAGGCCCCCGTGGACCAATCCGCCTCCCGCAGCGCGTCGACCACGGTGCGGACCTGGCCCAGGCTGCCACCGTTGTGCAGCAGACCGTGGTCCGTGGCTGAGAGCCCGGTCAGCATGGTGGCGTGGGATGGCGCGGTGAGGGGGGTGGTGGCCACGGCCTGGGTGAAGAGGCGCCCTCGCGAGGCCAGGTCGTCCAGGACCGGAGAGACCCCGGCGCATTCCCGCCCGGGCGCGCAGAGGGCCGCCATATGGTCGGCGCGGAAGGTGTCCAGCGTGATCAGCACGATGTCAGGCCGCGTGGAGCTGTCCGGGTCCGGAGGATCGGCTGGCGACTCAGCAGGAGCCAGCGTGCCGGGGGCCCAGAAGGCGCCCGCCAGGAGCGCCGGGAGCAGGATCCTCGAGATCCGGGCCGTGCGGGGCAGGAAGCGGGCCAGGAGCAGGCAGAGCCCGGTCCAGATCAGGGCCAGGGGCAGGTGGATGGCCGCAGCGGCCAGCGGCCCGGTCCAGCGCTCCCAACCCAGGGCCACCAGGGCGTCGTGGCGCAGCACGCCGACTGCGCCCAGCAGCGCGCAGAGCAGCCAGAGCGCGGCGTCGAGCCAGGGCTGCCTGCGGGGCCCCTCAGCTGGCGGATCCTGGGGTGGGGACATGGCGGCGAGCTTGCCGCTGTGGAGCGGCCTTGTCAACTTGCAGGGACAGGTTCCCGCCTCGCAACGCCGGAGCGTCCATGTCGCCCGCCCCACGCGCCGTCCATTCCACATGCGGCCCCCTGGAGCTGCTGGCCGAGCAGCGCCACGAGGCGCTGATCAAGAAGAGCCGCTTCGTGGTCCGCGCGCTGCCCGTCTCATCGCCCGAGGATGCCCTGTCGACGCTGGAGGCCATGCGTGATTCCTCCGCCAGCCACAACTGCTGGGCCTACCGTATCGGCCAGCAGTACCGCTTCTCCGACGATGGAGAGCCCGGAGGCACCGCCGGTCGGCCCATCCTGGGCGCCATCGACGCCCGCGGCGTGGACGGGGTGCTGGTGGTGGTCACGCGCTACTTCGGCGGCGTCAAGCTGGGGGCTGGCGGCCTGGCGCGGGCCTATGGCGGCAGCGCCGCCGAGTGCCTGCGGAGGGCTCCGTTGCGCCGGCGGATCCCCATGCTGCATCTGCAGGTGGCGCTGGGCTTTCGGGACATGGGCGCGCTCTACGCCCTGCTGGAGTCCAGCAGCGCCGCCAAGCTCGAGGAGGCCTACGACGAGCGCGGGTTGACCATGATCCTGGCCCTGCCCAGGGACGACGAGGCGCGGTTCCGCGCGGCCCTGGCCGACGCCACCAGCGGCCGCGCCCAGATCAGCAGCGGAGCCGACGCATCCGAGCCCTGAAACGGGCGAACCGCACGAGCCAGGGTAATTATCTGCGACTTGACGGGGCATGGTCGCTTGGATAGCCCTGGCCTGGCTAGGAGATGCGCCCCGAAACTCTTGCACGGAGAATACGATGCCCCAAGGCGAAAAGAAGTGGATGGTCGCCCTGATCTTGTCCTTTTTCCTCGGCTACTTCGGCGCCGACCGGTTCTACCTCGGGTATATCGGCCTCGGCATCCTCAAGCTGATCACCGGTGGCGGTTGCGGGGTCTGGGCCCTGATCGACCTGGTGCTGATCGCGTTGGGCAAAATGACCGACGCCAACGGAAACGAGCTTTCCAAGGGCTGATGTAGGGCAGCAGTCCTGCCGCGTGATAGGTTCCCCCAGCCCCCGCATATGCGGGGGTTTCCTTTCTCAGGAGCTTGAGCCCCAGCTTCGGCGCGGCGAGACGGGGCCGGGCCGGTTGCGGCAGGTCGGGCCCGCGCTGCGACACGCATGCCCCATCGCGGGCCGGGATGCACAGGCTCTGCGATGACGGATCGTGCCTCGCATGGCGGCCCGGGCCGTTTTTCGCCGCTTGCGGCGTCAGATCGGGCCTGGCTCGCTTTTTGCTACCCATAGAGGCGGACTATCCTTCACTCTGGAGAGTGCCCATGTCCATTCGCTCCGGAGCCGCCTGCCGCCTCGCCCCCACCTGCTGCGCCCTGTTGGGCTTGCTGGCCGCTTCTTGCGCCAGCGACCACGACATCAGTCGCCTGGACCAGGAAGACATCTTCTACCAGGAGGGCACCGACATGGTGGACCTGCTGTGGGTGGTGGACAACTCCAGCTCCATGGCCAGCGAGCAGGACAAGGTGGCCGCGGGCTTCGAGCAGTTCATCTGGTCCATGGGGGCGGTGGATGTGGACTTCCACCTGGGCCTGGTCACCACGGACATGGACCTGGACAACGACGAACGGGGGGAGCTGGTGGGCGATCCCCCCTTCCTGACCCAGGACGACGAGTACCTCCCCAAGTTCATGGAGCGGGTCAAGCTGGGCACGGAGGGCTCGGACAAGGAGCGCGGCATGCAGGCCGCGTTGCACGCGCTGACCGGCGCTTCGGCCGCTTCCACCAACGGTGGCTTCCTGCGCGACGAGGCCGTCCTGGCCCTGGTGGTCGTCTCGGACGAGAACGACTGCTCCGACGACAACTTCCTGCCCGACTCCGAGGCGGGCTCCCTCTGCTACGATCTCACCGATCGCCTGGTGTCCGTGGCTGACTACATCCGGGCCTTCCGGGACGTCAAGGGCACCGATGGTCACGTGGTGGCCTCGGTGATCGTCGGTCCGGAGGTCTCCGAGGGCTGCGAGCACACCTGGCCTGGGCACCGCTACATGACGCTGGCCGAAGAGCTGGACGGCGTGATCGGCAATATCTGCGACAGCGACTACGAGCAGATCATGGACGAGGTGGGCGCGCGGGTCGCCGCCCCCATCCGCTCCTTCTTCTTGAGCTACACCCCGGTGGCGGACAGCATCATCGTGATGGTGGACGACGAGGAGATCATCGAGGATCCCGACGAGGGCTGGCAGTACGACGAGGAGTACGTGGCGGTGCGCTTCCACGGCGACTACGTGCCGGAGTTCGGCAGCACCATCAGCATCAACTACGACATTGCAGGGGAGTAGGAGCGGGGGAGCAGAGCGCCAGGCCCTCAGGCCGGCTTGGTCCTCAGCAGGTCCACGGCCACGCAGGCCAGCAGCTCGGCGAAGTCGACCAGCTGCGCCAGCTCGATGCGCTCATTGGCCACGTGGAAGGCCTCGTCGTCGCCGGGACCGAAGCCCACGGCCGGGATGCCGCCCAGGTTGAAGGTCTTGGCGAAGGTGCCGCCTCCCATGCCGAAGGGCTCGGGGCGTTGGCCCAGGATGAGCTCGGCATTGGCCTGGATGGCATGCACCAGCGGGTTGTCAGCGTCGATGGCGTGGGGGATGGACGGGCGCCCCGCCTCGATGCGGAACTCGCCGCCCACCTCTTCCGCCAGGCCGCGCAGGTAGCCCAGGATGCCCTCGACCGTCTGACCAGGCACGTAGCGGATGTCCAGGATGAAGCTGCACTCGCCGGGTACGATGTTGGTGGCTGCGCCGCCGCGGATGATGCCCAGGTTGATGCTGGGGTGCCCCAGCCAGGGGTGCTCCTCGTGGGGCAGGGTGAACGCCTCGATGCGGGTGATCAGGCGCGCGGCCAGGTTGACGGCGTTGACGCCGCGCTCGGGCGTGGAGCCGTGGGCCTGGCGCCCGAAGGCCGTGATGCGCACCTCGACGCGCCCCTTCTCGGCGATGTCGATGCCCTGCATGTTCTCGCCGATGTCGGGGATGATGGCGAAGTCGGGTTTGAGCGCCCCCTCGTGCAGCAGGAACTCGATGCCGGGGTCCATCTGGCCGGGCTCGCGGAACTCCTCGGAGGCGATGGAGGCCAGCTGGAAGCGCCCGGCCAGGGGCACCCCCACCTCTTTCAGCAGGGTCATGGCGGCCACGCAGGAAGCCAGCGGCCCCTTGTTGTCCAGCACGCCGCGGCCGTAGAGGAAGCCCTCCTTCTCGGTGACGACGTAGGGGTCGCTGTCCCAGCCGTCGCCGGGTGGCACGATGTCGGCGTGGCAGCCCACGGCCATCGTAGGACCCTCGTCGCCCAGAGTGGCCAGCAGGTTGGCGCGCCTGGGGTGGGCGGCGTGGATCTCGCAAGGGATGCCCAGATCCTCCAGGACCGGGCGTAGCACGTCCGCCACGCGGGTCTCCTCGCCAGGCAGTTCCTGGCCGGGGCACTCGGGCAGGCGCTCCAGGCCGGCGTTGACCGTGCGCTGGGCCACCAGGTCTGTCAGCAGGTCCACGATCTGCTGCTGGTAGCGCGCGCGGTGCTGGGCGAAGTGGGCGCGGATGCGATCTTTCATGGCGGGCTCCCAAGGGTTGGGGTGGAGCGCTGAGATAGCCCGTTGCGGGGGGGAAGGGCTCCCTTGTCCAGCGCTTCCAGCAGCAGCCCGGCCGCCAGGCGTCCGCTGTGCACGGCGGTCTCCATCGAGGGAAAATCGAATTCGTTGCGGATCCAGTCGCCGGCCAGCCACAGCCCGCGCAGGGGGCTGTCGGGCGCGGGCTTGTGGCGCAGCGAGCCGGGCTCGGCGTTCCAGTAGCGCTGGTGGGGCGCGGCGTTGCGCACCACCTGCCAGCTGTGCACGCCGGCCAGGTCCATGCCCTCGTAGCCGGGCACCCGCCGCACGCTGCGCAGGGCGCGCAGCAGCAGGGTCTGGTCGTCCATGCCCTCGAAGCCCGTCTCCTGACCCACGAAGTGCAGCGCGGCGCCAAAGGCCGTGTTGCCCAGGTACTCCCGATACCAGGGTTTGTTGTCCACCACGAACTCCAGCGGAGGAGCGAGCCCGCAGACCACGGTGCGATGGCGCACGCGCACCGGGTTGCGATGCCAGACGTGCAGGCCCAGGGGCGCCACCGGGGTCAGCCGGGCCGCGCCCTCCAGGCCGGGCAAGGCTGCCAGCTCGGGATCGGGGGCCAGCACCTGGGCCAGGGCGGCGGGTGGGATGGCCACGATGGCGGCGTCGAAGCCCCCCAGCAGCTGGGGCGCCTCGCTGGCGCAGGGCTCGTCGTCGTGGCCGGGGCAGCGGGAGCGGGCGATGCGCAGCCCGGTCAGGCGCCGGCCCTGGCGCTGCAGTCCCACCAGCTTGCGCATGCGCAGGATGCGGCCCCCCAGCGCCTCGATGCGGGCCGCGATGGGCTCCCACCAGATGCGGCTCATGCCGCCAGCCGGGAAGCGGCCCTCACCCGTGTCGTAGTCGCGGGCCGTGCGCTGGATGGCCTTCATCATGGCGTAGGCCGAGATCTCGCCGGGCCAGTTCAGCTGGGCATCTCGCGTGGCACGCATGGCGTTGGTGGCGAAGATGCTGCGGGGCAGACCGTTGCGCAGGCAGAGGGCGGTCAGGCAGAGGTCGTCCCAATGTTCGGGCACTCCCGAGAGCATCTGGGGCACGATGCGGGCCAGGAAGGCGGCGAAGCCCAGCTTTTCCCTAAGGGTCCAGCCCGTGTAGCGCAGGCCGTCCAGCAGGCAGCCCGGCGCCGAAGGGCCCAGGTGCAGGTCGTGGGCGCGCTGGTCGCGATCCTCCCAGATGGTGAAGTGGCCCTGGTTCGAGGCGGTGGTCTCGTGGAAATCCACGCCGGCCCGCCCCAGCAGCTCGGGCAGCTGGCGGTAGAAGCCCAGGGCCACGTGCTGGCCGTTCTCCAGCACACGCCCGTCGTCCAGCTGCCAGGAGGCGGCCTTGCCCCCCAGGTAGGCGCGGTCCGTGAACAGGCGCAGCTCCATGTCGTGGCCCTCGTGCAGCAAGCGCTCGGCCGCGGCCAGGCCGGCGGGGCCTCCTCCGACGATGACGATCCTGGGCATGGGCTCCTCCGCTATGCGTGAGAGGAGCGCCCAGGGGGGCGTTTGTCACAGCTCGGTGCTAGATCGCCTCGACGGGATTGCGCAGCACCCCGATGCCCTCGATCTCCAGCTCCACCACGTCGCCGGGCATCAAGAAGACCCGCGGCTGGCGCACGAAGCCCACGCCCTCGGGCGTGCCCGTCATGATCACCGTGCCGGGCCAGAGCGTGGTGCCTTCGGACAGGTAGCAGATCAGCTCCTTCACCGTGAAGATCATGTCTTCGGTGTTGGAGCTCTGCATCAGCTCGCCGTTCAAGCGCGTGCTCAGGGCCAGCCGCTGGGGGTCGGGCAGCTCGTCCGGGGTGACCAGGCAGGGGCCCAGGGGGCAGAAGCTGTCGAAGCTCTTGCCCTTGGTCCACTGGCCGCCGGTCTTCTTCTGCCAGCGGCGGGCGCTGACGTCGTTGCCCACCGTGTAGCCCAGCACGTGATCCAGGGCGTTTTGTGCCGTGGCGTCCTTGCAGACCTTGCCCAGCACCACCGCCAGCTCCACCTCGTAGTCCACCTGTGGCGGCTGCATGCAGCAGGGGTGGAGCTTGATGGGCTGCTCCGGGCCCGTCACCGAGGCCGGGTTCTTGCCGAAGACCACGGGAACGCGGGGGATGGGCTGGCCTGTCTCCAGGGCGTGGCGCTTGTAGTTGAGCCCGATGCCCAGGATCACGGTGGGCTGGATGGGGGCGAGCAGGCGCTTGACCGGCAGCCGCTGCCCGCTGCGCTCGAAGGAGGTGTAGGGCCCGCCGTCCAGCACGTACGCCTGGCCATCGTGCGGGTCGCAGCCCCAGTGCAGCTTGCTGTCGTGGCCTTCGAAGAAGATGATGCGCATCGGGTCTCTCCTAGGGGAGCTCTTCCAGGATGATGCAGGCTGGCTTCTGGCCGCCGTTGCAGGCCTGCATCAGCAGCCTGCGAGCCAGATCCAGGTCGCTGCCCACCCCTTGCGCGTTGGCGTAGAGCACGCCCAGCACCAGGCAGGAGGTGGCGTCGTCTGCGTCGCAGCCCCTCTGGGCCACCTCTTTGACCTGCTCGTAGTCGGGGGCGCCCAGTTCGCCGTTGTAGAGGATGCGGGCGGCCTCGCCGCAGGCCTGAGCGCAGCCCAGGTCGCAGCCCATCACGTGCAGTTGCCCGGCTCGCGCCAGGTCCCTTTGCGCGCCGTCCGCCCCGGCCAGCTGCAGGCCCAGCTGGTGGCAACCCTGCCCGTCGGCCCGCTGGCATGCGTGCTCGAAGAGCGCCAGGGCGCGGGCCTGATCCTCGGGTATGCCCGCGCCCTCGAGGTAGGCCACGCCCAGCTCTGTACAGGCGGCGTGTTGCTCGCCGTCACAGCGGCGTGCCAGGGCCACGGTCGCTGGGTCGGCCCCGGCTGGCAGGGCCATGGTGAAGGAGCCGGCCGGTGGCAGGCAGGCAAGCTCGCTACGGACCTGGGCGGCGCCTCCCGAACCCTGGACGCTGGCCAGGCCGCTGCAGTCCTCGTCGCCCTTGCGGGCTGTGACGTGGTAGCCGTCCTGCTCGGAAGCCGGCTGCAGCTCGATGTCGCTCAGGCCCTGCTCTTCGAGGGCTGTGCGAATGATGCCTTCGGATCCGCTGCAAGCGGTCAGCAGCAGGAGCGGGAGGAGTTTGCTGCGCGAAGCCATGGGCGTGGCTCTCCGGGGCGAGAGGGGCGGCATGGGCGCCAGCTTCATAATCGTCGCCTGGGCGGTTGTCCGGCACCACGGATACAGTGTCTCCATGCGTTCCAGGTTCGTCGGCCAAGATCGAGCTGTGAGGCGCGCCCCCTGGGCGCTGGCCATGCTGTTGGTTCTGCTCGGCCGGTCCGCGCCGCTCTGGGCGGGCGTGCCCTTCGTGCTGCCCCAGGGGGAGCAGGCGCTGGACTGGCAGGGCGCGCTGCTGCTGGGGGGCGAGATGGCCCTGGACTCCAGCGCCGCGGTGCGGCCCGACCAGCCCTGGGTGGAGCTGGAGCGCACTGCCGTGGCTGGACGCTGGCGCCTGCGGGTGTGGGATGGTGCCGGCGCGCTGCACGAGATGGAGGTGGACGAGCCGCGCAGCAGGCAGGCCAGGGAGGAGCTGGTGGCCCTGGCCGCCAGCCTGCTGCACCCGGTAGCGGGAGCGGGCGGGTTCTGGTCGCAGGCGGGATCGCAGCTCCCCGCGCCGCCCGAGCGGAGCGAAGCCAGCGCACTGGCCGCTCCTGACGAGCAGGAGCTCCCCGTGGGCCAGGCTCCCCCTTCGGCTGCCCCGGCCCAGGAGGTCGTGGAGCGGTCCGCCACGCAGGTCTCCACGGCGCAGGCGCATCCGGCCCAGGCAGCCCCCGCCACCAGCGCCACGGCGCAGACGCCCGCGGCGGGCGACACGGCGGCGGATGGCGCGCCGCCGAACCTGGCTCAGGCTGCCGCCCCAACCGCGGCGGCGCCCCCACCCCTTCCTCCGCCCTTGCGCCCCGACGAGCCTGCGGAGCCGGTGCGCGCCAGGCGTCCCACGCCCTGGGTCCGCATCGAGGCCGCCGTGGATCCTGGGGTCGGCGGCCTGGAGCCGGGCTTCGGAGCTGGCGCGGATCTGGGCTTGGCTCCTGTGCGGCGCGTCGCGCCCGAGGGACGGCGCGGCGTGTGGCAGGCCCTGGTCTCCGGGCTGCGCCTCGGTGCCGGCCTGCGGTCCGAGACCAGGCAGCAGGTGCCTCTGCCCAACTGGCGACCGCAGCTGGTCCTGCAGGAGACGGACGCGTTCGGTTCCGTGTGGTGGGCAGGGCAGAAACGTCTGGCAGGCATGGCGGCTGTGCAGCTCGGCGCGTCGATCCGCAGGTTCACCCAGGAGGGAGAGGAGCAGGAGCCCTTCGTCGAGGCCTTCCTGGGCCTGGACCTCGGCTTCTCCCTGGATCTGGGCGCCTCGTTGGCGATTCAGCCCATCAGCCGGCTGCAGCTGGACCTGTACGGCACCGAGGTCTGGCTGCCGGACGAGCGCATCGTGCTGCCTAAAGCCTCCCTGCACCTGGGGCTGGCCCTGGTGCTGCAGCCCGAGGCGCGCTGAGGTGGACCGCCAATGCGAAAAGAAAGGCATTGAACAAACAACGCCATCCCTACCGCCAGTTCGAGGAGCTTCCGGGCCACTGTTTCAGGGCTGCATACGCAGCCCTGCGCCGCTCATCAAGCGGCGAAGATGGGGGGGAGAGGCGGTGTCCGCCTCGGACAGGGGGGGAAGAATCTGTCTTCCCCCCAAAAAAACTGTGAACGCTTTCCCCCTCCGCGGGCACCAGGAGAATGATGAAGCGCCCCCAGAATGATCCCGGCATGGTGCAGGCCGCCCTCGAAGGGCGTCCTGGAGCCCGTGAGGCCTTGGTGGACACCTGGCTCCCCGTGGTGCTGGGCTGGTGCGCGCGCCTGGGCGGACCGCGGGTCGATTCCGAAGACGCCGCCCACGACGTGTTCATCGTGGTGCTGAACAAGCTCGGCAGTCTCCAGGACTGCGCGCGCTTCTCCGCCTGGCTCTTCGGCATCACGCGACGCGTGCTGGCTCGCCACCGCCGGCAGGCCTGGGTGCGGCGCTGGGTGCCCGGGCTGCAGCTGGACGTGGCGGATGGCGGGCCCGGTCCTGCCAAGCGCTATGAGCTCTCGGAGACCTCGCGCCGGGTGCAGCGTGCGCTGGAGCAGCTGCCCGCTGCGCAGCGCGAGGTGCTGGTGCTCTGCGATCTGGAAGAGCGCACCGACAACGAGGCTGCGCAACTGCTCGATATTCCCCTCGGCACGGTGAAGAGCCGCCTGCGACTGGGTCGCAGGCGCTTCCGCATCCTGGCCGCACGGATGGAGCTGGTGGCCGTACCCGCCAGCCAGGGAGGGCGCCGATGAAGGCCTTCCGCAGCATTCTGCAGCGCTTCTTCGAAGAGACCGCGGCCAAGCCCGGAGCGCTGCGGCGCGTGGGGCGGCGCGTGGTCTCGGAGCAGACCGACCGGGAGTTCAGCCGCATGATGTTGGGGCAGCTGCCCGAGCCGGCGCCCGGAGCGGCCGGTCGCGTGCGGGCCAGGCTGCAGGCCGGCCCGCCGCAGCCCAGACCTGTCCGCGTCTGGCTGCCTGCCGGCGCCCTGGTTGCCGCCTGCGTCGCCGGTTTGCTGGCCGTCATCGCGCTGCGGCCGGCTCCCGATCAGCCGGTGATGGCCGAGCTGCGATCCGACGGAGCCTGGAGCGAGCTGCAGCCCAGCGAAGAGGTGGCCTTGCGCTTCCAGGGCGAGGGGGCGCTGCAAGGCAGCCAGCGCGTGCCGCGCATCATCTGGGAGGCGGGCAGTGTACGCATCCAGGTGCAGCCCGAGCAGGGCATCGACTTGCACCTGAGCACCCCCGAGGCCCAGGTGCGGGTGGTGGGTACGGTCTTCACGGTCACGCGGGACGCCCTGGGGACCAGGGTGGCGGTGGAGCGTGGTCGCGTGCGGGTGGACTGCGTGGAAGGCGGGCAGGTCCTGCTGGACTCCGGCCAGGACCAGGTCTGCTTGCCCATCTCCGCGGCGGGCCTGCTGGCCCGCGTGCGCATGTTGCAGGACCAGGGCGCCTCCGCCGAGGACCAGCTGGTCGCGGCCGACAAGGCGCTGGCCCTGGGCGACGCCAGCGAGGCCGTGCAGGGCGAGCTGCAGCTGGTTCGCATGCAGGCCCTGGCCCAGCTGGACCGCCCCGAAGAGGCCCTGGCCGAAGCGGAGCGCTACCTGGGCTCGGCTCATCCCTTGCGCCAGGAAGACGTGCGCCGCCTGGCCGCCAGGCTGGCCTGGAACCAGGGCGGCTGCGCAGCGGCGCTGCCCCACCTGGAGCAGCTGCTGATGCGGGCTCCGGACATCACCTCCCTGGTGCAGCTGGCGGATTGCCTGGCCGCGGATGAGCCCGCTCGTGCCAGGGAAGCCCTGCAGGCGGCGCTGGCGCAAGAGCCCACTGCGGCGGATGAGGATGCCATTCGGCTGCGGTTGGAGGGGCTGGGGGGGTAGGGGAGCTCGCTGGCGGGTTGGACGTCAGGTCACAACTCCCCGGACCAGAGCAGTCTCACGAAATCGCTTGCCGGAAGGACCTCGATGCCGTCTTCTGCGCGCCGGCGTCGCGGGACCAGAGAGACCACGATGCGCCGTTGCACATAGAGGGCAAACCATGGCCTGTCCTCCTTGGTGGCACGGGCGAGTGCAATCGATTGCACTCAAGCCACCACCACCTGCCAGAAGCACGGTCCACCTCGGCAGCCTGCTCGCCTGGGGAGCCGGGGATCGGCCGTAGCGGAGCTTTGGCAAGTCCTTGCCAAAGTGGATCAACCACTGTGGAGCGAGGGGCCAGTCCTGCAGGGGGTGATCCCCAGGGATGAGAGGCGCTAGGCCCCCAGCTTTTTCAGCATGGCCCCTGCACGGCGCAGCTTCTGCTGCTGCTCGGCCGCACCGGGCACATCCACCAGATCCAGGGTCGAGCAGGCTTCTGCCGCCGAGCCCAGGGCGATCTCGTAGTGATTGCGGCGCGCCAATCCCGACCGGGCCCGACCTTCGGCCGTGTTCAGCGCAGCGGACTGCGCCGCATCCATGGCTTGGCTCTTCAACTTGGCAGTTCCCCTTGGGAAGCGGGCACCGGCCATCCAGCGCGCGACTTCGGCCAGGAGTTGGTAGACATGGAGGGTTTCGTGGGAGAACGCGTATTGGTGTTTCGTGCTCAGGCCACCGAGCGACCGACAACCCTCCAACCGACGCCCCTTCCCCCGAGAACCGAGCCCCGAGAACCGAGCCCCGAGAACCGAATCCCGAGAACCGAGCCCCGAGAACCGAGCCCCGAGAACCGAGAACAGACAACACCGCCCCCCCCCCATTCCAGTGCAGGCCCCTCGCGTCCGGGCCAAGCTGCGGATAGCAGCCCCCAACCATGCCCCACGCACGCACCCGGGCCCTGATGCCGCTGCTGGCCATCTCCGGCGCCGCGGCCCTGACCTGCGAGGTCATCTGGATGCGTCGGCTGGCGCTGGCCCTGGGGAGCACCGGAATCGCCCTCACCCTGACCCTGGCCATCTACATGGGCGGCATGGGCCTGGGGGGGATCTGGGCAGGCAGCCGGCGCTGGCGCCGCCCGCCCCTGGGCTACGGCCTGCTGGAGCTGGGCGTGGCCTGCTGGGCGTTGGCATTTCCGTGGCTGCTGGGTTGGCTCGGCCCCCAGGGGCTGGGCGCGAGCGCCCCCTGGGCCGCGGCGCTGTTGCTGCTGCCGCCCGCCTTCCTCCTGGGGGCGACCTTGCCGGCGGTGGCCGCCTGCCTGGCCGGGGGCTCCCAGGTGGCCGGGCTCTACGCAGTCAACACCGCCGGTGCAGTGGTGGGTGTCCTGCTGGGGCCGGCGCTGCTCCTGCCCGCGCTGGGGCTGCGCGGCACCGAGCTGGCGGCCGCCGGGGGAGCGGCGCTGGCTGGGCTGGCGGCGCTGGGCCTGGTCTGGCGCTGGCGCGGCTCGCAACGCGGGGCGGTGCCAGCCGAAGCGCGGAGCGCGCCCGGCGCGGGCGTCGCACCGCGCGCCGTGCTGCTGGCCGCAGCCACGGCTGGCGGGGCGGCCATGGCTCTGGAGGTGGTCTGGACCAGGCTGACCGCCCTGCTGGTGGGGGGCAGCGTCTACGCCATGGCGGCCGTGCTGGCCGTGTTCCTGGCCGCGGTGGCGCTGGGGGCGGCCTTGGGGCGTCACGGCGTGGAGCGGCTGGGCTGGCCCGCCACACGCTGCTTGAGCGGCGGCCTGCTGGCCATGGGCCTGCTGGCTGTGGGCGGCACGCTCTTCTACCCCTGGTTGCCCCACGGCCTGGCAGTGGCCTGGTCCTCCTTCGGAGAGGGCTCCCTCTTGCCCGCGGGCACGGTGCTGCTGGTGCTGGCCATGGGGGGAGCGCCCGTGGCCAGCGGCGTGGTGTTCAGCGCGGCGCTCTGCCTGGTGGCGGGCAGCGCCACGCGGGCTGCGGGCAGCGTCCTTGCCGCCAACACGCTGGGGGGCGTGCTGGGGGCGGTGCTGGCGGGCTTGGTCGGTCTGCCCCTGCTGGGCATTCAGGGGGTCGTGGGTCTGGCTGGCCTGCTGGCGGTCCTGGTGGGCGCGGCCACACCCCTGCCGCCAGGTCGCCCCCTGCTCGGACGCCTGGCCGCCCCCGCGGCCCTGGTCCTGGCGCTGGGGCTGCTGCCCCGCTGGGACGGCCCCCTCTACGCTGTCGGACTCTACAACCGGGTCTCCGAGTTCGCAGACCTCTCTCCCCGGGCGGTGGACCGCTTCGCCCACCAGGGCTGGGAGCTGCTCTTCTACGAGGATGGGCGCAGCGCCACCGTGGCGGTGGGGCAGAGCCAGCGCAGCGGCAATCGCTGGCTGTCCATCAACGGCAAGGTGGACGCCTCCACGGGCCGCGACATGGTCACGCAGGAGGTCAGCGGCTGGCTCCCGGTCCGCGTGGCTGCCGCCGCGGCTGGCCGCCCGTCCGGCAGCGCGCTGGTGGTGGGCCTGGCCAGCGGCGTCACCGCCGGCAAGGCCTTGGAGGAGGGCGTCGATGCGCTCACCATCGTAGAGCTGGAAGCCGCCGTGGTGCGCGCCTCGCGCTACTTCGACCAGGTCAACGGCGCGGTGCTGGACGACCCCCGCACCGAGCTGGTCGTGGGGGATGCCCGGGCCTGGCTGGCCCGCCCCGGGCCCCTCTACGATGTGATCATCAGCGAGCCCTCCAATCCCTGGATCACAGGCGTCAGCAACCTCTTCACCCGCGAGTACTGGCAGCTGGCGCGGGCTCGCCTGCACGATGAGGGCGTCTTCTGCCAGTGGGTGCAGCTCTACGCCCTGCCACCGGAGGCGTTACGCTCGCTGGTGGCCAGCTACCTCGACGTCTTCCCGCAGACCTGGCTCTTCGAGACCCTGCCGGGCGCGGACGCCTTGCTGCTGAGCGCCCCCGCTTTGCCAGCGGAGCTGCCCCTGCGCCCGACCCTGGGCCCGGCCCAGCTACGGGCTTTCTCCGCCCAGGCTCGGCGCAACACCGACCAGAGGCCATGGGTGGAGTTCGAGGCGCCCCGCTGGCTGCATCGCCCCACGGGCGAGCTCAATCGCGCTCAGCTGGAGGCCGCGGCGCGTTGAGGGCCGGATGCTTGCCGCAGCCTGGGGCCGACGCCGTCCTACGGTTATGCCATGTCAGGCCGGCGTTGCAGCCTGTCGGCCCTCCGCCAGGCTCTCTGCGCTTCGGAAAGGCAGCATGTTCGTCCTCGAACCCAGTGGCAAGGCGGTGCTCGTAGGAGCCTGCTCCCGAAACGACGACAGCATCGGCGCCTCCTTGGTGGTGGGCGCCGAGCTGGGCGATGTCATCGCGCCGGGTGAGGCCATGGGCCTGTGCGAGGCTATGGAGGAGGTCGTGCACACGGCGCGCCCCAGCGTTCACAGCGTGCGTCGCGCCGGGCGCAGCCAGCTATTGCACCTCACGCCCCTGCTCGATGAGGACGGGCGCGGATTGGTCCTCGTGGAGGAGGAGAGCGATGTGGGAGAGGTGCGCCCCCACGGGCGCGGCTGGCGCGCGGCGGAGACCATCGCCGGTCTGGTGGGTCACAGCTTGTCCTGCAAGACCGCCGACGAGGTCGCTCTGGTCTGTCTCGACGCCTGCATGTCGCTGGTGGGATCGGATGTGGGTTTTCTGGGTGAGCTGGCCAGCGACGGGGGGCTGCGGGTCTTGGCTGCGGAGCATCCCGAGCTGGAGGATCTGGCCGTAGGCAGGGAAGCAGTCCTTCCTTCCGCACCTATGATGAAGCTGGAGGGCGTGCTGGCCGAGGCGGCACAGCGGTCCTGGACGGCGGTCTCGGACGAACCCCTGACGCTCTCCGTGCGCACCGCGACCGAGGAGCAGCGCTGCGATTTCGGCATCCTGGCAGCCTCACCGCTCACCGGTCGGGGGCGCACCTTTGGCCTGCTGGGCCTGGGCAAGACGTCGCGCGCCCTCGAACACGGAGAGCTCGCCTTGCTGGAGGTCCTGACCAAGGCCAGCTCGGCGGCCTTGATGCACTGGTACGCCTTTCAGGAGATCGAGTCCCAGTACACGCGCTTTCTGGCCGTCCTGGACCAATTCCCCCAGTTCCTCTACGTCACGGATCCGGACACCCACGAGATCCTCTACGCCAACTGGAACCTGGTCTCCACCCTGGGGCGCGAGCTCGTGGGTCATGTCTGTTACCAGGCGCTGCACGGAGTCGACGAGCCCTGCGAGGATTGCCCTGTGCTGGCCGCCGAGGACCTGGAGCCCCATGTCTTCGAGCAGCGGAACGAGCAGTTGGGCCTGCACCTGCTGCACACGCATCAATGGGCGGATTGGCCCCATGGGGGCTGGGTGCGTCTGGCCACAGCCGTGGACATCAGCGAGCTGAAGCAGGCCGAGGGCGAGCTGCGTGAGCAGCGCAGCGCGTTGGAGCGCTCCAATCTCGACCTGGAGCAGTTCGCCTACATCGCCTCCCACGACTTGCAGGAACCGCTACGCACCGTCACGAGCTACCTGCAGCTGCTGCAGCAGCGCTATCGCGGGCGCCTGGACCAGGACGCGGACGAGTTCATCGGTTTCGCCGTGGAGGGCACGGAGCGCATGCGCCAGCTGATCAGGGACCTGCTGGCCTACTCCCGTGCGCGCACCAGCGTCATGCCTTACAGCTGGGTGGAGGGCGAGGAGGCGCTGGGCATGGCGCTGCGCAACCTCTCCGTGCGCATTTTCGAGTCTGGCGCGCGCATCACCCACGGTCCCCTGCCCAGGGTGTGGGCCGAGCCTGGGCAGATCACCCAGCTGTTGCAGAACCTGGTGGACAACGGCATCAAGTTCAACACGCGGCCATCGCCGGGCGTTCACATCAGCGCCGCGCGCCGCGGTCAGGCTTGGGAGTTCTCGGTGCGCGACGATGGCATCGGGATCGAGGCGCGCCACTACGAACGCATCTTCTCCATCTTCAAGCGCCTGCACGGCATGGGCGAGTACAGCGGCTCAGGCATAGGTCTGGCGATCTGCGATCGCATCGTAGCACGCCATGGTGGTGTGATGCGTGTAGAATCCGAACCTGGGAGCAGGCGACAGAACCGGGAGCCAGCCTCCACGGGTGGCCTGCGCCGCC
>CAYVQL010000040.1:38722-49740 GCA_964454135.1 uncultured Enterobacterales bacterium | reverse complement strand
CAGCGACGCCAGCACCTGGTACGCCGACGCCGACGGCGATGGCTACGGCGACGCCGGCGACAGCCAGGTCGCCTGCGACCAGCCCAGCGGCTACGTCGCATACGCGAGCGACACGGACTGCGACGACACCGACGCCAGCACCTACCCCGGCGCCAGCCACTGGTATCCGGACGCCGACGGCGATGGCTACGGAGACGCCAGCGCCACGCCCAGCAGCGAGTGCGAGCAGCCCTCGGGTCACGTGGCCGATGGCCAGGACTGCGACGACAGCGACGCCGCGGTCAGCCCCGAGCTGACCTGGTACGCCGATGCGGATGCCGACGGCTACGGCGACGCCGCCAGCGCCACCACGGCCTGCGAGCAGCCCAGCGGCTACGTCAGCGACGACACGGACTGCGACGACGCCGACGCCGCCAGCTACCCGGGCGCCGAGGAGACCTGTGCCGACAGCGCCGACAACGACTGCGACGGCGACGTGGACGAGGGCTGCCCCGTGGAGCACTGCGGCTACATCTCCAGCGACGAGACCTGGGAGGCCAACGAGGAAGGCCACATCGTCACCTGCAACATCTACGTCTCGGGCAGCAACAGCCCCGTGCTCACCGTGGAGGACGGCGCCACGGTCTACTTCCAGTCGGGCACGGTCATGTACGTGGGCTACCCCTCCTACGGAGAGCTGGTGGTGGAAGGCACCAGCGCCGGGGTCAGCTTCACCTCCTACGAGGAGGAACCCGCTGCCGGCGACTGGTACGGGGTGTACTTCTACTCCTACTCCTCCGACGCCAGCGTGGTGGAGGGGCTGACCGTCGAGTACGCCGGCCACTCCGCCGCCGGCATCTACGCGTACTACGCCGAGCCCATCATCATCGACAGCACGGTGCGCGACTCGGCCGCCGCCGGCATCTACAGCCTCTACTCCACGCCCCAGATCACTGGCACGACCATCCAGGACAACGCCGGCATCGGCCTGCACTGCTACGCCACCACCTGCCTGGACGACACGCAGGGCTCCTTTGCCGACAACCTGCTGACGGGCAACGGCAGCTACCCCATCTCGCTCTACGCCAACAACGTGGACGCCCTGGACGCCTCCAGCTCCTTTGCGGGCAACGACCAGGACTACGTCTACGTGGCCAGCGGCACGGTCTCGGAAGACGCCACCTGGCAGGCCCACGACGCGCCCTACCTGCTGGCAGCCAACGTCTACGTCCAGAACTCCTCGCGCAGCCCCATCCTCACCATCGAAGACGGCGCCGAGCTGTACTTCGACAGCGACACCTCGCTCTACGTGGGCACCAGCTACGCCGGCGACCTGGTGGTGGAGGGCAGCTCGGCCGGCGTGCTGATGAGCTCGGCCGAGAGCAGCCCGGCCGCCGGCGATTGGTACGGCTTGTACATGGGCTACTACGCAGGCGCCGACAGCGTGCTGGAGGGCCTGACCCTCGAGTACGCCGGCGGCTCCAGCTGGGGTACGGGCGCCTTCTTGTACTACAACCAGGACGAGACCATCACGATCTCCGACTCGGTCTTCCAGTACAACGAGGGCTCCGGTCTCTACCTCTACGGCGGCAGCCACCCGGCCATCAGCGGCAGCAGCTTCCAGCACAACGAGAGCTACGGCCTGTACAGCGACAGCTCCTCCGACTTCGACGCCATGTTCGAGGACAACACCCTGACGGGCAACGGCAGCTACCCCATGCTGATCAACGCCACCCAGCTGGGCTGGCTGGACGCCTCCAGCAGCTACAGCGGCAACAGCGACGACTACGTGATGGTGGAAAATGGCGTGGTCTCCTCGAACGCCACCATGCAGGCCCTGGACGTGCCCTACCAGGTCAACGGCAACCTGATGGTCTACGGCTCATCGGCGCCCGTGCTGAGCATCGAGGACGGGACGGAGATCTACTTCGGAACCAGCGACGGCCTGTACGTAGGCAGCAGCAATGACGGGGACCTGGTGGTCGAGGGCGATCTCGACAGCGGCCAGGGCGTGCTTTTCTCCACGCTGGACGGCAGCGCTCCGGGCACCTGGGACGGCATCTACCTGGGCTACCACACCTCCAGCGCCACCCAGATGGCCGGCTTCACACTGGAGTACGGCGGCGCCAGCTCGTATGCGTCCGGCCTCTACATGTACTACGCCGAGGCCGCGCTCTCGGACTGCGTCATCCAGGACAACCTGTCCTACGGCATCTACGACTACGGCGGCAGCCAGCTGTCCATGAGCGACTGCATCGTACAGGGCACCGAGGCCACAGGCTCGGCCGACGGCGACGGCGTGCACCTCAACAGCAGCATCACCGGCTGGAGCGCCAACACGCTGACGGACAACGACCGCTACCCCCTGGTGATCCCGGCCGACGAGATGGTGGAGCTGGACGAGGCCTCCAGCTACCAGGGCAACGGCGAGGGCTACATCCTGCTGGACAGCTACTACGTGGGCACCTCGGGCACCTGGCACGACCAGGGCGTGCCCTACCTGGTGGGCGCCGACTACCTGAACATCTACGGCAGCGCCGTTCCCGTGGAGATCACCGCCGAAGGCGCCGAAGTGCTCTTCCCGTCCGGGGCCACCTACCTCTACGTGGGCTGGAGCGGCTACGGCGATCTCTACGCCGACGGGGCCATCTTCAGCTCGGTCGAGAGCGCTCCGGCCGCGGGCGACTGGTACGGCATCCTGCTGGGCAGCAACACCTCGGCCACAACCATCGACGCCTCGCTGGTGGCCTACGGCGGCGGGTCCAGCTCGTATCCGGGCAACATCAGCTGCTACCACTGCACCGCCAGCGTCACCTCCAGCGACCTCGAGAACTCGCTCTACTACGGGATCTACGCCACCGGCAGCTATAGCCTGACCACCTCGGGCAACAGCTACAGCGGCAATGCGAGCGGGGACACGTATCCTTCGGGGTTGTGAGGGCTGATGGAATCCAGCTGGAACGACTACGCCTTGATCCCAGCCACCGCCGCCATCACGTCGGCGATGCTGGTGATCTTCGGCTACCGGCGAAGAAACGCACGCGGCGGCATCTCCTTCCTCGTCTTCTCTGCCGCCACGTTCATCTGGTCCTTCGGCTACACCATGGAGCTGCTCCAAGGGCAGCTCTCCGCCAAGCTCTTCTGGCTCGGCTTCAACTTCCTGGGCATCGTGACGGCCCCCCTGGCCTTCTGCGTCTTCGTGATGCGCTACACCGGCCAGCGTTCCTGGCTGACGCGACCGCGCCTGGCGCTGCTGGCGCTGATCCCAGCCGCCACCTTGCTGCTGGCGTGGACCAGCGGACTGCACGGTCTGGTGGTGGCCGACGCCACCCTGGCCACGCAGGGTTCCTTCCCCACGCTGATACCGAGCTGGGGTCCCTGGTTCTGGGTCCACGCGGCGTACGCCTACGCCTTGCTGCTGTACGCCACGGGCCGCATTCTGCGCATGCTCTTCACGCAGCCCCGCCGCTTCCGGGGACAGGCGCTCTCACTGGTCCTGGCCATCGCCGCACCCTGGGCGGGAAACGCCATCTACCTCTCCGGCCACTCTCCTTTGGACCTGACCCCTTGCGCCTTCACCCTGACCGGCCTCGCATTGGCCTGGGGAATGTCCCGCCAGGGCCTGCTCGACCTGGTCCCCGTGACGCGCAGCAATGTCCTGGAGATGATCGGCGACGGCGTGATCGTGCTGGACGCGAAGTGGCGCGTGCTGGACATCAACCAGGCCGCCCTGCACTTCATCGGTGCCCGTCAGAGAGGGGCGGTCGGCCAGTCGCTCGCCCGCCTTTCCGCACCCCTGTACGACATCGTCACGAGGCGTTCGGAGGGCGCTCCCGCGGCCGGGGTGGAGCTCTTTCTGGCCGACCAGGACAGGGAGACGCGCTGCTTCGACGTGCGCTTCTCCACATCCGAGAGAGATCAGGCGGGAGGCGTGCTGGTCCTGCGGGACCTGACCAAGCGCAAGCGAATGGAGGAGCAACTGCGCGACAGCGAGCGCAAGTTCCGCGAGCTGGCGGAGAACATCCACGAGGTCTTCTTCCTCAGGCGACAGTTTCAGGGCGCGCCGGAGAAGGTGCTCTACGCCAGCCCTGCCTTCGAGCAGGTCTGGGGGCGCCCGGTCCAGTGGATCCTCGACGATCCGCAAGCCTTCCTGCGCTCCATGCACCCCGAAGACAGGCAGCGCATGGCAACGCGCCTGGAATCCGAGGACTACCGCGCGCAGGGGCGATTGGACGAGGAGTTCCGCATCCTGCGTCCGGACGACGCCATGCGTTGGATCAGGCTGCGCAGCTTCCCCATCATGCGAAAAGGGCGGCTCTTCCGCACGGCGGAGATCGCCGAGGACATCACTGCCCAGAAATCGCTGGAGCACGAGCTCTTCCGAACCGGCAAGCTGGAGTCCCTGGGCATGCTGGCAGGGGGCATCGCCCACGATTTCAACAACTTCCTCGCCGTGATCCTGATGAACCTCTCAGTGGCGCGGCTCTCGGCCGAGCCCGACAGCGAGCTGGAGCAGATGCTGGCCGACGCCGAGCTGGCCGCCTCCCGCGCCCGCTCCCTCACCAAGCAGCTGCTGACCTTCGCCAAGGGCGGCGCCCCGGTCAAGGGCGAAATAGCGCTGGACGAGCTGGTCCTCGAGGCGGTCCGCTTCGCGCTGCGCGGCACCGATGTCGAGCACAGCTTCTCCGTCCATGCGGACATGCCCATGGTGCAAGCCGACGCGGGCCAGATCGACCAGATCGTCCACAACCTGGTCATCAACGCCACCCAGGCCATGCCCGAGGGCGGCTTCATCGCGGCGGACATCCGCTTCAGGGATGTGGACAGCGCGGATGGGCTTCCCCTGGCGGACGGCCGCTACGTCGAGGTCTCCATCCAGGACAGCGGCCAGGGCGTACCGCCGGAGCTCCTGGCGCGGGTCTTCGATCCCTTCTTCTCCACCAAGGAGAAGGGCTCCGGCCTGGGGCTGGCCGTCTGCCACTCCATCATCAGAAACCACGGCGGCTCCATCACCATGGAGTCCGTCACGGGCCAGGGAACCACGGTCAGGTTCCTGCTCCCCGCCGTGGAAGGCGGATCCGTGGCCGTGGACGCCGGCCTGGAGGAGATTCCCCTGGGGCTGCGCGTGCTGGTGCTGGACGACGACCAGGGCGTGCTGCGCGCCCTGGAGCGCGCCTTCCGGGAGCTGGGCGCGGAGCTGGTCGGCGCCCCCGAAGGGGTGGAGGCCGCGCAGCGCTACGCAGAAGCCATGCAGGCCGGAGCGCCCTTCGACCTCGTCATCGTGGATCTGACCGTGCCCGGCGGCGTGGGCGGAAAGGACGCGCTGAAGCTGATCAGGCAGCACGATCCCCGGGCCCTGGTCTATGTCTCCAGCGGCTACAGCGACAATCCCATCATGGCCCAGCACCGCGAGCACGGCTTCGACGGCGTCCTGCCCAAGCCCTTCTCCTTCCCGGAGCTGGAGAGGATCCTGGGGGGGCTGGCCAGCGGGTGATGGGTCCTATGGGCCGTGGATCGTGAGCCGCCGAGCCGCGGCCTGCAAGCGCTTTTCGTCCGTCCAAAGCAGATAGCCCTGCCGCAGTGCGTCATACAGGATGCAGGCATCAGCCCAGCCAAGCCCTTGCCTCTCCAACCTGTCCTCGCTGATGAAACGCAGCACCTGTTCGGGAGGGGAGGCTGGGATGCGAGGGAGATCGCGCAACCGGGCACGCAAGTGGCGAGGAATGCCTGATCCCAGGAAGAGCTCCCCCAGTACCACGCTGTGGGTCAGAACCCGCTGGGTCCGCAACAGGTCCGCCAGCCGGGCATTTCCATGGCGGAAGTGATCGATCCAGACAGATGTGTCCACGAGGAAGAGGCCCTGGTCGGTCATGGCCTAGCTTCGCCGTCGGCCAGCCCTGGCCTTGGGAAACAAGCCGCCTGCATCGGCCAACTCGAGGGCAGCCTGGCGCTGAATGAAGGCGCGGAGCGCCTCCTCCACCAAGGCGCGACGCGTGCGGAGCTCGCGTGGGGCCACGCGCTGGGCCCGTTCGAGCAGGTCGTCGTCGAGCTCGATGGTGGTGCGCATCGGACATGCCTCCTTTCATGCATTTTATGCATATTACAGTCGAAAGCAAGCACAGACCTGGCAAAGGCAGTCTATGATACGAACCTGATCGGAAGAATCCCATGGAACGCATCTGGCGCGGCGTCTCTCTCTTGCTCGGCGGGCTGGTCGGTGCCGGCTGTCCGGGGGGGACGAAGTACGGCACCGGCGGCTGGGACAGCTTCGACACCTGGGACCACCACGAGTACGGCATCGACGGCACGGTCATCCAGGCCGGCAGCGGCGATCCCATCGAAGGCATCGAGGTCAGCTTCGAGGACGAGAGCACCACCACCGGCTCCGACGGCAGCTACGTCCTGTACGCGGACAGCGACACCGATTGCACCTCGGGTTGCCAGGTCACGGCCACGGACACTGACGGGAAGGACAACGGCGGCCAGTTCGGCGACGGCAGCGCAGAGTTCAGCTCGGACAGCGCGGACTACGGCTACCATGACATCACAGGGCTCGACATCGAGCTGGAGCCGGCCAAGCGCTGAGGGCCGCCACGCGGCGAGCGCCGCGCCCAGCCCCGTAAAGAGCTATGATCCTGCCTTGACAAGAGGCTCACCATGGAACGGTTCTGGCACGGCGTCTCCCTCCTGCTCAGCGGCCTGATCGGCGCCTGCAGCAGCGACGGGAAGGACTACGGCACCGGCTTCGACTGCCACCCCCCCGACACCCCTTCCTACCTCTACGAAATCGACGGCCGGGTCACACAGGCCGGTACCAGCTATCCCATCGAGGGCATCGAGGTCTCGTTCATGGGAAGAAGCGCCACCACCGACGAGCGGGGCGAATTCTCTCTGTTCGCCATACTCGACAAAGACTGCGTGTCGGGTTGCCAGGTCACAGCCAAAGACATCGACGGCGCCGACAACGGGGGCGAATACGCCGAGGCCAGCGCCGAGTTCACCACAGAGGACTCGAGCCGCAGCACGCACGAGATCAGCGACGTGCACATCCAGATGAAGCGGCTCTCACGCTGAGCGCCCCGCACTTCGAGCTCCCCGCCCAGCCCCCAAAGGAGCTATGATCTCCGACCTCGCTCGGAGGATCCCTATGGACCGGTTCTGGCATGGCGTCTCCCTCCTTCTGGGCGGCTTGATCGGCGCAGCCGGCTGCGACTCGAAGGAGTACGGCATCGGCATGGACTCCGATTCTGAGGTCCCGGCCTCCGTCCCGCTCGTGGGTCACACATACAAGCTCTGGGGCAGGGTCAGACAGGCCGACAACGACGCCTACATCGAGGGCATCGAGGTCAGTTTCGAAGCCTACCGCAGCACCACCAGCTCCCGCGGCGCCTACACGCTGAATGCCCACACCGGAACCGACTGCACCTCCGGATGCCAGATCAAAGCGAGAGACACCGATGGCACCGACAATGGGGGCCAGTTCGCCGCCTCCAGCGCCGCGTTCACCTCCGACGGCGGAAAGAACACCCACTCGTTCGAACGGACCATCAAGATGGAACCTGTCTCACGCTAGATGCGCCCCCCCCTCGCCCGCATCAAGCGCCCCCTGCTGCCGCTCTGGCAGCACGCCGTGCGCAAGGCCCACAGGCTGGACTACCTCTTCTTCGAGATCACCCAGCGTTGCCAGCTGGCCTGCCTGCACTGCGGCTCCGACTGCAGCGTCGGCACGGGCGAGCCCGACCTGCCCCTGGAGGCCGCGCTGCGGGTGGCCGACAGCGTGGCAGCGGCCTTCGACGCACGCAAGATCACGGCCGTGATCACCGGCGGCGAGCCCATCCTCCACCCCCAGGTCTTCGAGCTGGGTGCGGCGCTGGCGCAGCGCGGCTTTTCCTGGGGCCTGGTCAGCAATGGCTGGGCCTGGACCCCCGAGCTGGCCCAGCGCGCCCGCGAGGCGGGCATGCGCGCCGCCACCATCAGCCTGGACGGGCAGGAGGCCGAGCACGACTGGCTGCGCGGCCGCCGCGGCAGCCATCAGCGGGCCCTGCGTACGCTGCGCCTGCTGCTCCGGAGCCCGGCCATCCCCGGGCTGGACGCGGTCACCTGCGTCAACCAGCGCAACCTGGGGCAGCTGTCCCAGCTGCACGAGCTGCTCTGCGGCCTGGGCCTGCGCCGCTGGCGTCTGTTCACCATCGATCCCATCGGGCGTGCCGCCCAGCTGCCCGAGCTGCTCTTGGAGCGCGAGCAGTTCCACCAGCTGATGCGCTTCATCATGGCACAGCGCCGCGACAGCCCCATGCGCGTGGACTTCTCCTGCGGCGCCTACCTGGGCCCGCGCCTGGAGAACCAGGTGCGCACGCACGACTACCTCTGCGTGGCGGGCATCGAGGTGGGCGGCGTGATGGTCAACGGCGACATCCTGGCCTGCCCCAACAACGACCGCAGCCTGGCCCAGGGCAACGTGTTCCGCGACGACTTCGTGCGGATCTGGCGCGAGCGCTTCGGTCCTTTCCGCGACCGGCGCTGGATGCGCCAGGGGCGTTGCCTAAGCTGCGACCAGTGGCGCTGGTGCCACGGCAACGACATGCACCTGTGGGACCCCGAAGCCCAGCGCACGCGCCTGTGCCACTTCCACGAGTACGGCCTGGCGGATTTCGAGCCATGACCGAGGGAAAACGACCATGAAGCGCCTCCTCCTCGCCCTGCTCCTCATCGCCTGCAACGACTATGACGACAAGGACGACAGCGCCGCAGCTGCGCCCGGCGACACCGACCAACCCGACAGCGCGGCGGACACGGACGGCGACGGCGACGGCGTGCCCGCCGACGAGGACTGCGACGACAGCGATCCGGCGGTGGGCGCCCCCACCACCCGCTACGAAGATGGCGACAGCGACGGCTTCGGCGACCCGGACAGCGCCCACGAGACCTGCGACGAGGCCGGCACCGTGGACAACGACTGGGACTGCGACGACGACGACGCCACGCAGCCTGTGCTGGCCGACGCGGTCAACGGCTCACCCGGCGGCAGCGGCAGCAGCGACGACCCGGTGGACAGCCTGGCCGCCGCCTTCGACCTGGGCACGGACTGCGTGGTGGCCCAGCCCGGCACCTACCAGGGCGGCCTGCTGCTGGAGCGCAACATGCTGCTGGCGGGCATCGAGGGCGCTGAACAGACCATCATCGACGCCGCGGGCGACGGCCCGGTGCTGGAGGTCGACGGCGGCGACGTGACGCTGGTGGGCTTCACCCTGACCGGCGGTACGGGCAGCACGGCCTACGGCAGCGATCCCCTGGGCGGGGCCGTGCAGGCCTGGGCCGCCCAGAGCCTGACCCTGCAGGACTGCCTGGTGACCGGCAACCAGGCTGAGTACGGCGGCGGCCTCTTCGGGCCGGAGAAGGGCACGCTCCACCTGCTGGACAGCACGGTGGACGGCAACCAGGCCACCACCTCCGGCGGCGGCTTCTACGCCCTGAGCGCCGAGCTGCAGGGCAGCGCCATCCAGCACAACAGCGCCACCTACGGCGGCGGCGCCTACTTCGCCGAGGGAGAGAGCGCGGCCGCAGACAGCAGCTTCTCGGGCAACACGGCCGAGACCGGCGGCGGCGTCTACGTCTCCGGCGAAGGCTCGCTCACCGGCGGAACCATGGAGGGCAACAGCGCCAGCGAGAGGGGCGGCGGCGCCATGATCACCGAGGGCTGCAGCCTGTCGGGAGCCACGCTCATGGGCAACGACGCGCCCCGCGGCGGCGGGGTCTACGCCCAGCAAGGCGCTTCGCTGTCGAGCAGCTCCCTGACCGGCAACAGCGCCAGCTCCTACGGCGGCGGCCTGCAGGCCGAGGACGGCATCAGCCTCTCCTCGGTGGGGATCTCCGAAAACAGCGCCGACGAGCTGGGTGGGGGCCTGCTGCTGGACGGGGGCGCCTCCAGCTTCGACGACGTGCAGATCAGCAACAACCAAGCTGCCACGGGGGCGGGTGGCATCTACCTGTACCAGGCCAGCCTGAGCCTGACGGGAAGCAGCGTGCAGGGCAACAGCGCCGAGTACGGCGCCGGCGTGGCCCTGGAGTCCTCTGAGCTGCAGCTATCGGCCGACAGCGCCCTGAGCGGCAACGCCGCCCAGACCTACGGCGGCGGGCTCTACGTCTACAGCAGCTCCTCGATCCAGGGCGGGCAGGTGCAGGGCAACAGCGCCATGCACGGCGCCGGACTCTTCTGCTCGGGTAGCACTGCGTTGGAAGAGACCAGCTTCTCCAACAACGTGGCCAAGGGAAACGGGGGCGCCGTGCTGGCCAACGCCGACTTCAGCGCCACCGACGCCAGCTTCGTCAACAACCAGGCCGGAGTCGGCGCGGGCCTCTTCGTGGCCGCCAGCGTCAACGCCACCCTCGACGGTGGCTCGGTCACGGGCAACCAGGCCTCCAGCAACGGTGGCGGCGCCCGGGTGGAGGGCTCCCTCAGCTCAGCCAGCTGTGACTGGGGCGAGGGCGGCGACGACAACGCGCCCGATGACGTCTACGCAGCGGACAGCGCCTACAGCTACGGGGCAGATGCCAGCTTCAGCTGCAGTGGCAGTGGGGGTTGCCAGTAGCTGGCCCTCACTTGACGACCCGGCAGCCCTCTTTGGCGAACCACTTGGTCTCGGCGCCCCAGACGATGCAGTCCCCGACGGCCTGGTCCTGCCCGTAGGCCGTCAGCATCCAGGTCAAGCTGGGCTTGCGGTTCGAGCAGCTGTCCGTGCCGCCGAACAGCGTGTTCACGCTGTCCTGGTATTCCTTCCAGTAGTCGACGATGGGCAGGGTGATGGCCCAGAGCTCGGTCTTGCCGCCCGACTTGTCCAGGCTCAGCTCGTGGTACTCGCTCCAAGGCCATTTCCCGTAGGGGTACTGGATGATGTCCAGCACCACCGCGTCGGCCGACCCCTGCAGCGTGGCATCGTAGTACCACCAGCCCTTGCCGTTGCCCCCACGGCACTCGTAGCTGTTGGACTCGATGCTGATGTCGACATCCGTGTCGCTGTCGGTGTCGGCGTCGGTGTCGG
>CAYVQL010000040.1:0-38622 GCA_964454135.1 uncultured Enterobacterales bacterium | reverse complement strand
CGTCGGTATCCGCGTCGGTATCCGCGTCGGTATCCGCGTCGGTATCCGCGTCGGTATCCGCGTCGGTGTCGGCGTCTGCGTCGGTGTCGGCGTCTGCGTCGGTGTCCGCATCGGCGTCGGTGTCGGCGTCCGCCTCGGGCTCGAGGCCGCTCTCCTCCTCATCCGAGCAGGCTGGACAGAGCCCGAAGAGGCCGACGACGATCACGAGCGAGAATAGGAAACGTACCATGCTACCTCCTGCATTCCGATGGTAGCATAGACGGTTCCTCCGCTCAGTCAAAGCGCCATGTCTCCCCCGCCGCCGGGGCAGCGGAGCCCTCGCCCACGTCGGACTCCTCCGGATGCGCCTCCCACCAGCTCGCGCAGCGCGCGGCGGTCCATCCGGCGGCCAGGCCCGTCTCCTGCAGGGCGTCCATCAGCGCTCCGGCCCCTGCCGGGCGTTCGGCTGGGTCCTTGGCAAGGCAGCGGTGCACGATCTCCTCCAGCTCGGGGGGCAGCCCCCCAGGTACACGCTCCCCCAGGGGCAGGGGCGTCTCGGTCAGGTGGGCGGAGAGCGCCGCCAGGCCCTGCTTGCCCGGGAAGAGCACCCGCCCGCAGAGCAGCCAGGTGGCCACGCAGCCCAGGGCGTAGAGGTCGGCCTGGCTGTTCACCTCCAGGGGCGCGGACATCATCTCCGGGGCCATATAGGCGGGCGTGCCCGTGATACGGCCCTGCTGCGTGAGCCGTTCCTGCTCCTCCACAGCGGCGCTGTTCAGCACCACCAGCCCGAAGTCCAACACCTTGACCACGTCGGCGTCGCCCCCCAAGCGGGGGCAAAGCATGATGTTGGCCGGCTTGATATCGCGATGCACCAGCCCCGCCTGGTGGGCCTCCCGCAGCGAGTGGCAGACCTGGATCAGCAGCGCCACGGCCCGCTCGGGGGGCAGGGGCCCATGCCGCCTGACCAGGGTCTCCAGGTCCATGCCCTGCAGCAGCTCCATCACGTAGTAGATGGTCCCATCGTCGGTCTGGCCGTAGTCGTACAGGCGCACGGTGTGGGGTGAGGCCAGCTCGGCCGTGGCGTTGGCTTCTCGAGAAAAGCGCTGCAGCAGCTGCTTCCGATCCTCGCTGCTCAGCCCGGCCAACAGGTCGCTCTTGACCAGCTTGACCGCGGCGGGCCGCCGCAGCATGCGGTGGGAGGCACGCCAGACCTCACCCATGCCCCCCCGGCCCAGGACCTCTTCCAGGCTGTAGCTGCCCAGCTCGCGGGCCTGGGCCACGGCCTGGGTCAGGCCGTGCACCACGGCGGAGCCGTAGGCACCGGCTGCCGCCGCGACCGCATAGGCCGCGCTGAGGTTCGCATAATCGAAGAAACCGGGGCTGGCCCCATGCAGCCGGGCGGCGATCCACAGCCCCAGCGGCGCCGACAGCCAGAGCCCCAGCGCCGTGGCCAACGTGGAGTAGAGGCCGCCAGGCACGAGCACGGGAAACAGCACCAGCAGGGGCATGGCCGCCGTGGCGTCGGGCCAGACGCCCATCAGGCCGTATGCGTGGTGCTCGTACAGGAACGTCAGCCAGCAGCACAGGGCCACACCCAGCACACGCGCCGTGCCCAAGACCAAGCCATCGGAGAGGGCGCCGCGCCCCAGGGCCGCCAGGCCGAGGAAGGCGACGATGCAGAGGGCCATCCCCACCACGTAGACGCCCACGTCCCGCTGGGGAACCACACCCCGCCACCAGATCAACGCCAGGCCACCCAGGGTGGCGGCCAGCAGCAGCACGGCCAGCAGCAGCGCAGACGTGGAGAGCCGCTGGCGCACGCGGCGCCGCAGGTCCGCAGGCAGCTCGCGCGGCGCGTCGCGGATGTGAAAGGGCACCAACGCGCGGTGCAGGCTGAAGTGGGGCTTGGGAAAGCGAGAGGGCATGGCCAGCGCAGATCATAGCGCCATCTCGTGCAAGGCGGGGCGTCCTGCGCGCTGGAAAGCCGCCCGGGACACCCAATCCAGGGCGCCAGGGATTGGCGCCGTTTCCGCACCGCGCATAAGCGCTCGGCGCTGTCGCCGAGCACGGCCCATGAAACACAACGACCCACGAGCGACCTTCACCCTGGACGACGAGCCAACCGGCCGCCGCGACCAGGACGCCCCCCAGCGCTACGAGCTGGGCCAGGAGATCGCGCGCGGCGGCATGGGCAGCATCCACACGGCCCGCGACGCCGAGCTGGACCGCCCGGTGGCCATCAAGCGCATCCTGGATCCGCGCCCCTCGCTCATGGCCCGCTTCGACCGCGAGGCGCGCATCACCGCCCGCCTGCAGCACCCGGGGATCATCCCCATCTACGAGCGGGGCCGGCTGCCCGATGGAACGCCCTACTACGCCATGAAGCTGGTCTCGGGGCGCTCGCTGGAGGAGATCCTGGGAGATCTGCACGGGCTCGAGGCGCGCCTGGCCCTGCTGCCCGAGGTGCTGGCGGTGGCCGAAGCCATCGCCTACGCCCACCAGCACGACGTGGTGCACCGCGACATCAAGCCCGCCAACATCCTCCTGGGCGCGCTGGGCGAGACCCTGGTGATCGACTGGGGCATCGCCAAGGAGCTGCACATCGACGAGGAACCGGCGGATGAGCTTGCGCCCACCGCAGCCGGCCGAACCGCTGCCGGGATCATCCTGGGCACGCCCACCCACATGGCGCCCGAGCAGGCCCGCGGCACGCCGGCGGACAGACGTTCGGACGTCTACAGCCTGGGCGTCGTGCTCTACGAGCTGCTCTCGGGCCGGCTGCCCTACCAGGCCGACTCGAGCGAGGCGCTGATCGACGAGCTGCTGCAGGCGCCTCCACCCGAGCTGGACGCCTCCCTCCCTGCCGACCTGCGCGCCATCGTAGCGCGCGCCATGGCCCGCGATCCCGCCGAGCGCTATCCCTCGGCCGAGGAGCTGGCCGCGGATCTGCGCCGTTTCCAGACAGGCAAGCTGGTGGAGACCTACCGCTACAAACCCCGCGAGCTGCTGCTGCGTTGGCTGCGCGCCAACCGGGCGCCCATCACCGTGGCCTGCGCCGCGCTGGTCGTGCTGGTGGCGCTCTCCACCTGGGGTGTGCTGCGCCTGGTCGAGGCGCGCGACCTGGCAGAGGCCCGCCGCGTCGAGGCCGAGCAGCGCCGGGTGGCCGCCGAGAAGCTGGTGACCTTCATCGCCTACGACCTGCGCGAGCAGCTGGAGGCTGCCGGCCGGCTGGACATGCTGCAGCGCACCGCCCAGGAAATCCGGATCTACTACGACTCGGTCCCCGAGCAGGAGGGCCCCAACCGCGCTGCAGCCCTGGAGATCCTGGGGGACAGCCTGCGGGCGGCGGGCGACCTGGAGGGCGCCCGCGCCGCCCACGAAGAAGCGCTGGCCATCCGCGAGCAGCTGGCCTCGGCGGATCCGGGGGCGACGGTCAGCCTGGCCACCAGCCACCGCAAGCTGGCCGAGGTGCTGGTGGACATGGGCAAGCTGGACCCGGCCATCGGCTTGCTGGAGCGCGGCGACCAGCTGCTGGCCGGGCAGCAGGAGAGCCCGGCACGCCGCGAGCTGACACGGGTCGGCACGGCCCTGGGCGATGTGCTGGCGTCACGTGGCACCCTGGACGAGGCGCGCAGCGTGTTGGCACAGGCCAGCGCGCTGGCGCAGGAGCTGGTGAGCGAGGTGGGAGACCTGGCCAGCCACGCCGATCTGGCCGAAGCCGAGCTGGCGGCCGGCAGGGCGACCTGGAAAGCCGGAGACCACCTGGCGGCGCTGGCCTCCCACGAGCGGGCCGTGGCCCTGGCAGAGCAGCTCAGGGCGGGAGATCCTGTCAGCTCGCGCTGGCTGCACCTGGAGGCCCGCGCCCACATCGCCGCTGGCCATGTGCTGGCCGACCTGGGCCGCCTGCAGGAGGCCCTGGCGGCCTTCCGGGCCGCCGTCCGGACCTGCGGCCCGCTGGTCGAGCGCGACCCCTCCAACACGGACTGGCTGGAGCTGCTGGCCTACGCGCGCAGCATGGAAGCCTACGCCCTGTCCAGGCTCGGTCGCACCCAGGAGTCCTTGCAGGCCCAGCTGGCCACCATGGCGCTGCTCGAGCGCCTGACAGAGCACGACGCGGGCAATCCCCTCTGGGCCAACCGCCTGGTGTTGGCCCAGCTGAACCTGGCCCCGCTGCTCATGCAGCTGGGGAGGACGGACGAGGCTTTGCAGGCGCTGCAGGGCTGCCTGGCGAAGCTCGACGCCCAGCAGGTGGATCCCAGCAACTGGGCCCTGCGCCTCTCCAACGGCGAGGCTCGCGCCGAGGCCGGGGGCCAGCTGGTGCGCCTGGGAGCCACCGAGCAGGGCCTGCAGGCGCTCGCGGCCGGTGTGGGGGAGCTGGAGGCGGCAGCCGCCCAGGATCCCTCCGCAACCCACCCCCAGCTACACCTGGCCATCGCCCGTAGCGAGCTGGGCCGGGCCCTGCTGGAGCAGGATCAGCGGGACCAGGCCCGCAGGCTCTTCCTCCTGGCCCGCGACGCCCTGACCGAGCTGGAAGCGGGGGGCGGTTTGCGAGCGGGGGACGATGAGCTCCTCGCCGGCTTGGAGCGGTGGATCGCCGATCTGGGCGGCGGCTGACGCAGCGCAAGCGTAGCCGAACGCCTGCGGACGGCGCGCCGGTTAGGTGGCGCAGCCCATGTTCCCCACCGGAGGCATCGCCCATGGCTGACCTGGATCCCCTCTTCAAGCCCCGCTCCATCGCCATCATCGGCGCCTCGACCCGCCCGCTGACCATCGGCAACCGCATCATCCGGAACCTGAAGCGCTACGGCTTCAAGGGGCCGGTCTGGCCGGTGAACCCGCGTGGCGGTGTCATCCTGGACACGCCTTGCCACAAGTCCATCCTGGACGTGCCCGGCGAGGTGGACCTGGTGCACATCATCGTGCGCAACAAGTACGTGGCACCCACCCTCGAGGACTGCGCGGCCAAGGGCGTCAAGGTGGCCATCGTCAACACCTCGGGCTTCAAGGAGGTGGGAGCCAAAGGCGCCGAGCTGGAGCGCCAGCTGGTGGAGATCGGGCGGCGCACGGGCCTGCGCATCTTCGGTCCCAACTGCCAGGGCGTGATGAACTCCGACCCGGATGTCTCGCTCTACTCCAACTTCACCTTCGCCACCATGAAGCCGGGCCACGTCTCCATGGTCTGCCAGGGCGGCGGCGTGGCCGAGGTGATCAACAACTACTTCGGCATGCGCGGCATCGGGCAGCGCATGTACGCCTCCAACGGCAACGCCTGCGACATCTCCATCCCCGAGCTCATCGAGTACTACGGCCAGGACGAGCAGACCCACGTGATCGTTCTGCACATCGAGAGCTTCGCCGACCCGCAGGAGTTCCTGCGCCGCGTGGCCCCAGTGGCCGCCAAGAAGCCCGTGCTGGCGCTCAAGAGCGGCACCACCCCTGAGGGCGCGCGGGCCGTCTCGTCCCACACCGGCGGCATGATGGCCGAGGACACCGTGTCCCAGGTGCTCTTCGACCGCTGCGGCGTGCTCTCCTTCGCCAGCCTGGGCGAGCTCTGCGAGGCGGCCGAGGCCTTCGCCACCCAGCCCGTGCCGCGCGGCAACCGGGTGGGCATGGTCACCAACGCCGGCTCCCCGGCCATCATCGTCACCGACGAGGCCATCAAGGCCGGCCTGGCCGTGCCGCCCCTGGCGGAAGAGTCCAAGGCCCTGCTGGCCGACAAGCTGCAGGCCATCGCCTCCATCGCCAACCCCATCGACATGATGGCCACGGCCGGCGGCGACGAGTTCGGCACCTCGCTGCAGGCCCTGCTGCAAGATCCCGGCCTGGACGCCGCCGTGATCTGCTTCATGACGCCCTTCTTCGTGGACACCCTGGGCATCTCGGCCGCGGTTGAGCGCCTGGCGGCCAGCACCGACAAGACCATGATCGCGGTAGCCATGACCAACCCGGACGAGACCCCGGAGTGGAAACGCACCGTGGAGCAGGTGCGCGCCGCCGGCCTGCCGGTCTACTACTTCCCCGAGGCCGCCGCCCGCGTGCTCAGCCACATGGACCGCTACCGCCGGCTGCGGGACCGGCCCGCCGAGCCCGCGCCGGCCCTCGAGATCGACCGCGCGGCCGCCGAGGCCGTCCTGGCTGCGGCCACGCCCCGCCCCGACGGCTTCCTGCCAGCGGCCGCGGTCAGCCAGCTTCTGAAGGCCTACGGTCTGCCCCTGGTGGCGGAACGCCGCGCCGCCGACTGGCCCGCGCTGCGCGAGGCCGCCCAGCAGCTGGGCTACCCCGTGGTGCTGAAGGCCGAGGCCCCAGCCCTTGTGCACAAGAGCGACGCCGGCGCCGTGGTGGTGGGCCTGCAGGACGAGGCCCAGCTCGAAGCGGCCTGGCGCGCCCTGGCCGACAAGCTGACCGGCTACGACGAGCTGAACTGGCTGCTGCAGCGCATGGCGCCTGCCGGCCTGGAGGTGATCGTGGGCGGCGCTCGGGCCCAGGGCCTGGGATCCATGGTGATGTTCGGCCTGGGCGGCGTGCACGTCGAGGTCTTCAAGGACGCCGTCTTCAAGCTGGCGCCGCTGACCGCCGACGAGCCGGAGCAGATGATGAGCGGCATCGCCGCGACGGCCCTGCTGGACGGCGTGCGCGGCCAGCACGCCGTGGACCGCGCGACCCTGGCCGACGTGCTGCTGCGCACCTCTCAGCTGCTCTGCGACTTCCCGCAGATCGCCGAGCTGGACATGAACCCGGTGCTGGCCTACCCCCAGGGCCGGGCGCCCTGCGTGGTGGACGCTCGCATCAAGGTGCAGGACTGATGGCGCTACGCATCGACGGACTCCCTCTCCTGCTGGCAGCCCGCCGAGCCTCGTCCACGCGCGCCGCGCGCTGCGCGTCCTCATTGCAGCGGAAATAGTACTGCTGGAAGAACGCGGCGTCCTCTTCGATGCGCTTGGTGGAGAGGCGGTGAGCGCGGGCCAGCCAGGCGTCGAGGACCGGCTCGAAGCGAGTGAACCGGATCTCGGGGGCCAGGTCCCTCAGCTGGTCCGCGAGGGCCACGTCGTAGCAATAGAAGCGCCACTGCTTGACGTGATGGCCCCCGATGTTCAGCTCGATGTAGCGATGCCAACGCCTGGGCAGGTTGTGATCGGAGTGGATCAGCTGTACCCCGCGCCTCTCCAGGTAGCGCTCCCGGGGCCACTTCTCATGTCCGGGCTTGCCCCGCTTGTCGAGCTTGGTGTGGGCTACCCTCCTATCGGTGAGACCCATGAGGTCTATCAGCTCCAGACGGGAGTAGTAGCCGACCATTCCGATGCCCGGGGTGGCGATGACGGGCTCGATCCCGCGCGCCTTCAAAAAGGCCCCCAGGTAGACGCCCACTCGAAAGCCGGGATGGTCCATCGCGACTCGAGGCCAGCACTGCGTGATCCTGTAGTACGCATTCTCGAGCGCGATGTTCCACTCGGTCCCTTCCATCAGGCGCACCCCGCCCACCGTGGTCCAGAGCAGACTCGCGGCCAGAATTCCCCGCCAGCGGCCAGCCGCGAGCAGGCGACGCACTCCCCCCTGGGCGAGCAAGAGCCAGATGGGCAAGGTCACGACATAGAAACGGCCGTACATGAAGTCGCCCCCCACCTTGAGCACGTAGAAGTTGTAGAGCGGGAGAGAAACCAGGGCGAAGGAGCCCATCAGGCGCTGCGCGCGCCCCCGGGGCCGTAAGAGCCCGAACAGGGCCAGCGGGATGACGAGCCAGAGGTGGGAGCCCAGCAGGAAGGTCAGCGCGTAGATGCCTCCTTGATCGAAGTAGGCCAGGCCGGCGGACTTGGCGAAGTAGGTATTGGGGAGAATGCGACCGTAGAAGCTGACCTTCCATCCAAGGTAGGCCAGGTAGGGGACGAAGCTCGAGGCGTAGCAGCCCAGGCGCAGCCAGGCGGCCTTCGTCAGCAGAGGCAAGCGGCCGTCGGCGGGGCCCAGGCGGCGCAGCTCCCACAGCAGCGCGAGGGCGCCCGCTATCCAGAACAGGCAGTGGTCCGGCCGAGTGAACGTGGCGCCCATGAAGCCGGCACCGGCCAGCGCGGCGTGCCTGGGGCGGCTGCCGGCGACCAGGCCCCCCAGGCCCAGCAAGACGCAGAGCGTGGCGAAGCTCGTCTCGAGCCCCGACGTGGCGTACTCGGTGGCGGAGTCCTGGAGCGCATAGAGCAGGGCAGCCAGGGGAACCCCTGCACCGTAGATCCTTCGACCGAGGTGGGCCACGAGCAGCACGACGCCCGCGAACGAGAGCAGGCAACCCCCGAGGGCGAGCAGGGGGAGCTCCAGGGGCGTGAGCCAGCCGAAGACGGCGAGGAGGAATGTCCAGAGAAAGTTCGTGTAGCCCTCGACCCTCTCTCCCGGATTCCAGACCAGGCCGTGCCCGTGCAGCAGGTTGTCGGCGAAGCGGAAGCTGATGTAGGCGTCGTCGTAGACCGCGGCCTTTTGCACGGCCAGCCAGAGACCGGCACTCAGCGCGCCCAGCGCGACGACGAGGTGGAGCCAGGCCGACCGCGTCAACGCGGAAACTCGCTGCCAATGGAGCGATCTCCACCAGACAAAGCAGAGCGCCCCGCCAGCCAGGCCTGCCAGCAGCATTCCGCTCGCCTCGTCCATGAGCAGCTGCCCGTAGCGCTGCAGGATCTCTACCGTCCACTCACTCACGATGCATCCACAGCTTCCAGGCGCGGTTCCCCGCCAGACGGACCTGGCGTACAGTAACCAGAAACAGCTCGGGTCGCCCGAGCTCCATGGCGCCGAAAAGTCAACGCAAAGGCGCAGAGACGCAAAGGCGCAGGGACCTGTGCGTCAGTGGCTGACGAGCGGCGCTGAAGAGAGGGGAAGGGGAGAGAGGGCTGCCGCTCCGCGCCCCGTGAGGATGAGGGTAGGGCGGAGTGACTACCAAGAAACAGCCCACCCTGGATCGACCATCACGTCCTTCCGAGGGGAGATCAGCCCGGGTCCGGCAGCGACGGCGGAGCCCTGGCGAGGTCTTGGCCCAGGCGACTGCCGGACTCCGCCTCGCATGGGCACTGTACTTGGTCTCGATACTCACTCCAGTGCGCCGCACTGCCAGGGGTTTCGAGACCGCAAGGGCACACCTGGTCTCGATACCCACTCCAGTACGCCGCACTGCCAGGAGTTCCGAGACCGGAGGAGCGCACCTGGTCTCGATACCCACTCCAGTGCGCCGCACTGCCAGAGGTTCCGAGACGAAGCGGTGAGAATCAATGGCTGGGGGAACGGCCGCGGCGAAGATGGTGGCGGGGCACCCACGAAGACCGCCGGCAGGCCGCAGCCGAGCAACGGAGCTGCGGCACGGAGAGAGACACCGAGCGCCGCTCCGTGCAGGCGCCCAGCTGAGCGCACGAGGGGTGGGCGCTCAGATAGGGGGCCGCTTCCCGAGGAGCTGCCCGCCCAGCTGAGCGCGCGGGGGGCCACCTCCCGAGGACCTGGCGGTCCGCCGGCGACCCCCCTCCTCCTCATGCTATCCTCCGGGCGGAGCTTCGCATGCCTGGCCCGCAACAGACCCTGAGCCGACGACCCGTCGCCCGGCGCGCCGCTGCCCGCTACCCCGCCCTGCACGGCTGGCTGGAGGCGCAGCTGCGGCTTGCGCGTCGAGCCCCGCCCGCAGCGCGCCTGCGCCAGCTCGTCGCGCTGGCGGCCCTCGCAGGCGCTGCGCCCAGCGCCCAGGCCTTCGACGAGACCCGGGACACCGGCTTCAGGGGAAGCCTGCCCACGCGCCCCGCAGTCGTGAACAAGGAGCAGGCCCTGGCCATCCTGCGCCAGTTGCTGCGCGAGCAGGGCTTCGGGCTGAAGGAAGTGGAGCGTGAGGTCTTCGAAGGTGACGGCACATCGCGGCTGGTGGAGGTCTGGGCACGCGACGACGGGTGGGTCGAACCGCTGGTGATGTTCAAGGTCGCTCCGAACAGGGGCGCCCTGCAGGAACTCTCAGAGGATCCGCAGACCGTGCTGGACGGCCTCGCCTGCCTGGTGGTCGCGCAGGAGGACAGCTGCGATCTGGCGCTCTGCGATCCGGTGGGCGACACCGCTTTCGACGAGCAGGCCCTCTGCGGCGGGCTGCTGCTCTTGCCGGCCGGCATCTTGCGCAGCACCGAGGATCCGGAACGGGTCTACGAGGAGGCCCTCGCGGTCTTCATGGACTGGCTGGACCGGGCTGTGGCCACAGAGGATATGCGGACCGGGGGCTGCACCTGCGATGCCTCAATGGCCCACGCTCCGCGCAATTGGCTGGCTCTGCTGGCCGGCCTGGCCGCGCTGGCTGCCGCGCGAAGGCGGCGAGCGCCCCAGGATGGCGATCCGGCGCTCTGACGCCTCCCACACTGGGAATACCAGGCCCCACACTCGGCAGCCCCCTGGGGCGGCCGCGTCGCGCCCAGGGCCCAGCCTGGCCGCAAACCGCGAAAAACCGAGGGCCACAGCGCACAGGCCCCACTCCACCTCGGGCACGTTTCTTGCGAACCGAAAGCGCGGAGCCGTCCGTGCCGCAAGCCCCCTCGCCCCTGCCCCTCGCCCTCCTGCTGGCCGCCGCCTGCAGCCAGGCCCTGGTCCCCATCGACCAGCCTCCCGACAGCGGCGATCCGCAGCTGGCGGACAGCCAGACCACCGACAGTCTCCACCCCGATGGCGACAGCGGCCCGCTGCGCTGGTCCCTGGCCGTGGGTGCCGAAGAGGCGGCCGGCGAGACCACGGGCATGAGCCGTCCCTCCATCGCCCTGGACAGCCTGGGGCAGCCCCACATCGTGGCCGACTTGGAGAATCCCCAGGTCTGGATCTTCCATCGTATCGCCGGCAGCTGGAGCGAGGCGCTCTTCGCCGAGCGCAGCGATGACTGGGACGCCTCGCGCGTCTACCTGCCCCACATCGAGATCGACGCCCAGGACCAGGCCTGGATCTCGGCCTGGCTGGGGGTCAAGGACGGCGGCACCATGCCGGGGCAGGGCGTCTGGCTGCTCTCGCAGGTCTCCAGCGCCCCCGCCTCCAGCTGGTTGGGCGTAGCCAACGCCGGCTACAAGAACGGCAACCTGGCCCTGGATCCCTTCCTGCCCGACCAGACCGTGGTCATGACAAAGGAGGGGCGCTGGCAGCGCTTCGACACGGGCGGCTACACCGGCGAGAGCGGGCAGCTGGACGTGGGCAGCAGCGGGGAGAAGATCCGCTTCGCCATCAGCCCGCGCCAGGGAGAGAGCGGGGTGTGGCACGCCCTGATGAGCGGCTGGAGCGAGTGCTCCAGCTCCTACCGCAGCTCCTCGCTGGAGGCGCGGGTGGAGTGGGCCAGCAATACAAGCTACGACGAGATGGGCGAGGACATGCTGCACCCGGGCATGGGCCTGGACGGTGCCGATCCCCAGGTGGCCTATATGGCCATCGCCTACGACGTGGGCGTGGTCTACAACGTCTGGAACGGCAGCGCCCTGGTCTTCGATCCCGCCGACCTGCCGGTGCTCGACGCCGAACCGGCCCAGCACGGCAACGGCGGTGAGCGCTTCGGGCCCCAGTGGGCGCCAGCCCTCTTCGGCGGCGCCTTCATGTGCTGGACCGGCGGAGACGGCGTCATCCGCGTGGTGCACGTGGATAGCGAGGGCGCTGTCAGCGAGGCGGTGGAGATCGGCGGCGGCCAGAGCTGCGCCATGACCACCGACAGCGACGGCGACCTGCACATGGCCTACGTCAGCGGCGGCATGCGCTACCGCGAGATCGAGCTGGTCCTGGAGTAGGCGATGGAATCATGGCCTACTTCGGCACGCCCCTGGGCGACGAGGGCCATGCGCGCAAGGCCGTGGCCTGCGGCCTGGCCATGCTCGGCGCCCTGGATCGCTTGAACGCCCACCGTACGGAGCGCGGCGAGCCGGCGCTGAGGATGGGCATCGGCATCCACACCGGGCGCGTGGTGCTGGGCGACATGGGGCCCGAGCACCATCGCGAGTGCACGGCCGCGGGCTACGCTGTCAACTTGGCCTCGCGCATCGAGGGGCTGACCAAGAAGCAGCGCAAGCCCCTGCTGGTGTCTCAGACCACCCGCGACCAGGCCGGCCAGGACTACGCCTGGACCGCCATGGATCCCGCCGAGGTGCAGGGCAGCGCCGAACCCGTCACCACCTTCGTGCCCGAGCCTCGCGGATCCTGACCCCCCGGGCCCCTCAGCGCGCCCCCAGCGCCTCCAGCTTCTCCCCATTGCGGTAGCCGCCCAGGTCGAGCACCTCGGCAAAACCCAGCTTGCCCAGCAGCTCGGCCCCATAGGCGCTGCGGTTGCCGCTACGGCAGTAGAGCACCACCGTGCGCTGGGGATCCAGCGAGGCGGCCCCGCGGTGCAGCTGGTCCAGGGGCAGGTTCACCGCACCGGGCAGGTGGCCGGCCGAGAACTCGCCCGGCGTGCGCACATCCACCAGCAACGCTCCCTCCGTCAGGGCGGTGTCGATGGCCTGCAGGTCGTCCGCAGGCCCGGCGCTGCCGCGCGTGGCGCCGAAGACCAACAGCAGGAGCAGGACGGCAGCGGCGGTGAAGAGGGAGGAGCGGCGCATCTTGTTCCTCGACGGCTAGGCTTCGAATCCAAGAGCCGCCAAGGACGCACAGTGTTGCAGCGGGTGCGGTTAGCCCTCGAAGTGGGCCAGCAGCGCCGCCAGGACCTTGTCCCAGGCGGCCTCGAAGTAGGTCAGCACCTCGTTCCAGCGGCCATCGCGCCCAAAGCCCAGGTGGGTCAGCTCCACGGTGGTCCCCCCATCCACCTGCTCGAAGCGCAGTACCACCCAGGTGCGCAGCGCGCGCTCGTCGGGGAACTCGGGCGAGGCGTTCCAGGAGAAGACCAGCAGGGAATCGGGCACGTAGGCCAGCACCTGGCAGCCGTTGGAGCCGATGGGCCCGTCGGGCGTGTCGGGCATGAAGTAGAGCTCGTAGGGGCCCCCGATGCGCAGCTCCACCCTGGACTGCACATCCAGGAAGGCCTGCAGGCCTTCTGCCGTGGTCCAGGCGGCGAAGACCTGGCTGGGCGTGGCGCGCACCGTGACCTGCTTGCGGAAGGAGCGCAGGTCGGCGCCCTGGGCGACGAAGAGGGAGGTGTCGATCACGGTGGTTTCTCCATCAGCAGGGGGCGTCGCCAGGGCAACGCAGGGGACCAGGGCCATCAAGGCCAGAAAGAAGAGGATCTTGTCTTGCACGGTCGCTCCCGTCCATGGTCAGGGGGCCTGCGGCGGCGTGTAGCCCAGGCGCTGGGCCAGGCGGCCCGTGAGCTGGGTGATGGTCTCGATCTCGGCCGCATCCAAGGGAATGGGCGGCTTCTGCATACCGCGGATGCGCAGCTGGCGCAGCTCGCCGTCCACGGAGGCGAGGCGTCCATGGCGGGCCAGGATGCGCAGGTCGAAATCGGGCTGCACCAGGTCCTCCAGCCGCAGCAGCAGGCCGCTGTCGTCGGGCCACTGCAGGAAGCTCTCGGCCAGCCGCCGCCAGAGGTGGGCGAAGGCGCGCGCGTCGGCCACCTTCTGCTCGGGCCAGCGCAGCAGCCACTGGGCCCCCTTGGCGCTGGACCAGGCCGCCCAAGGATCGCGCACCAGGAAGAAGAAGCGCGCGTCGGGGTAGATCCAGCGTAGGAAGGCGGCGTCGACGCCGTGCAGCCGCACCTCCTTCACGCCAAAGCGGGAAAAGCCGCGGCGCTGCGCAGGCAAGGCCAGCAGCGTATCCAGCTGCGCTCGGAAGGCGTCGCGCAGGGCCTGGGGCTCGGGGTAGAGGTTGGCGATCCAGTGCCGGCCCAGATCCGTGGGCAGCACCTGTGGCGCCACCGCGCCCGCCAAGGGCCAGTCATCCCCCAGGGCCAGCGCGCTGCGAGTCATGGCTGGTAGCAGGCCGGCCCTGCCGTAGGGCTCGCCCCAGACCAGCACCTCGCCCGAGCCGCAGATCAGGCGCTGCAGCAGGGTGCTGCCGCAGCGCCAGCCAGCCGCCAGGATGAAGATGGGCTCGCCGGCCGGCGGGGGGGCGGGGAGCTGCCAGTGGGCACCGAAGCGCTCGAACCTGTAGGACATGACGACCTCCAGCGGTGCAAGGGCCTATCGGGCGAGCCCACGCCCGCCAAGCGCGACACGGGATAGGAGCTGTGCAGCCCCAAGCGTGGCGAGCCGGAGGATCCCATGAGCGAATCGAAGCTGGACCAGGCCGCAGCCGCCCTGCGCGACGGCGCACCCCAGCATGCCCTGCCCCTGTTGGAGCCCCTGCTGCGCCTGCCCGGCCCCGACGCCTGGGTACTGGCCGCCGAGGCCTGCGCGGCGCTGGGCAAGCTGGACGACATGGGCGCCTTCCTGCGAGTGGCCCAGCAGCGCAGCGCCCAGGGCTTCGCCTCCCCGGAGCGAGCCGAGCAGCTGGAAGAGCTGGGGGCCGCCCTGGAGCTGTACAACGGCCAGCCGCGCCCCGGCCCCAGCCTGGCAGGGCGCCTGGCCGCGCTGGCCGCACGCATCCCCTGCGCCCCCGCCCAGGATCCAGCCCAGGTCCAAGCGCTGGCCATGCACCTGGCCAACCTGCTGCGCAGCGGGCAGCAGTCCTCCATCGAGGCCCTGCTCGAGCCACGCGCCGACGAGGTCCTGCCCGGCCTCTCAGCCCAGGTGCGGACCATCCTCGCCGAACTGGGCGCCGAAACGCAGGAATTCCTGCCCAGCCCCGAGCAACCGGACCACATCTTCATCGGCGGCGTGGGGCGCAGCGGCACCACCCTCTTCCGCAGCATGCTGCATGCCCACCCGCGCCTGCACTGCGGCCCCGAGGCAAAGCTCGTGCCGATCATATGCGGCCAACGCCAACAATGGCTGCAAAATATGAAGGCCGACCTGCAGGCGGCGGGCATCGGCGAGCAGCAGGTGGACCGCGCCGTGCGGGCCTTCTTGAGCTCACTGCTGGCCGACATGGCCGCACCGGGCCAGCGCGTGGCCGAGAAGACGCCCCACAACCTGCTGCACATGGCCTACCTGGGGCGGCTCTTTCCCCGCGCCCGCTTCCTGCACGTCATCCGCGACGGCCGCGCCGTGGTGGCCTCACTGCTGCGGCAACGCTGGCTGGACGCCACGGGCAAGCCCGTCTGGTACTGCGCCGACGCCCAGTCGGCCGCCCGCTACTGGCGCGAGCTGATCACGGCCACCCGGCAACAGGTCCCCATCGTGCCCGGCCGTTACCTGGAGCTGCGCTACGAGGCGCTGGTGGAGGATCCCGAGCGCGAGCTGCGGCGCGTGCTGGCTTTTCTGGGCGAGCGCTGGGATCCGGCCGTGCTGCAGCACGAACGCTCATCCCTGGCGCTCTCGCCCCTGGAGTCCTCCAGCGCCGCCGCCGCGAGAGCCGTCAACCAGGAGGCGCTCGACAAGTGGCGCCAACAGCTCGACAAGCGCGCCCTGAACGCGGTGCTGCGCGAGGCCGGAACCCTGCTGCGGGAGCTGTGCTACGGCGACTGAGCGCGCACGCGGCCTCAGAAAAACACTGGCTGCGTGACCTTGCCCCTGCGAAGACGCAGTATTCCGCTTCAGCGACGGATTCCGACGACCATGGTGATACCTGCCACCGGCGCGGGGATCCCCTGCTGACCGCCCCGCTGGCGGCAACAATCTCTACACCACCTGCGCCAGGATCACCCCATGGAACAGAAGTGCCAGGATCCTATGGAGCGCATCCTGCTGGAGCACGCCCAGGTGAGCGAGTGGCTGGAGCAGATGCGGGCCGCTGCCGGGTTCATCTACCAGGGCGAGCAGGCGCTGGGTATTCAACGGCTGCGCAGCTTCTACAGGAGCAACGTTCGCAAGCACTTCCAGTACGAGGAAGAGCGGCTCTTTCCGGCGCTGCGGGCCGTCTGCCCCTCCCCCGAGCTCAACGAGGCCCTGGATGAGCTCTGCGAGGAGCACCGCCGGCTCCTGCCGCGCCTGGATGAGCTGCTGCACCTGCTGGAGCGCCTCTCGGTGGCAGCCCCCAGAGATCCCCAATACCGGGAGACCATGCGCCGGGCCCGGCTCGTCGGCCTTGGTCATCGACTACCTGATGGTGCACGCCGCCACCGAGGACGACATCCTGCTACCCATCCTCGACAAGCATCGAGAGGAGCTCGTGGCGTGGATGAACTTGGCGCACCAGCAGCTCTGAGAGGAGGGGAACGGCCCGCCACCCCGCAAGCTGCCCATCGACCGCCCGTCATGCGCAGCGGCGTATGCGCTCAGAACGGCTAGCTAGGGAGCCCGGTCTCGAGACGCGGAGATCAGCGCATTCAAGCGGGCAAGGCGGAACGGCGCCTTGAGGTCCTTGCGCGCGCTGCGGTAGGCCCGCTCCAGAAAGAACCGCTCCTGGGCGGCATCCCCCAGATCGTGGCAGGCCTGAGCCACCAGCAGGCTGGCGTCCGCGCCCCCCTCCTGCAGCAGCGGCTCCAGCACCAGCAGAGCCTCGCGGATGCGACCACAGTCCAGCAAGGCCTCGGCCCGACCCAGCCCGGCCTCCAGCAGACCTGGCCTGCAGCGCAGGGCGTCCTCGAAGGCCAGCAAGGCCTGCTGCGGCTCGCCCAGCTGCAGCAGCACCTGGCCCAGGCGCGAGGCGGCCCACCAGCTGGTCACGCCCCCGATGGGGGGCACCAGGAAGAGGCCGCCCTGCTGCTCGCGGCAGAACCGGAGCAGGGCGCGCGCCTGGCGCAGGAGCTCGCCCTGACGCTGGGGATCGTCGCTGCGCAGCGCCACGGCCTCCATGCTGATGGCCGCGAAGAAGGCCAGATTCGGATGTCGGGCGTCGTGCTTGCAGCAGGCGTAGGTCTCCAGGGCCTCGGCGCAGCGCTCGCGCTGCACCAGCAGCAGCATGCGCAGGCCAGCGACCCGCGCCAGACCGGATGGCCTGCCCTGCGCAGCGCCCTGCGCCATGGCCCAGGCCAGCTGGCTCTCCTCCCAGGCCTCGTCCAGGCGCCCCAGCTTGAAGAGCTCCTCGGCCAGGTAGGTGCGCGCGTGAAGATCCTCGGTCGCAGCGGCGCAGCGGCGGCGCAGCAGCTCCAGGTTGCGGGCGCTCTTGTCGCGGCTCTGGCGCAGTGAGGCCACCTCCCCGTAGTGGATGATGGGCGCCTGCAGCACACGGCTGCGCCGACCGGGCGCGCACATCCAGCGACGCGGGCTCTCGTGCACCACGCCCTCCCAGGCCAGGTCGCGCGTCCGGCGAAACAGGCGCGGCAGCAGCACGGGCTCGCGCCGTAGCTGGGCGCCCGACAGCACCTGCTCCGCCGTGGCCTCCAGGCTGGCGGCGTCGTGCAGGGGCAACAAGCCCAGGTCGAAGCCGCCTTCGCGCAATGCCGCCCGGATCACCGGCAGCGCAGCCGGGGCCAGGCGTTCGTCCGCATCCAGCACCAGGACCCAGCGGCCGCGGGCATGGGCCAGGACCGCGTTTCTGGCCGCGGCAAAGTCGTCCCGCCAGGTGAAGCGATGCACCCGGGCGCCGTGGGCCCGCGCCACGCGCGCCGTGCCGTCGCTGCTGCCCGTGTCCAGTACCAGCAGCTGGTCGGCCAGGCTCGCCACCGAGTCCAGGCAGCCCGGCAGCAAGGCCTCCTCGTCCTTGGCGATCACGCAGAGCGAGAGCAAGGCGCTGGCCGGGGATGCCGCACGAGCCGCCCGTCGCCGGGCGCGGCTCTTCTTCCTGGCCATGGAGGACTCCTGTCGCGGGGGGTACTCCATGGTCGGCCGCGCAGGGCCGGGCTTGAGCAAGCTTGGGTGGAGCCGGCCCGGCGCAGGCGCTATCTGGGGTGCCAGGAGGTGCCCCATGGCCAACTGGCTCAACCTGGGCGAAATGCTCAAGCTGAACGCGAAGAAGTACCCAGACGCCGTCTGCCTGATGGACGCCCAGCGCAGCTTCAGCTTTGCCGAGTCCAACGCCCGCGCCTGCCGCCTGGCCAACGCCCTGCTGGACATGGGCCTGCGCAAGGGGGACAAGATCTCGGTGCTGCTGGAGAACTGCATCGAGTTCGTGGAGATCTACCTGGCGGCCGCCAAGGCCGGCCTGGTGGTCAACCCCATCAACTTCCGCCTGGTGGGCGCCGAGGTGCGCTACATCGTGGACCACGCCGAGTCCTGCGCCTTCATCGTCCACGACGAGTTCTGCACCGTGGCGGACGAGATCCGGCACGGGCTGGAGCGCATCCCGCCTGAGCGCTTCGTGGCCGTGGGCCAGGCGCCCCAGGGCTACCTGCCCTACGAGGAGCTGCTGCAGCGCGGCGCCGTCCACGAGCCCCAGGCCCAGGTGCGACCCGCCGATCCCTGGATCCTTCTCTACACCTCGGGCACCACGGGCCGCCCCAAGGGCGTGGTGCGCTCCCACGAGTCCTATGTCGCCTTCTACCTGATCAACGCCATCGACTTCGATTTCCGTCCCGGCGACCGCGTGCTCAACGTGATGCCGCTCTGCCACGTCAACACGACCTTCTTCACCTTCACCTTCACCTACATCGGTGGCGCCACCTACGTGCACCCGGCTCGCAGCTTCAAGACTCAGGAGATCCTGGGCATCGTAGAGCGGGCCCGCATCAACTTCATCTCCCTGATCCCCACCCACTACGCCCTGATCCTGGCCGTGCCCGAAGAAGAGCGGGCGCGCCACGACGTCTCATCGGTCGACAAGCTGCTCTGCTCGTCGGCCCCGGCGCGGGTGGAGCAGAAGATGGCCATCATGGAGACCTTCAAGGGGGTGCAGCTCTACGAGGGCTACGGCTCCACCGAAGCCGGCATCGTCACCACCCTCTTCCCCGACGAGCAGCTCACCAAGCCCGGCTCCATCGGCCGCGAGAGCCTGGGCACGGACTTCGTCAAGATCCTGGATGAAAACAAGCAGCCCGTGCCCCGGGGCGAAATCGGCGAGCTCTACAGCCGGGGCCCCATGATGTTCGACCACTACTACAAGGCGCCCGACAGGACCGCCGAGGCCTTCGCCGGGGAGTGGTTCTCGGCAGGCGACATGGCCTATCAAGACGAGGATGGCTATTTCTACCTGGTCGATCGTAAGAACAACATGATCATCACAGGGGGCGAGAACGTCTTCCCATCCGAGGTGGAGAACGTGCTGGCAGCGCACCCGGCGGTCTTCGACGTGGCGGTCATCGGTGTCAGCCACCCCAAGTGGGGCGAGGCCATCAAGGCCGTGGTGATCCTCAAGGACGGCCAACAGGCCACGGCCCATGAGATCGTGGACTACTGCCGCCCGCGCATGGCCGCCTACAAGCGACCCAAGTCGGTGGAGTTCATCTCGCAGGATCAGATGCCCCGCACCGCCACGGGCAAGATCCTGCATCGGGTCCTGCGCGAGCGCTACAAGTACATCTGAGACCGCGCGACGCATCGGGCTTCCCCTGGCCACATCACCCGTGGTAGGCTGAAAACCGCTCCAGCCTGGCTGGAACGCGGGACATGATGCCGAGAAGGAGAGAGTCATGGAACGACGCACGGGAATCGCCTTGGCGCTGGCAGCGGGACTGGTCGCGGTCGTGGGCGTGCTGGAGTACACCGGCAGGCTTAGCGGACGCAGCATCACCGGCGCCGCCACGGGCGCCCAGAGCGGGGGCTGCGCAGGCAGCCCTGTGGCCGATCTGCCCGAAGAAAAGCCAGAAGACGTGCAGGTGGCATCCAAGACGATCCCACGGCCCGCCGAACAGCTCGAGGGTCCCCAGGACCTCTGGATCGACGCCATCGAGGGTCAGTTCGTCCTGAGCCTGTCCACCGAGCTCAGCGACGCATCCCGCCTGGACAATGGCCGCCTGGTGACTGGGGACGCCCCCTTCGACGCGGCCATGGAGACCATCGGCGCCAACGCTGCGGCCCAGGCCTGGTCGCGACAGCCCGGAAGCCAGGAGCGCGCCGTCAACGTGGGGCTGGACAGGGTCTGGCGCTTCCAGTCTTCCGCGCCCCTGGAACAGGTCCTGGCCGAGCTCGAGGCCTTGCGGCACGTGGAGTGGGTGGAGCCCTTGGTCGAGGTGCGGACGCTTGCTGTGCCCAACGATCCCTACTACGCCTACCAATGGCACCTGAGCACCCTGGGGATGGCCGCGGCATGGGACATCAGCGACGGCAGCGACGCCGTCGTCGCCGTGGTCGATACGGGCGTGTCCGAGGGCAACGACGGCTTCGCCAGCCTGCTGTCAGGCTACGATTTCGTGGCTGACGACGCGGATCCCGCCGACATGAACGGCCACGGCACCCACGTGGCGGGCACCGTAGCCCAGGACAGCGACAACGGCGTCGGTGTCGCCGGCATGGCGCCCGGTGCCTCCATCCTGCCGGTGCGCGTGCTGGACGCCGATGGCTCGGGCTCGAGTGCGGACGTGGCCGACGGCATCATCTGGGCCGTTGACAACGGGGCGCACATCATCAACCTGAGCCTGGGGTGCAGCTCGCCCATGACCCTGGTGGAGCAGGCCATCACCTACGCGACCAGCGCCGATGTCCTGGTCGTGGCCGCCGCGGGCAACGACGGCTACCGCAACAGCGTCAGCTACCCAGCCGCCTACGACAACGCGCTGGCCGTGTCGGCCACGGACCTGAACGCCGAGATCTCCTACTACTCCAACCAGGGCGCCGAGATCGACCTGGCCGCCCCTGGCGGCGACACCACCGCGGACGTGGACGGCGACGGCTACGCCGACGGCGTGCTGCAGCAGGCGCGCCTGGAGGGCATGTGGAGCTACTGGTTCCTGCAGGGCACCTCCATGGCCGCCCCGCACGTGGCCGGGCTGGCCGCCCTGGTCCACGCCAACGGCGTCAACGGCGCCGAGAACCTGCGCGAGGCGCTGACTTCCACCGCCGACGATCTGGGCACGCCGGCCTGGGACAGCAGCTACGGCCACGGCATGATCGATCCCGGTGCGGCCCTGACCTGGGCGCCGGAAGAGGGGGAGACGATCGAGCTGCACCTGCTACGCCTGGGCGTGCGCAGCCTGGGCCCCGGGCGCTCCCTGGCCACCTGGAACACCATCACCCCGGTCATCTCCAGCGCAGAGGGCGACAACGGCCACACGGCAAGCACCCCCTACCCCTCCCACGCCACTCGCCTCCTGCTGCGCGGCGAGCCCGGCAGCACCGTCAGCTTCGTCATGACCTCGACGGCAGCCGACGGTTCAGCCACGGCCAGCGAGACCATCGAGGTGGTCTTCGACTGAACCCAGCGCTCAGATCCCTCCGCCGGACATGCCCCCACCGGACATAAGAGCCACCAGGTGGGGCGCCACCCAGCCCTCCCAGGCGGCTCCCAGGGCCACCAGCAGAGCGCTGATGGCGATGAAGCGCAGCACCGTGCGCAGGATGGACGCCAGCACGGGCGACTCCAGGTCGTACTTGGGCAAGCCCTTGCTCAGGAACAGCCCGGCCATGCCGGCCATGACGTAGGCACCCGCTTCCGCCAGCAGGTGGGGCAGGCAGGACGCGATCACCATCAGGCAGGCCCTGCCTGGCGCCGGCCCCCCCTGCTCCGTCCACTGCCAGGCCAGCAGCCCAAAGGCCGCGCCCCAGACCGAGGCGTTCCAGGCCACGGCCAACATCACGCCCCCCTGCCGAAAGGGGATGGCGATGATGAAGAAGAACAGGAGCACGTAGAGGTTGTTCACGAAGATGGCGCTGAAGTGCCCGAACTTCAGATCCAGCAGATCCTGCCCCCCCAGCGCCTCGATCTGGTGGCTGAAGGCGCCTTGCACCTGGCCCGGCTCCAGCACCAGCCCAAAAGCGGCGTAGCCCGCCAGCGCGCCCAGGAAGAGGGCCAGCACGCAGCGGGTCAGTCGCATGTTGGCGTTCCAGGGTGACCGCCCGCGCTCCAGGATCTCGGCCCGGTTGCGCTCCAGCAGGCGATGCATGGAGTCGCCTGTCGTCAGCGCGGCCAGGAACACCGCCACCAGGCTGGCCTCGGCCGGGAAGAGCCAGAGGGCGAAGGCCATGCCCACCAACGCGGCCAGCAAGCCCTCCAGCAGGAGCAAGGGGGGATCGGGCGCGCCGTCCCGATAGTAGCGACGCATCAACAGCAAGCGGCGGCTCCTCCCGTGGATGGTGCTTCCGACAGCGAGGGGTTCTCCTATCACGGGCGACATGCAAGTAGAAATGGGAGAAATGGGTGTCAGACACCAGGAACTAGGATTTTCGCAAGAAATGTCAGTTCCAGGTGTCTGACACGATTGCCACACCACCGCCAGATCTGGGGCTTGACCCCCACCGATCCCCTGCGGTAGCCTCGTGCGAACGCAGCGCTGACAGCCCCTATGTGCGAGGACGACCCGCCATGAGCACAGACTCTCCTGACTTCCTCACCTGCCCCATGACCGATGAGCACCTCGACGCCATCATCGACCTCGACGCGCGTGTCAGAGGAGAAGAGCGGCGCGAGTACTTCCGCATGAAGCACGCGCGGATCCAGCACGAGAACCGCGTCTCCCCCTCCCTGGTGGCCGTGCAGGGCGACCAGCTGATCGGCTTCATCATGGGCGACGTGCTGGTGGGTGAGTTCGGGGTGGAGGGCGCCACGGTCGCCATCGACACCCTGGGCGTGGAGCCCGAGTACCGGCGCCAGGGCATCGGCAACCAGCTGATGGAAGACTTCCTGGCCAACGCCAAGGTGCTGGGCATGGTGCGCGTGGTCACCTTCATCGACTGGAACGATCCCCAGCTGCTCTGGTTCTTCAGCTCGCACGAGTTCGAACCTGCCCGCGCCATCGCCCTGGAGCGCAAGCTCTGAAGCCCAACCTCTGGCAGCGCCTCGGCCCCGGTTTCTTGCTGGCGGCCGTCAGCATCGGGGCCTCCCACCTGGTCCTGAGCCCGCAAGCTGGAGCGCTCTTCGGCTACCAGCTGCTCTGGCTCGTGCTGGCCGCGCACCTGTTCAAGTACCCGGCCTTCGAGTTCGGCCCGCGCTACGCCGCCGCCACCGGCCAGAACCTGCTGGCCGGCTACGCCCGCGTGGCCGGCCCCCGCGGCTGGGCGCTGCTGCTCTTCCTGCTCAGCACCGTGCTGCAGGGCATCGGCGTGCTGGCAGGGGTGGTCAGCGTCTCGGGCTGCGTGTTGCAGAGCTGGACCGGGCTGTGGTCCATCGAGGGATTCTCGCTGCTGCTCTTGGCGGCGGTCCTGGCTCTGCTGCGCATCGGTGGCTTCTCCTGGCTGGACCACCTGAACAAGCTGATGGTGGGCGTGCTGGCCCTGGCCACGCTGCTGGCCTTCCTGCCAGCGCTCCCCCCCCCTTCGGCGGCCACGGGCCTGCTGCTGCCACGCCTGCCCGAGGGCTCCATCGTGCTGGTGGCCGCCATCCTGGGCTGGATGCCCACGGGCATCGACGTCTCCATCTGGCACTCCTTCTGGACCCTGGAGAAGCTGGAGCTGCTCGGCGAGCGGGGAGCGGCGCTGGAAGACCGCCTGCGCCAGCTGAAGATCTCTCTGTTCGACATGCGCACGGGCTACGCGCTTTCGCTGCTGACCGGCTTGATGTTCATCTGCCTGGGCGCCGTGCACCTGGCCGGACGCGGCGCCGAGCTCTCCGGCGTGCAGTTCGTGGAGACCATCTCCGGCGCCTACGCCAGCATCCTGGGCCGCTGGATGGCCCACGTGTTCATGCTGACCGCCTTCTTCGCCATGTTCTCCACCTCGTACACGGTGATCGACGGCTTCTCTCGCTCCTTCTCCGAGGGCCTGGCCGCGCTGGCGCCCCAGAAGCTGGCCGCCCCCGAGGCACGACGCCGCAGCTACGGCGGCTTCGCCCTCTTCAGCGCCGCCCTGGCCGCGCTCTTCATCGCCTGGATCGGCAATCCGGTCACCCTGGTCACCGTGGTGGCCCTGGTGAGCCTGGTGGCCGCGCCCGTGCTCTACGGGCTGAACCTGCACTGCATCAAACGCGACGTGCGCGACCAGGCCCTGCAGCCCTCGCCCTGGATCGTGGGCCTGGGCTGGGCCGGCACCGCGGTCATGGTGCTGGCGCTGGGTCTGGCTTTCTACGTGAAGGTGCTGGCCGCCTGAGCCTGAACCCAGAGGCGCCATGAAAACCCCGCCCCTGCTCTGCATCGCCCTGCTGGCCTGCGCCATGGAGCCTGAGGCCATCGTGGACACCTCCGCCCGCGACCGCGACGGCGACGGCTACTACGCCTACGAGGACTGCGATGACACCGACGCCGCCCTGCATCCCGGCGACACCGACGCGGACGGCTACAGCAGCTGCGACGGCGACTGCGACGACCGCGATCCCTACCGCACGCCCGGCGACGAGGACGGCGATGGGATCAGCAGCTGCGACGACGACTGCGACGACAGCGATCCCCACACCTGGCCCGGGGCCGCCGCGCGAGACTCCGCCACGGCCTGCACCCGGGACGCGGACGGCGACGGCTACGGCTCTCCGGAGAAGGACCAGGTCTGGGAGCCCGGTAGCGACTGCGACGACGACGACGCCGCGGTCCACCCCGGCGCCGAGGAGACCTGGTACGACGGCGTGGACGCCAACTGCGACGGCCTGAACGACTACGATCAGGACGGCGACGGCTACGACTCCGATCAGCACGGCGGTGACGACTGCGACGACGAAGACGCGGACATGGTCCCCGAGGATACGGACGGCGACGGCTACAGCGCCTGCGACGGCGACTGCGATGAGACGGACGGGGCGATCCATCCCGAAGCCAAGGACAGCTGGTACGACGGCATCGACAGCAACTGCGACGGCCTGGACGACTATGACCAGGACGGCGACGGCGGCCAGGCGGAGGCCTACGGCGGCCCGGACTGCGACGACGAGGATCCCGCCATGAACGCCACCGACGTGGACGGAGACGGCTGGAGCCTCTGCGACAAGGACTGCGACGACGAGGACGCGCAGGACTTCCCCGGCGCGCACCACGATCACCAGGGCCTGTCCATGACCTGCGTGGCGGATGGCAGCTTCACGATGGGCGCGCCGGAGGACGAGGTGGGCCGGGACGGCGACGAGGACCAGCACGAGGTGACCCTGACCAGGGCCTTCTGGATCGCCGTATACGAGGTCACCCAGGACCAGTTCCTCCAACACATGGGCTACAACCCCTCCAGCTTCGCCGACGCGGGCGAGGATCGCCCGGTGGAGGGCCTGGACTGGCACGAGGCCGCGCTCTTCGCCAACGTCGTCTCCGCGGCCGCTGGGCTCGAGCCCTGCTACGACTGCTACGGCAAGGGCAGCGTCACGGAGTGCGTGACCGAGAGCGTCTACGCCGATCCCTACAGCTGCCCCGGCTACCGTCTGCCCACCGAGGCCGAGTGGGAGTACGCGGCCCGGGCTGGCCAGGAGGCCTCGTTTTCCTCGGGCGGCGACCTCATCGAGGGCGATGATGTCAACTGCGACGGCGGGCTGACGCTGAACGATGGCTCGCTGCTCGACGAGCAGGGCTGGTACTGCGGCAACGCCGCCGAGTCATCGCAGCTGGTGGGCCAACTGGCTCCCAATGCCTGGGGGCTGTACGACGTGCACGGCAACGTCTGGGAGTGGTGCCACGACTGGTGGGCCGACTACAGCGGCGACGTCACCGATCCCTGGGGCCCGGACACCGCCAAGCAGCGCGTGCGCAAGGGTGGCAGCTGGAGCAACAACCCGCGCGCACTGCGCTTCGCGGATCGCTCCGGCGACTCACCCTGGACCTCCGCCGACGAGCTCGGACTGCGCCTGGCGCGCACGCGCTGAGGGGGCGCCTCTTCAGCTCTGCAGCTCGTCCAGTCCGGCGAAGTGCGCCAGGGCCCCCGGGTTGGCCAGGGCGTCCTTGTTGAGCACCTCTTCGCCTCGGATCACCTTGCCCACGGCCAGCTCCACCTTCTTGCCGCTGATGGTACGCGGGATCTCGGGCACGGCCAGCACCTTGGCCGGCACGTGGCGCGGCGAGGTGTTGACGCGGATGGTGGTCCTGATGCGCTTGACGAGCGCCTCGTCCAGCGCCACGCCCGGGCGCAGCACCACGAAGAGCAGCACGCGGGTGTCGCCCTCCCAGTCCTGGCCCACCACGATGGAATCCGTGATCTCTTCGAGCGTCATCACCTGGCGGTAGATCTCGGCCGTGCCGATGCGCACGCCCCCGGGATTGAGGGTGGCGTCGGAGCGACCGTAGATGACCATGCCCTGGCGCTCGGTGATCTCCACGAAGTCGCCGTGCCGCCAGATGTTGGGAAAGACCGAGAAGTAGGCGTCGCCGTACTTCTGGTCGCCGGGGTCGTTCCAGAAGTAGATGGGCTGGGAGGGGAAAGAGGCCGTGCAGACCAGCTCGCCCTTCTGGCCGCGCACGGGCTGGCCCATCTCGTCGAGGGCGTCCACCTTCATGCCCAGGCCTCGGCACTGCAGCTCGCTGCGGTGCACGGGCCAGATGGGGCAGCCCAGGGCGAAGCAGGAGATGATGTCGGTGCCGCCCGAGATGCTGGCCAGCTGCAGGTCGGCCTTGATGTCGCGGTAGACGAACTCGAAGCTCTCGATGGACAGGGGTGAGCCCGTGGAGCACATGGTGCGCAGCTGGGAGAGATCGAAGCTCTCGCGGGGGATCAAGCCGGCCTTCTCCACCGACGCCAGGTAGCGGGCCGAGGCGCCGAAGACGGTCATGCCCTCTTCTTCGGCCAGCTTGAACAGGGCGCCCGGATCCGGGTGGAAGGGATTGCCGTCGAAGAGCAGCACCGTGGCGCCCAGGGCCAGGGTGCTCACCAGCCAGTTCCACATCATCCAGCCGCAGGTGGTGAAGTAGAACACCCGGTCCTCGGGCTGCACATTGGTGTGCAGCGCCAGCTCCTTGAGGTGCTGCAGCAGGGTGCCGCCGGCGCCGTGCACGATGCACTTGGGCACGCCCGTAGTGCCCGAGCTGTACATGATGTAGAGCGGATGGTCGAAGGGCAGCTGGGCGAACTCCAGCGCGGGCGCGGGTTCGCTACCCAGGAAATCGCCGTAGAGCACGGCATCGCGCACCAGCGAGGTGTCGGGCTCGTCGCTGGCGAAGGGCACCACCACCACCGTCTCGATGGAGGGCAGGCTCTCGAGCACGCTGGCGATGCGCTCCAGCGAGTTGAAGGTCTTGCCGTTGTAGAAGTAGCCATCGGCCGTGAAAAGCACCTTGGGCTCGATCTGGCCGAAGCGGTCCAGCACGCCCTTGATGCCGAAATCAGGGGAGCAGGAGGACCAGATGGCGCCCATGCTGGTGGCGGCCAGCATGGCCACCACGGCCTCGGGGATATTGGGCATGAAGCCGGCCACTCGGTCGCCCTCGCCCACGCCAGCGGCCCTCAGGGCCTGGGCCGCACGCGCCACGGCCTGGCGCAGCTGGTCGTAGGTCATGCGCTTCTTGAGGCCACCTTCCGAGGTGAAGACCAGGGCCTCATGGTCCGGCGCGCCGCTGGCCAACAGGTTCTCGGCAAAGTTCAAGCGCGCGCCCGTGAACCACTTGGACGCCATCATCTGATCCGGATTCTCGAGCACCGCATCGTAGCCGCGGGAGGCCCGCACGCCGAAGTGCTCCCAGATGGCCTGCCAGAAGTCGGCCCGCAGGCTGACCGACCACTCCCACAGGGCCTGATAGCCATCGAAATCGAGCCCCTTCTGATAGCGCAGCCAGTCCATGAAACAGGTCAGGTTGGCTGCGGCGATGCGTTCGGCGGAAGGCTTCCAGAGCGGCTGACTCATCGTTGTTCTCTCTTGTTGGGGGTGGACGGTTCCAGCACCTATCCGACCACAGGGCGCCTGTGTTAGTCGAAGCAGGTCCGAATCACGCCGTGAGGCCCCCATGAAGCTGACCGTGGAGCTGCTGGGCATGCCCGACCTGACCAACCGCATCGGTGGCAAGCGGCTGCAGCTGGACATCGAGGGCCATAGCGTGCAGGACCTGCTGCAGGCGCTGCTGGCCCGCTACGGCCCCCTGGCCCGCCAGGCCCTGCTGGACGAGTCTGGCCAGCTGGACCTGACCGTACAGGTGCTGCGCAACGGCAAGGAATGGATCACCCACGACAGGCTGGGCCAGCCCCTGGAAGAGGGCGACCAGGTGGCGCTGATGATGCTGGTGGCGGGGGGGTGAGGGGGCGGCGGGGACCCATGGGCGGTGCGCCCCCTGGCCCGCCGCGATAGCCCCAGGTTTCGGATCCGCTCACCCGCGAGGTGCCCATGAAGCCCCCCTCCACGTCCCGCGACGGCCAGGTGCGCTGCCTGGCCTGCTTTACGCGTTTCCGGCCCGCCCCGCGCGCCGAGCGCGCCCAATGCCCAGGCTGCGAGCTGCAGTGGCGCATCTCCTGGCCCTACCCACGGACCGCCAAGATCCGCGGGCCGGTCTGGGAGAGCTACCCCGTCCCCGAGAAGTGAGGAGGCGCAACATGGCCATGAACCGCAAGCTGGCAATCATCGACCTCACCAGCGGACAGATCCAGGTCGTGGAGATCACCCGCGAGATGCGCGAGAAGTACATCGGCGGGCGCGGGCTGGACGTCTACCTGCTCTACAACCACGCCGAACCCGGCTGCGACGCCCTGGGGCCCGACAACGCGCTCTGCATCTCGGCAGGCCTGCTGGGCGGCACGCCCGCCAGCGCCTCGGCCCGCACGCACATCATGGCCAAGAGCCCGCTGACGGGCATGCTGGGCTCGGCCAATATGGGCGGCTTCTTCGCCCCCGAGCTGCGCTACGCCGGCTTCGACCACCTGGTGTTCAAGGGCGCTGCCGAAAAGCCCGTCTACCTGTGGATCAAGAACGGCGAGCTCGAGCTGCGCGACGCCTCACACCTGTGGGGCGCCGACACCTTCACCGCCCAGGAGCTGATCCGCGAAGAGCTGGGCGATCCCGAGATCAAGGCCCTGGCCATCGGCCAGGCCGGCGAGAACCTGGTGCGCTTCGCCTGCGTGGTCACCAGCCACAAGAACGCCGCCGGCCGCACGGGCATGGGCGCGGTGATGGGCTCCAAGAACCTCAAGGCCGTGGCTGTGCGCGGCACCATGGGCATCGAGCTGGCCCAGCCCGTCGAAGCGCTGGAGTACAACAAGCAGATCTGCAAGCGCGTGGCCTCCACCAAGGTGGCCCAGATCATGCAGCGCTGGGGCACCATGTTCATCTACGGCGTCACCAACTCCACCGGGCTGGTGCGCGTGCGGAACTTCCAGCACAACCAGATCCCCGACACGGAAGCCATCGAGTGCGAAGAGATCGACAAGCACTCCACGGGCACGGCCGGCTGCTTCGGCTGCCAGGTGCACTGCCGGCACCGCTACATCATCCAGGAAGGCCCCTATAGCGGCACCTACGACGAGGGCCCGGAGTACACCTCCCAGGGCGCCTTCGGCGCCGAGGTGGGCTGCCGCGACTTCCCCACCATCCTGTACGGCAACTACCTGGTCAACAAGCTGGGCATGGACACCCTGGAGATAGGCTCCCTGATGGGCTGGGCCTTCGAGCTCTTCGAGAAGGGCATCATCACCGAAGAAGACACCGGCGGATTGGACCTGACCTGGGGCAACCACGAAGCCGTGGTGGCGCTCATCCAGAAGATCGCCCACCGCGAGGACATCGGCGACATCCTGGCCGAGGGCCCCAAGGGCGCCATGGCGCGCCTGCCCGAAGAGGCCGCCAAGTACTGCATCCACGTCAAGGGTATGAGCAACCTGCACTCCGACGAGCGGCCCACACCGGCCCTGGCCCTGGGCATCGCCACCGGCTCCCGCGGCTCCGACCACCTGCGCAGCCGCCCGGCCATCGACCTCTACCACCTGCCCGAGCCCCTGCTGCGCAAGATCTACGGCTTCCCCGTACCCTACGACGGTCCCTTGACCTCCAGCTACTCCGACTACGAGGGCAAGCCCTGGCAGGTCTTCTGGCAAGAGATGGTCTATATGGCCGTGGACTGCCTGGGGGTCTGCAAGTACCACACGGTCTTCTTGTCCCCCAATATGCCGGCCTTCCGCGAGTTCTCGGAGTGGCTGCGCCTGATCCCGGGCATCGACCTCAGCCCACGCCAGATCTGGGACGTGGCCGAGCGGGCCTACAACCTGGAGCGCATGTTCAACCTACGCGAGGGCCTGACCCGCGCCGACGACTGGCTGGTGGACCGCTACTTCGACGAGCCCACCGACCGCGGCTTCGACGTGGTGCGCGGCAAGACCATCGACCGCAACAAGCTGCGCCAGATGATCGACGAGTACTACGCCCACCACGGCTGGGACGAGCAGGGGCGCATCCCCGAGGCCACCCTGCAACGCCTGGGCCTCGAAAACGAACCCACTCACGTGCTGTAAGGAGCCAGTCATGCCGAAGATCATCGTCATCGATCAAGCCGCCTGCACCGGCTGCCGCCAGTGCGAGCTGGTCTGCTCCGTCAAGCACACCGGCACCGCCGATCCGTCCAGGGCCCGCATCGCCGTCATGAAGTGGGAGGCCGAGGGCTTCTACCTGCCCATGATGTGCCAGCAATGCCGCGACGCGGCCTGCGTGGCGGTCTGCCCCAAGAAGGCGCTGTCCCGCGATCCCGACAGCGCACGCGTGCTCTACCACCAGGAGCGCTGCATCGGCTGCAAGAGCTGCGTCATGGCCTGCCCCTTCGGCGCCATGGGCGTGGATCTGACCGCGGGCCGCGTCATCAAGTGCGACACCTGCGAGGGCGACCCCACCTGCGTGGCCTTCTGCGAGGCCGGGGCGCTCAAGTTCGTGGACGCCGAAGCGGCGCACCTGGCAAAAAAGCGCGCCAGCGCTGCCAGGTTCTCGGCGCTGATGGGCGTGTCCAGCGGGACTTGAGCCCGATCAGCGGCTCTTGCGCGCCGCCAGCTCGGCCGAGCTCATGATGCCATCGGGGCGATAGACGCTGACTCGCTCCAGGGTCGACGAGGGAATGCCCCACTCATTGAGCGCTGCCTTCAAGAACTCCAGCGGATCGCGCCCCGCTTCTTCGTCCAGCGTCGACCAGCTGGAGACGGGAGGCGGCGCGGATCGCTTGACGTAGTGCGAGGAGCGGGGCTTGGCCGCAGGCCTGGGGGGGGGGTCCGGCTCGGGCTTGCGGGTGAAGTCCTTGCCGAAGGCGTCATCTCCCTTGCTGAACATCTTGCTCAAGCTCACCATGGCGACGCGCATCTGCCGCACGCCGGCCACCACGGTCTCTTCCAGAAAGCGCAGCGCCAGGGGGCTGCGCTTCTTCAGCAGCCGTTCGAACACGTCGCGCCGTAGCTCGAGCGCCACGGCATCGCCACGGGCGCGCAGGCTGGCGGAGCGCACAACGCGGTCCACCAAGGCCAGCTGACCAACCAGCACCGGTGCATCCAAGCTGGCCAGCTTGCGCCCCTTGCCCTGCATGCGCTTCACCACGTCGATCTGGCCGCTGACCACCAGGAAGCAGCTGTCACCGTCGTCGCCCTCGCAGCAGAGCAGCTCCCGGTTGCGGAAGGAGAAGGCGGGCGCCACGCGCACCAAGCGCTTCAGATCCGCTGGGGTCAGGCCCTTGAGCGCCTCGATCCCCTGCAGGCGGAGCTGACCCCGAAAGGGACGGCGCGGCGTGGGCTTGCGCTTGGCCGCGGTGTTGGGTGCCGGACTCGACGCGCCCCGCTGCACCTGCACCCGACAGATGGCGCTGTCGATCTTGCGGTTCACGCTGCGCAGCCGATCGGCCAGCCGCGGCAGCAGGCCCTGCAGCAGGGCCAGCAGCACGTCGGGCTCGCGCTCGCGCAGGTAGTGCAGCAGGTGCCGATCCGCCTCGTAGATCTCGGCGGGCCCCATGGCCCAGACCGTGGCGGAGCGCTGCGCCGGGTCGATGCAGTTCATCTCGCCCACGACCTGGCCCGGGCGCACCTCGGCGACGAAGTTCTCCCGCCCCTTGCTGTCTTGGACCTGCACGCCCAGGCGACCCTTGGCCAGCACGGCCATGGAGTCGCCCTGCCTGCCCTGCCTGTACAGCACCTCGTCCTTCTTCAGCTCGCGGTGCTTCATCGTGGTGAGCAACAGCCGCAGATCACGCTCTTCCACCGCCCGAAACAGGTCGGCGTGCCTGAGCACCGCCAGCATCGGGTCAAAGTCCATGGTTCGCTCGTTGTCTCCGTCTCAGGTGCGCTGGTATCCGCTCAGCAGCCTCTCCAGACGAGTCAGCACGTCGTCGATGTCCTGGGGACCCACCGCGCCAACGCTCATGCGGAACCAGCCGTTCTCCTCTTCCAGGTCGAATGCCTGGAAGGGTACCACGGCCGCCCCCGCCTTTTCCAGCAGCCAACGCCTGATCTGTTCGTTGGTATCGAAGCCACGCCCTATCAGATCCACGTGTAAGCTCAGGTAGATAGCGCCCTGGGGCGCGTGGGCGTCGACGGGCAGGCCGCGCGCACGCATACCCTGGATGCCCTCGTACAGCCGGCGCAACCGCAGGTCGAGGCGGGCGCAGATGTCGGCGATATAGGCCTCGAAGAGCTCCTCCTGGTCCAGGAACCAGGCCGTGGCCAGCTGCTCGGGCTTGGGCGCCCAGGCCCCCATATGGCCGATCATCTCGCGCATCTTGCCCTGCAGGTAGGGCGGGGCCACGCCCCAACCCACGCGCAGACCCGTGGCCGCGAAGCACTTGCTGACCGCATCCACGTTGACCACGTAGGGCGCCGCCTCGGGCACCAGGGCCACCGGATGCCAGTGTTCGACGCCCGGGGGGCGCAGCAGCCAGTAGACCTGGTCCAGCAGCAGCATGCAGGGCTTGTCGCGCCCGCGGTTCTCCTCCACCAGGGCCTGGGCGATGCCCTTCATCGCCTCGCGCGAGATGGCGGTACCGGTGGGGTTGAGAGGCGTGTTCAGCAGCACCATGCGCGCACCGCGCATGGCTTCGGCGGCCTGTTCTGCGGTGGGGTGGAAGCGATTCTCGGGCTGAGTCACCACGAACTTGTGGTCGGACTGCGCCAGCTGGGCGTAGTAGCCCATATTCCAGGCCGGCAGGAAGCTGACCGTGCGATCGCCGGGCTCCACGAAGAGCCTCCAGGTGGCGTAGATCGGGGGCCGGGCGCCGCTGCCCACGCAGACCGCCTCGGCCGGGTAGTCGAGCCCCAGCTTGCGGCGGTAGAGCCGCGCGATGGCGGATTTGAGCTCGGGCATGCCGTCGGGGGGCGGGTAGTTGGTGGTGCCCTCGCGCACCGCCTCCACCAGCTTGTCGGCCAGCGGCTCGGGGATGGCGAAGTGGGGGGCCGCGAAATCCCCCAGGGTCAGGTTGCAGATCTGCCGCCCTTCGGCCACCAGCGCCCGCATCTGATTGGCGATGTTCAGGATCATGCTGCCGACCATGCCTTGGGCCAACGGGGTCATGGCCTCCTGCGCGGCCTTCGCTCGATCATCAGGTAGATATTCGGCAATGCTGATAGCCATAAAGACACCTCACAGGGGGAGGTCAAGCTCAAGGGGCCCGTCCACTATCAACCCCGGCCCAGTCCACAAGGCAGTTGTCCGAAACCTTGCGCGCCCCCTGACGAGGCTCACGCACCCCCACATCTTCCTGCGTACGACTACTCGGCGGCCACCGATCAGCTCGGAAGCTGGAACTCCCGCCTGATCTCCCACCCCATCAGGCGCTTTGCGATCCAACCCAGCAGGCCGGCGATGCCCAGCCCCATGATGGCCGAGAAGATCCTGATGACGACCACGAAGCTGCGGAAATCGGGCGCGCCCTCAGGCTGGGGAAACTGCGAGAAGTCCGGCATCATGGCGCCCTGCAGCACGATGCCCGCCAAGTAGAGCAGGGCCCCCACGCTCATCAGGACCACGAAGACCCGGCGGGCCCACTCGCGCCGCCTGAGCAATCCCAGGGAGGCCAGAAACGTCCCCCCCGCGGCCAGCAGGGGCAGCAGGATGACCAGGCGGAAGTACTCGAACACAAAGCGCGCGCCAGCGGGCATGCCATCCATGCCGTCTTGCGCCGCGGCCCGCTCGAGCATCTCCGGTGGGAACAAGAACTGGACCATGATGTTCTGCATGACGGAGACGAACAGCGTGAAGCCAGACAGCACCAGGAAGATCCAGGCGACGACAGTGACGAAGGTGGAACGCTGGGGGCTCTGATCCATCCGTGCCTCCCTGGACGGCGCCGCGAACTCTCACCCCTTGGTACGGGCCGGCGGCTCTTTCATTCCACCGTAGCTTTCAAGACCCGCCCCAGCCGATCCGCCGCCTCCAGGAAGCGCTCCATGCTGGGATCACCCCCGGCAGCCAACACGAGATCGGGTCCTCGGGGAGGTGGCGGCAGCTCCTGGGCCCGCTGCTGCCCCACCAGGGCCAGCACGCGCGACACGCCCTCTTCGCGCCCGATGCTGATCACCTCGTCGGCCACCTTGCCTTCAAAGGAGGTGCGGTCCATCCTACCCTCCCCCAGCACCACGACATCCGCGCCGGCCAGGGCCTCCCGCAGACCGGTCAGCAGGGCCAGGCGGGTCACGCCCGTGGTCATGCGCGCCCGCGCCACCGCGGCCAGGGCGTAGCCCAGCCCCCCGGCGGCGCCGCCGCCGGGAAGCGTCGCGGGCAGCTCCGGCCAACCCTGGCGCTGACGCCAGGTGTTCAGCAGCTCGGCCCAGCGTTGAAAACCCTCCCGCTGGCGAGCTGTGTCCGCCGGAGACAGTCCCTTCTGGGGCCCGTAGAAGGCCGGCGCCTGCGCCAGGGCGGTCTGCACGTCGCAGAGCAGCTCCAGCAGGTGCCCGCCCAGCGCGGGACGGCCAGCCACGCTCCGCACTCGCTCCAGCTCCGCTCCCCCCAGCCCACTCGGCAGCGCTCGCCCCCGGGCGTCGAGCAAGCTCAAGCCCAGGCCCTGGATGGCCCCAGCTCCCCCGTCCATGGTGGCCGTGCCCCCCAAGCCCACCACGAAGGGGCCCTCCTCGTCCCGCGCCTCGGCGCGCCGCAGCGCTGCACCCACGGCAAAGCTGGATCGGGCGTGCCAGGAGCTCGCCATGGCGGGCAGACCAGGGCCCAACAGCAGGGCCGACTCCAGCACAAGCGCGCCCCGGTAGCGCCCCCAGGGCGCAGCCCCATGCGGCGCGCGCCAGCGGTGGCCGCCGTGGAAGGCCAGCACCTCCAGGGTCCCCTCGCCGCCGTCGGCCATGGGATGGCCCCGCAGCTCGAGCCCCTGATCCGCCAAGCGCTCGACCACCAGGCGGCAGGCGGCAGGGGCGCTCAAAAAACCCCCGTAGGAGTCCGGGGCGTAGACGATCTTCAAAGGGCCCTCGGGGGCAAGGACCCGACGAGGGTATCACGAGCCCTTGTCGCGCTCCCTCAGCAGCTTCTCGATGCGCAGCAAGCTGTCGCGGATCTCCGCCAGCAGCTGCGGATCGCTGGCCGGCTCCTCTCGAGGCGCGGGCTGGGCCTGCTGCCCCATGGTCACGATGTCCCGCTGGTTCAGCACGGCGTCCCGGAAGGCCACCGCGTCCGCCACGCCCGACAGGGAGGCGTCGGGGCCCCCCTGCCCCGAACCACCGGCCGTCTCGACGGCCAGCGAAGCCAGCCCCAGCTTGCGCAGGATGGGGCCCTCCTTGAGGGCCAGATCCTGGATCTTATCCAGGGGGATGTGCTTCTCGGTCTTGAACCAATAGCCCATGCGCAGGTTCAGGCTGCGCTCGGTCAGCTCGGCCTGCAGGTGCTCGTAGACCCGGCGGCTGTAGTGCTGTCCCCAACCCAGCAACCAGATGGGCAGCAGGGGCAGCGTGATCACCATGGCGGCCAACAGGATGGCCCCCTGGATGTACCAGTAGGTCTTGAGCTTAGGGTCGAAGCGGGCCTTCAGGATGACCTTCTCTTCGCGCATGCGTGCCTCCCGTTCAGGGCGCTGGGTAGATGGAGCCGACGATCTTCATCCCCGCCGCGTGGGTGGTGGGCAGCTCGGTCAGATCGTGCTCGGAGAAGCCATCCTTCGAGCCCCAGTAGATCTGCGAGACCTCGTCTCCGCTGTCCGGTGCGTAGTGGCTGGCGCAGACCACGTCCGGGAAACCGTCGCCGTCCAGGTCCTCGACACCACATTCCGAGGCGGCCGTGGTGGGCAGCTCTACGCGCCGGTCCAGGTCGAAGCTGCCCTTGGAGCCGTAGTAGACGAAGGAGGCGTCGGCGAAGCTCAAGTCCCACTCGATCCCACCGTTGGCCAGCACCAGGTCTTGCTGCCCATCGCCGTCCAGATCCGCCACCTGGGCGTCCACGGCCCCCACGGCGTCCTCCAGCTGCAGGTAGCTCTCGGGGTCGACGCCACCGGCCGCGTCACCCCAGTAGATGCGCGAGGCCTGGCTGCAGTAGAGGGTGCAGACCCAGGTGGTGAAGAGCAGGTCCAGGAAGCCGTCGCCGTTCATGTCATCCACTGCCAGCCCCTCGGGGAAGACCGTGGGCAACGCGCTGCGCGTCTCCTCGCTCCAGCCCTTGTCCGTGCCCCAGTAGACGTAGGACTCGGTGATGAAGAAGATATCGGTCACGCCGTTGGCGAAGACGATGTCGTTCAGGCCGTCGTCGTTCAGATCGGCCACCCGGCTGCGGGCGGCCCCGATGGTGGGCAGGCCCAGGCGGTTCTCCTCTGAAAACCCCTCTTTGCCGCCCCAGTAGACGTAGGAGTCATTGCTGTAGGTGTCCACGCTCAGGCCGTCCCCCCGGTAGCGGTTGGCGAACACCAGGTCCAGCCAGCCGTCCTGGTCCACGTCGGCCACCGTGGGATCGGCGCAGCCGATGGTGGGCAGCTCCACGCGGCTCTGCTCGTCGAAGCCCTTGGCCGAGCCGTAGTAGACCAGCGAGTCCACTTCGCGCTCCTCGCCGTCCTGCACGCTGGCGAAGACCAGATCCAGGTAGCCATCGCCGTCCAGGTCGCCGGCGTCCACGCCCATGGCGCCGAGCGTGGGCAGCTCCTGGTAGTTCTCGGAGGAGTAGCCATCGGCCGAGCCCAGGTAGATGCGGGAGACGTAGTCGTAGTCCTCGTCCAGATCGGTCTGGGCGAAGACGATGTCGGGCCAGCCGTCGCAGTTCAGATCGCGGCAGGTGTCCAGCCCGTCGCAGTCCTGGTCCACGCCGTCGCCAGGCACCTCGGTCGCGTGGGAGCCCGGATAGGCCAGAGCGTCGCCGTCGTAGCAGTCGCCGGCGTTGTCCACGTAGCCCTCGGGCTGCTCGCAGGCCTCGCTGGCGGAGGCGGCGTCGCCGTAGCCGTCGCCATCGGCGTCCTGATACCAAGTGCTGGTCTCGCAGTCGCTGGCGCTGTCGCCGCTGTCCACGGGTTCGATGCCACCGCTATCGGGGGTGGGCGGGCTGTCGAACACCACAGGACCGCTGTCGCTCCCCCCGGTCTCCTCTCCGACCTCAGCGTCGTGACAGGACAGAACCACCAGGCATGGGGCGCAGATGACGAGCGGTCGCATGAAAACTGGCACTCCGGAGTCATCCTGGCCATAACGCCACGCCAGGAGGCTGGCCCATAATGGGCGAGGAAGGAGAATCAGCAGCCCTCAAGCCGGCGGCCGAACCGCCGAGGCCTCCCGGATCTTCCGTGGCCAGATCAAGCTGGCCAGCACCATGGCCGCCAGCGAGGCCAGCAGGCCGGCCCCGATGGCGGGACAGGCCGCCTTGAGGACCGGCACGAACGAGAAGAGCAAGGCCACGCCCACCCCCGCCAGCATGCCGGCTAGCGCCCCCTGGCGGCTGGCGCGCTTCCAGAAGCGCCCCAGGAAGAGCGGAAAGAGCAGCCCCGACGAGGTGAGCGTGTAGCCCAGCACCAGCACCTCGATGATGAACGGCATGCAGAGAGCGATGACCACGCCGGCCAGGCCCAGGACCAGGATGCAGATCTTCGAGAAGCGCAGCACGTCGCGGTCGCTGGCCCCCGGACGCAGGATGCCCTGGTAGATGTCGCGGGTGATGCAAGCCGAGGTGCTGTGCAGGGCCGAGTCGGCGGTGGAGACGATGGCCGCCACGATGGCTCCCAGCACGAAGACCGCCAGCCCGGTGGGCAGCAGCTGCTTGATGGCCCAGGTCATGGCCGCGTCCTTGTCCGGCAGATCGGGCTGCAAGGCGTAGATGGCCATGCCCAGGGCCGTGGCCCACAAGCCGGCCAGCAACACCGAGCCCGCCAGCAGGTAGAGGCCTCGCTTGGCCACACGCTCGCTCTTGGCCGCGAAGATGCGCTGGTGGTAGACCTGCAGCACCATCTGACCCGGCAGGACCGCCAGCACCCAGCCCCAGACCACGGCCTTGCCCGGCGCCCAGGCCGTGAAGTTCTCGGGGGGCACCGTTGCCAGCACCGCCTCGATCCCACCGGCCTTCACCATGGCGATGGGCAGCAGCACGAACATGCCGAAGAGCATCAGTCCCAGCTGAGCCACGTCGGTGTAGGCCACGGCGATGATGCCACCCGACATGGTGTAGACCATCACCACCAGCGCCGCCACGACGATCCCCACCTCCTGGGGCAGGCCCGTCATCTCCTGCATCACCTTGCCCGCAGCGATGGGCTGGGAGACCCACCAGCCCATGGTGACCAGCATGGCCACCACCGAGGCCACCGCTCGCAGCGTGCGGGACTCGCCGTACTGCCTCACCATCCAGTCCGTGGTGGTGTAGAATTCCTGCCGCCGCAGCCAGCCGGCCACCAACAGTACCAGCAGCAGCACGCCGCAGGCCAGGGCCGCGATGTACACCATCTCCGCCAGGCCGTAGGCGTAGCCCAGGCCCACGTGGGCCACCATCATGCCGCCGCCGAAGGCC
>CAYVQL010000039.1:42748-49766 GCA_964454135.1 uncultured Enterobacterales bacterium | reverse complement strand
AGTTCCAGATGTTGTCGTCCACCTTCAGCGTGGCCATGCCCGCTTCCTTGGCCGGCGACAGGATCTTGATCAGGGAGCGCTCCTCGCCCTGGGCCCAGCCCTCCATGGTCAAGCTGCGCTCCCAGCGCTTGGTCTTGACGTTCATGGTGACCTTGCTGTGGCTGGAGGCGCCGCGGTGCATGTCGTCGGTGGCATCCAAGAGCTGGCGGGCGCGCTCCTGGTCGGCGTCGTCCTGGGCCAGGGCGGCCGTGGCGAAGAGCAGCCCGAGGGCCGCACAGAGAGATTTCGTCGTGCGCGTCATTTTTGCCGTATCTCCTTGCGCTCATCGCTATCGACCTTGCCGTCCACCAAACGCACAAGTCGGTGCGCGCGTTCCATCACCCGCGGGTCGTGGGTGGAGAACAGGAAGGTCACGCCGTGGTTCCTGTTGAGCTCCTCCATGATCTGCAGGAGCTTCTCGGAGGTCTCGGAGTCCACGTTGGCCGTCGGCTCGTCGGCGAGCACGATGGCCGGGTCCGAAGCGATGGCTCGCACGATGGCCACGCGCTGCTGCTGCCCGCCCGAGAGCTGATGGGGGCGCCGGTCCTCCATGCCATTCAGGCCGACCTCCTGCAGGAGCGCCATCACCTTCTTTCGACGGGCATCGGCGCTGCCCCCCTTCAGGGCGGCCACGGCTTCGGCGTTCTCGTAGGCGGAGAGCACGGGGATGAGGTTGTAGGCCTGGAAGACGAAGCCGAGGCGATCGCGCCGCATGGCGCTGCGCTTGCGGCGGCCCATCTTGCCCAGGTTCTGGCCTTCCAGGAGCACCTCGCCCGAGGTGGGGCTGTCCAGGGCGCCGATCAGGTTGAGCAGGGTGGTCTTGCCCGAGCCGGAGGGCCCGTAGATGGCGGTGAACTCGCCCTTGTCGATGGTCAGGTCCAGGCCGCGCAGGGCGTGCACGTCCACCGAGCCCTGCTTGTAGACCTTGGTGGCGTTCTTCACTTCGACTATCTTGTTGGTCATAGGTGCCTCAGACGACATTGATGGATTCGATGGGATCGACGCGACCGGCCTTCCACGCGGGGTAGAGGCCGGCGAGCAGGGTGGCGCCGACGATGGCCAGCACGATGGCCACGGCGCTCTCGGGGAAGAGCCCGAAGGGCAGCACCGGGTCGAGGCCCACGCCGCCCAGGTCCATGGAGCCGTGCTCGTCGAGCACGCCCAGGTCGGCGTACGTGGCGGTCATGTCGAGCCCCGTCTCTTTCAGCTTCAGGTAGAGGGGGACGGTGGGGATCGCGCAGGCCACGAGCCCCAGGATGGCCAGCAGCCCGCTCTCCACCATCACCAGGGAGAAGAGCTGCTTGGCCCGGTAGCCGATGGCCATCATGACGCCGAACTCGCGGGTGCGCTCCATGACGCCCATGAAGATGGTGTTGAAGATGCCCGCGGCCACGAGGATGCCGATGACGAGGTTCATCACGATACCGCCGCCCTTCTTCATGGCCACGAAGGTCCTCATCTCGGGCGCGATCTCGTCCCAGGTGAGCACCGAGGCGTCGCCGCCGATGAGCTTGTCGAGGCGCTCGGAGACGGTGAGCGTGCGGCGGCCGTTGTTCAGGAAGATGGCCACCTGGGTGCTCTCGGTGGCGTCGTAGCCCACCACGTTGCGCACGGTGTCGATGGGCAGCAGCGCGATCCCGGCGTCGGAGGCGCTGGAGCCGGTGGTGATGGTGCCGATGAGCCGCTCCATCCCGGTGACGATCTCGCCGCTCTTGTCGGTGAGGGTGAACACCACCTTGTCGCCCAGCTCGGCGTTGAGGTTCTCGGCCAGGACGCCTCCCAAGACGATGCCGTCGGAGTCGGGCTGGTCGAAGAGCTGGCCCGACAGCACACGATCGGTCCACTCCAGGGTGTAGTCGGACTCGCGCGTGGGATCGTAGGCGATGAAGAAAGCACCGAAGGAATCGTGCGCCGTGGCCAGCATGGCCTGGCCGCTGGCGCGCTCCACGGCCACCTTCACGTCTTCGTCGCCCTCCACGGCGGTGCGCTTCTCGTCGGTGCCGGTGACCGAGCGAGACAGGGCCGGCCGGTCGATGTACTCGGGGTGCTGGATGGTGATGTGGCCGCTGCCCAGGCGGGCGGTGGAGTCGATGACATCCAGCCAGGTGTAGTCCTGCATCCCGGTCATCAGCACGGCCAGCAGGCCGCCGAAGGCGATGGAGATGAGTGTGAGGATGGTGCGGCGCTTCTGCCGCCACAGGTTGCGCCAGGCGACCTTGATGAGAGAAAGACCGTTCATGGTGCGCCTCCTATTGGTGCTGCATGGCCTTGACGGGGTTGATCCAGGCGGCCTTCAGAGCCGGGTAGATCACCGCACCGAACACGATGAAGAACAGCAAGAAGACCGGGGGAGCGGTGGTCTCGACCGTGTAATGGCACTTCCACACGGCCGGCATGGTCAGACCCGACATCTCCATTCCGCCCAGGGCCCCCACGTTGATGCCGTAGGTGGCCAGATACCACATGCACGGCGCCGCGATGATCGCCCCGATCACGCATGCCACCACCGCCTGCAGGAAGCCCTCCAGCACCATCAGCGACAGCACCTTGATGGGCCCGTAGCCGATGGCCTTGAGCACGCCGAACTCGCGGATGCGCTCGAAGACCGCCATCAGCATGGCGTTCAGGATGAGGATGGCCACGGCCAGATAGATGATCAGGAACATAATCACGATCATGCCCTGCACGCTCTCCAGGTACTGGGCCACGGAGGGGTTGAGCTCCTTCCAGGTCTGCACCGCCACCGGATAGGCGGGCAGCTCCAGGGGCTCGGCGTCGGGGTTGTTCAGGGCGTACAGCCGCGCTTCGCGCTCCTTGGCGGCCTGCTCGGCCGCGGGAGGCAGGTCGAGCATGGCGCGCACCTCGTCGTTGGCCAGGGCCAGGTCGGATCCCAGCTCGCGGCGCACGATGATCTTGTGGGCGCCCTCGGGCAGGACCATCAGCTCCCTGAACGTGGTCTCGGTCATCAGGATGGTGGAGCGGTCGATGGTGGCCGCCACGGTCTTCATGATGCCGCGCACGGTGAACAGCTCGTTGGCCACGCTGCCGTCGGCGCCCTGGGAGAGCACCACGATCTCGGAGCCGATCTCGGCGCCGAGGTTGCGGGCCAGCCGCGTGCCGATGACCACGCCCAGGGGGTCGTCGTCGGCCAGCCACTCGCCCTGGCCCACGTATTCGTTGAGGTCGAGGACCTCGGCATCTTTCACCGGATCGAGCCCCACGAAGCCCACGCCGGCCGAGGACTCTCCGGACGCGGCCAGGCCGCCGGCGAAGAGGCGCTCGGAGGCCCGATAGCCCTTGGCCTCCAGGTCGGCGATCACGGTCTCGTGGTCTTCCACCACCTCGTAGAGCGAGGGCTTGGTCACGTAGGCCGGGGTGGTGATCTGGATGTCACCCGTGTCCAGGGAGATGGCGTTTTCCTCCATTCCCAGCATCATGCCGGTGATGAGGCCCGAGTAGAGGATCTCGATCACCAGCGCGATGGTCATGGCGGTGATGGTGATGGCCGAGCGGCGGTAGTTCCGCCACACGTTGCGCCAGGCCATCTTGAAGACGTTCACTGTTCACCTCCCTCAGGTGGGTGAGAGGCCAGGGTATCAGAAACCGGGGAGGCGTTCTCTTGCTCCCCCAGGATGCGGTCGAAGGCGGTCAGCCCGCCCATGGCGCCCAAGCCCATGGTCTCCACGGCCGTGGAAGGCACGATGATCATGGAGCCCTTCTGCTTGAGGCCCTCGTAGACCATGTTCATGGCGCGCAGATGGAGCGCGGCCGGGTTCTGCTTGTAGTGCTCCGAGGCGCTGGCGAACTTCTCGGCGATCTCGGTCTCGGCCGTGGAGAGGATGATACGCGCCTGCCGCTCGCGCTCGGCCTGGGCCTGACGGCTCATGGCGTCTTCCAGGGCCTTGGGGATGATGATGTCGCGGATCTCCACCGACTGGATGGTGATGCCCCAGGCGTTGGTCTTGGCTTCCAGCCCTTCCTGGATCTCCCGGCCCAGCCGGTCGCGGTGGGAGAGCAGATCCCCCAGCTCGGTCTTGCCGATGGCGTCCCGCAGCCCGGTCTGGGCCGACAGGATCACCGCGTCCATGAAATCCTCCAGCTCGAGCACGGCCTTCTCGGCGTCCCAGACCACCCAGAAGGCGATGGCGTCCACGTTCACGGGCACGGTGTCGCGGGTCAGCGTGGTCTCGGCGGTGAAATCCGTGACCCGCGTGCGCTGATCCACGAAGTTGGAGACCTTGTCGATCACGGGCACCACGACGAACAGCCCCTTCTCGCGCATGCCCTGGAACTTGCCGAAGCGCAGCAGCACGGCCTTTTCCCACTGGTAGGCCAGCTGCAGGCAGGGCGAGAAGATACCCCCCACGGCCACGGCGCTGACGAGGACCCAGCTGTCCGGCCGGGCGGACAGGTAGATGCCCAGGGCTGCCAGGGGCGTCAGCAGCAGGGCCGCCTCCCAGATCTGCGAGACCCGCAGGCAGAGGGCGAGGCCCAGCGCCGTGAACAGGAAGCAGACCACCACCTCCAGATCGAAGGGGTGCAGGGCCAGGTGGGCCGCCAGGCCCCCCAGGCATAGCACCAGCAGGATCGTGATGTTGACGGGCCCGTAGCGGAAGTCGGCCCGAAAGCTGGTGGCGAAGCGCTCCAGGGCCCCCAGGTCAAGCAAGCTGGCGCTCTTCTTCATGCTGCACGCCCTTTCTTCAGCGGTGCTTGCGATGCCTTAAGCACTGCAGCACCTCTTCGAGGGTGAAGCCGTGGGTGGCGGCCCGCGACAGGAACTCCTGGCAGATCTGGTCGAGGATGCGCTTGCGCTCCACCTCGTCCTGCTCCACCTTCTTCTGACCTACAAAGGTGCCCGAACCCATCTGCGTCTCCACCAGGCCGGTCAGCTCCAGCTCGGTGTAGGCCCGGCTGACCGTGTTGGGGTTGATGGACAGGTCCACCGCCAGCTGCCGCACCGTGGGCAGCCGGTCCCCGGGCTCCACCTGGCCGGTGGCCATGGCGGTCTTCACCTGGTCGATGATCTGGCGGTAGTAGGGCACGCCGCTCTGGCCATCGATGGAGATGCTCAGGGGCACGGGACATTCCGGAGCGCTTCGAGGTGGATCCGGGCTCGTGGGTCACGAGTGTACTGGTGTACCAGTGTCATAGTGTCCTAATACAATTCTTCCGTCTCGATGTCAAGAGGCGACTCCGGCCCGATGTGCTAGGCTCCATCCCATGGCCCCTCCCGAGCCCAGCACCGCACGTCGCGTCATGGGAAGCTGGCGCCTGTGGCTCCCCCTGCTGGCGGTCTTCCTGCTCGCGCCGCCGCTGCTGCTCTGGCCCATGCCCCAGGTCGGGCGCCGCGCCCTGCTCAGCGCGCCCCAGGGCGAGGCCGCAGGCCATGTCTGGGCCCTGAAGGCGGCGCTGACAGAGCGCCAGCCCCTGTCCTTCGACACCGAGCAGATCTGCTGGCCCCAGGGCGTTCAGTCCCTGCTGATCGATCCCGGAAACCTGCCCTTCTTCGCCCTGGGCGACCTGCTGGGGCCCGCCGCCGGCTACAACGCCATCTTCCTCTTCGGCCTGCTCAGCATGGGCCTGGCGGGCGCGCTGCTGGCGCGCCGTGCCGGCGGCGCCCCCTGGCTGGGCGCGCTGGCCGCCATGTGCTGCCCGGCCTTCTTGGCCGGCACCATCCGCGGCGCCACCGAGCAGCTCTCGGTGGGCTGGGTGGGCGTGGCTGCCGCACTGCTGCTGGACGCCCTGAAGCGCGGCGGCTGGCGGCGCTGCGCGCTGGCCGCCGTCGCCACGGGCTTCTGCGCCTGGTGCGGTCCCTACAACGGCATCTGGATCGCCGCCATCGGCCTGGCCCTGGGCCTGTGGCAGCTGGCGCGCCAGCCCGCCCTGGCGCTGCGCCGGGCCCTGCCCGTGGGCCTGGGCGCCGCCCTGGCCGCCGCGCCCGTGGCCTGGGCCGTGCTGACGGGCTTCTCCGTCATGAACGACCCGCGCTTCGCCCATCCCCCGCAGCAGAGCCCGCTGGAGATCTTCCGCTACCCCCGCGGCGGCAATATCGGATACGCCGACCTGCTGGATCCCTGGCTGCCCGCTCCCTTCACCGGGCCCTTCTCCGAGCTCTCCCAGACCACCTACCTGGGCCTGGTCACGATCCTGGCCGCCGCAGCGGCCTTGCTGCTGCCCTTGAGCCGCAAGCGCTGGCGCTGGCGCTGGCCTTGGGCGGCAGGCGCCCTTGCGGCCAGCCTGGTGGCCCTTGGCCCCTGGCTCTACCTGAACGGAAAGCTGCTGCGCCTGGGCGCCACCGCCCTGCCAGGCCCGGCCCTGCTGCTGTCCAAGCTGCCCATGCTGGGCAGCATCACGCACTGGTATCGCGCGGCCCCGGTGGCGGGACTGCTGCTGGCGGCCCTGGTCTCCACCTGGGGACGCCGACGCTGGAGCCCGCTACTGGCCCTGACGCTGTTGGCCGACAGCCTGCTGCTGGCCCCCTTCCCCTGGCCCCACCGCGCCGCCGAGTTCCCGGCCCGCGAGCTGGCCGAGCACCTGCAAGGCGAGGGCGCCATCCTGGAGCTGCCCTGGACCACCCAGGGCGATCCGCCCCCTGGCCACTGGCGCAACATCGGCGGCCTGCACCAGGTCTCCCACGGCCACCCCATCTCCAGCACGGTGATGATGCTGCGCCCCGCCACGGAGCAGCGCCTGGAGGCCGCGGTGGTCCGCAGGCTGCAGATCCGTGGCCAGCTGCCGGCCAGCGATCGCCAGCGCCTGCTGGACCGCGGCTTCCGCTGGCTGGTGGTCTACCCGGCCTACACGCCCCGCCAGGCCGCCCCCCTGCGGCGCGCCGACTTCGAGGCCTGCTTCGGCCCAGCCCTGGCCGCAGAGCCCGAGGCCTGGCTCTTCGACCTGCGCACGCAGGGCGAAGCCTGCACCTATTCGGAGGTGTGGGGGGGGGCGCGGGCTTTGTTATTTTTTTTTTTTTAAATATATT
>CAYVQL010000039.1:34597-42738 GCA_964454135.1 uncultured Enterobacterales bacterium | reverse complement strand
CCTTCGCCGCCTCCCCCCCATATAATAATAAAAAATAATAAAAAAAAAAAACCTCCCCCCCCCCCCAACCTCCGGGCATGCCCCCCCCCCGGCACCCATAGGGAACGCGCCTCCCCTTCCAGCGCGCGTTAGAAGCCCCGTCTCGAACCTGGAGAAACCATGCGCTCTGCCAAGCTCTGCCTGCTGATCCCTGCGTTCCTGTCCCTGGGCCTGCTGGCCGCCTGTAACTACTCGGAAGACTCCACCACCGGCGACAGCTCGCCACCGGGTGACAGCGAGCAGCCCGACGACACGGACGACACCGGCGACCAGACCTGCGACACCGGCGACAGCCCGGATCCGGATGCCGACCAGATCAGCGACATGACATGGCGCCAGCATGACGAGATCGAGTCGCTGGTCTACGTCGGCTGGACCCAGGCCTCGACCGCCACCACGTACGTGGAGTACCTCTTCGAGGGCGAGGAGTGGAGCCGCAGCCCCGAGCTGGAGCGCGAGGCGGGCGAGCAGGAGCAGATCTTGGTGGGCATCCCCTACGACACCTCGTTCAACTTCCGCGTCGTCAGCGAGTCCGACGATGAGAGCTTCACCAGCGAGGAATGCGACGCCGAGACCGGCGAGATTCCCGTCGAGGGGCTGGGGCCGGAGGTGCTGGTCAGCGACGAGACCCAGTGGGAGCCCACCGGCAACTACATGATCGGCAGCATCAACGCCACGCGCTCAGGCTGGACCAGCGGCGATTTCTGGATGTTCATCCTGGACCGCCAGGGGCGCGTGGTCTGGGCCTACCTGGCTCCGGACGAGAACTTCTGCTACTACGTGCGCGAGTCCCTGGACGGCAAGGACATCCTGTGGGACGAGATCACCTACTGGACCTCCTACGACTACGGGGCCGCGTCCAAGGTGTACCGCATGAAGCTGGACGGCAGCATCAGCGAGTCCTACCCCATCCCGGGGGCCAACCACGCCTTCACCGAGATGCCCGACGGCAGCATCGTCTGGTACGGCATGGACAGCAGCGGCAACGGCCAGCTGCTGAAGTACAAGCCCGACGGAACCCAAGAGACCCTCTGGGACTGCGACGAGTTCTACGCCAGCATGGGCATCAACGAGAACTGCCTGCAGAACACGGTCTTCTGGCACGAGCCGGCGGACTCCTTTCTGCTCTCCTTTGCGCTGGAGGACTTCGCCCTGGAGCTGGACCACCAGACAGGCACCGTGCTGCGGCTCTGGGGCCACCTGGACGGCGCCTGGGATTTCGATCCCGAGGACTCCGCCTTCTGGACCCAGCACGGCATCAGCTACACCGACACCGGCACCCTGCTGATGTCCACCCACGTCAGCAGCAGCAGCACCGAGGTCGTAGTGCGGGAGTACGAACTGGACGACCAGGCCCAGGTGCTGCGCGAGGTCTGGAACTACGGCATCGGCGAGGGCGTGGAGGCCAGCCTGGGTGGTGAGGCCCACCGCCTGCCCGGGGGCAACACCCTGCACAACTACGGCCTGACGCCGCGCCTGAAAGAGGTCACCCCCGACGGCGAGGTGGTCTGGGACCTGGACTGGACGTTGGATGGCATGATCGGGCGCACCACCTTCATCGAGGATCTCTACGCCCTGGTGCCCTGATCCTCGCTACTCAGGTCGCAGCTGCTGGTACAGAGCCCGGGTCTCGGCCGGATCGTCGGCACCGTAGATCACCAGGTGGTCCTCGCCGTGCAGGTAGAGGAAGGGCTCCACATCGGTATGCACGAAGAGCTTGACCGAGTCGTACTCCGTCGTCTTGAACCAGCCCTTGAGCGTGCCGCCCAGGGCGTAGCCGTTGCTGCGCAGGGTGATGGTGGGCAGATCGTCCTTCAGCTCCACGTCGCTCAGGCCCGCGCGGTCGATCACCTCGCCGTACATGCCCGTGATCTCGATGGACTCCTGGCTGACGATCACCTCGGGCTCCTGGCCGCCCCACTGCATCATGTAGCCCACGCCCACGAAGGTGCCGCCGGCCAACAGCGCGTAGAAGATGCCGAAGACCACCATCACGATGCGGGCGATACGGTGGAACTTGTTGCCGCCGGCCTCGGCCTCGGGATCCGCGGCGGGCACGTCGGCCTGCGGATCGTCGAAGCGCGCCCGCGACTCGGGATGGCCCCAGCAGACCCACAGGGCGTAGGCGCCATACGCCGTGCCCAGGGGGGGATTGGAGGTCAGGTTCAGCACCGCCATGATGGTCTGGAAGATGCGCCAGCGCCCCACGGCCACCCGGTTGCCGGTGACCTTCAGCAGGATCACGGTGAGGCCGACCATGATGGCCACGAACACCGCCGTTCCGATCATCATCCAGCCCGCCGCGGGCTCCGCCGAGAGGAAGTAGAGCGACATGGGCACCATGCCAAGGATGCAGACCGCGCCGATCAGCAGCGAGAGGTTGGCATAGGTGTCGTTGAGCTTCTTCAAGTTCTGCAGCTGGTTCATCCTGCTGTCCTCCTTCTTCAACCAGGGTACGGCGCGAGCGCGCCGGCATTCCCCCCGCTGCGAAAAAACTCGCGAGTCGGCTCAGTCCGGCTCCTCCCAGGTCACCGAGAAAAAAACCTCCAAGAGCTCGCGCGCGATGTTCTCGGCGATCAAGGCGTTGCCGCGGGCCGTGCCGTGGCCGAAGTCGATGCCGCAGTGATCCACGAAGTGGGCGCCGTAGCCCTCGCGGGCCACGCCGTCCAAGAAGGAGCGCTCGTTGTCCGCGAAGATCATCCCCTCGTGCCGCGGCAGCATGGCTTTGAGGGGCTCGATGCTCCACATGGGGTACTGCACCACCACCAACCGGCCCACCCGCGCGCTGACGGTCTGCGCCAGCTCCTGGTAGTTGCGCACCGTCATGCGGCTCAGCTGCCCCTTCTCGATCACCGATAGAGCCAGCTCATCCTCGCCACGCTGGCGGTACAGGCGCGCCAGCTCCACGTGCGCCTGGTTGCGATCGCCGGCACGGCCGCTGGGGGTGTGGCCCACGTGGGCGCAGGGCCCTTCCTGCTCCACGCCTGTCAGCAAGGCGGCCTCGGCCTCGTCCAGCCGGCCCTGGGCCACGAGGGTCTTGCCGAGCTCGGCCCAGGTCGAGGCGCAGCTGCCCAGCTCCAGGGAGCGCCGCAGCGCCTGCTCCGACTCGGACAGCCTGCCGTCCAGGCGGTAGGCCATCCCCAGCTGATACCAGGCGAAATAGGTCTCCTTGAGCTGCAATGAGGCCAGGAAGAGCTCCTCCGCGGCCTGGTATCGACCGTTGTAGCGCAGGTGCGTCGCCAGCTGGTTGTGGGATTGGGCGTCGGGCAGCATCTGCAGCTGCAGCCTCAGCAAGCCCTCGATCTCGTCCTGCCGGCCGTGGAGGGCGTAGATATGCTCCAGACCCTGGTAGGCGCGGTGGGAGTAGGGGGCGAGCTGCAGCGTTCCTTCCAGCAAGCTGTCGCGCAGCGCGGCGTCCTCCGTCACCTCGGCCAGCGAAAGCCGCACGTCCAGGTCGCTGGGATCCTCACTCAGCAGCTGCTTCAAGAGCTCCTCGGCCTTCTCACGCCTGTCCTGCCGGCGGTAGACCCCCGCCAGCTCCAGGCCGACCCGGATGGGATTCTCGCTGCGTGTCATGCGGCCCCGCAGGCGCTGCTCGCTGCGCACCATGTCCTGGGCCCTCTTCTTCTCGGCTTCCAGCAAGTCGGCACGCCAGGAGAGCAGGCGGGCCAGCCGAAAGAGCCGCAAGTGGGCCAGGAGCGCGCCCCAGCCTCCTCCCACGGCGATCTGGTTCAGCTCCACCAGCCCGCGCTGGTCGTCATTGACGCCCATCATGACCGTGACGATGTCGGGCTGGTGCTCCTCCAGGTGCTCGTCCAGGTGAGCCAGCGTGGCGTTGCTGTCACTGGCCGGATGGCCCTCGTTGATCACGTGGAAGCGCAGGCCCTGACCGCGCTGGTTGAGCAGCTCCTCCAACAGCCTGGGGTAGGCGTGGTCGCCGCCAAAAGCGGTCATGGAGTCGCCCAGGCAGAGCACGGTGTAGCCCCCTCGCCCGCTGGATCGCAGGTTGCGCAGCGCCTGGGAGCTGGTGAACGCCAGCCCCACCAGCCGCAATGCCAGCTCCGCCAGCACGAAAGCCGCCATCAGCCACAGGGCGCGGCGTCCCCACCTGGCCAGCAGGCCCCGGCCAGCGGCGCCTCCCTCAGTCCCGGGCTTGGAAGCGCTAGCGCCGGGGGACATGCGCGCCTCCTCGGCTGGCCTCTGGATCCACCAGCTCCCAGTAGCCACGCTCCTGCATCAAGCGCCGGTTCTCGTCGCTGACGGGCAGCTCGGACATGGGCTGCTGGTCAGCGGACCGTGCGGCCAGCCAGCGGAACAGCCGCAGGCCCAGCTCGGCGCTGATCTCGGGGCGCTCCAGCACCAGGTCGCGCAGCTCGCCGGGATCCTGCTGCAGGTCGAAGAGCTCCACCGCGGCACGGCGGCAGTCGGTGAAGCCGGTCACGCCGCCATGGGGCGAGATGCCGCCTTGGAAGCCCAGGCTGCGCATGAACTCTGCGTCGCTCTTCAGCGCGGGCAGCTGCTCGTCCTGCAGACTGAGCCGCTGCAGCCATTCCTTTGGCGAGGTGCGTTCCAGCGAGACGCCTTGGCTCGCCAGCAGGCCCAGGTAGATGTCGTTGTCCTCGCGCAGCACGAACTTGTAGCGCTCCGTGCGCAGCGCGGCGTTGCAGCCGTTGACGTAGGCGTAGACATCGCGCGTTGGCGGCGCGGGCTCGCCGCGCAGCAGGCCCTGCCAGGACTGGCCGTCCATCTCTCGATCTGCGGGGATGCCGGCCCGCTCCAGGATGCTGGGGGCCACGTCGATGGTCTGCACCACGACGTCGATCTCCAGCCCCTCCAGGGGCAGGGCGGGATCCGAGATCAGCAGGGGGATGCGCAGCACGCTGTCGTAGAGCACGCCGTGGGCTCCCAGGGTGTGCTCGAAGAGATCCTGGCCGTGGTTGGACAGCACCATCACCACGGTGCGCTCCCGCAGGCCGCTGTCCTCCAGCTGCCGCAGCAGCTCGCCCACCTGCCGGTCATGCCAATGCAGGGCGCCGTCGTAGGCCGCGATGGCCTGGGATCGGGCGTAGTCCTCCCCGTTCTCCCTCACCAGGCTCCTGTAGGTCCCGCCCACGGAGAGGGCTTCCACGCCCGGACGGGGAGCGGTGAAGGTCTGCTGGACCTCTTGGGGTATCCCGCCGCTGATGTTCGCCAGATCCGCCTGGTGCAGCAGCAGGAAGAAGGGCTCCTCGGCGCGCTCCCGGATCCACGAGGCGCTGTCCACGCCCTGCAGGATCTCCCCCCCGGCCACGGTGGCAGGCGACCTGGGGGCCGGTCCCCGGCCTCTGCCGTGGCCAGGTCCCGGCTTGTCAGCCGGTGGCTCGTCCAGGACCACATCGGCGAAGCCCTCGGACACGCCCGAGAACAAGGGGCCCATCCCCGAACCCCAGAAGACGGCGGTGTGGTAGCCGTACATGGACAGGATGCTGGGAAGGGTACGCGTCTCGTCCTGCTTCCACGCGATGCGCTTGTCCTGGGCCCGCACCCGCACGGGATAGCGACCGGTCAGCAAGGAGGTCAGGGCGGGCAGGGTCCAGCCGGACTGGCTGAAGGCCCTGGTGAAGCTGACGCCTTTGCGGGCCAGGGCGTCCAGCTGGGGAGTCACCGGCTTGTCCCCGTGAAAGGCGCCGACGCGGCTGGCCGTCAGCGTGTCGATGTCGATCACGATGAAGTTCGGCCGCGCAGGGCCCTCGGTCTCGTGGCTCGAGCAGGCCACGGAGAACAGAGACAAGCTGGCGAGGAGGAGAAGACGCATAGGCCCCTTTTCGGGCTCGCGGCGGCTGAGGCGCCCCGCCTGAAGGAGCATAGCAGGGGGGACCCACGCCATCTCTGAACTGGATGTCAAGAGCCTGGCTCCCCAGCCTCGCGGCCGTTAGTCGGCCGGCTGCAGCCCCACCCTTCTCCCCAGGCGCATCCCATGGCTTTCGATCTCTACTTCAAAGCGCAAGAGAGCACGGATCGCGACACGCTCTACCGGCACTTCTCCCCCCGTGGCTACCAGGTCACCGACCGCCAGGCCATCCGGCACAACGAAGAGACCGGCACCTACTTCTGGTTCGACCTGGAGGATCCCGGGCCCGAGCTGGGCGTCAAGCCCGGCAGGTTGGCGCCGGTCTCCTTCCACCTCAACTACTTCCGGCCCCACAGCTTCGCCCTGGAGGCCGCGCGCGAGCTGAGCGCCCTGGTAGAGGCCTTCGGCCTGGTCATCGCCGGTCCGGCCCTGCCCGGCCTGGCCCGGGGCGCCTACAGCGACGAGGCCTTCCTGGAGGCCTGGAAGCGCGGCAACGAGGCCGCCTACCAGGAGTTCCTGCCCCACCCTGAGCTGCAGGATCCTCCCGTGCTGCCCGCCGAGCGCATGGAGCGCTTCTGGCGCTGGAACGTGGACCGCAAGCTCTTGAACGAGCTGCTGGAGGGCAGCGCCGCTCCGCCGCAGGTCTTCTTCTTCCGCCAGGAAGGCGCCGTCCGCAGCTTCATCACCTGGCCCAACCTGGCCGCCGCGGCCATCCCCACGGTGGACTACCTGGCCATCGTGCGCTTCGATCGCAAGGAAGACGGCAGCATAGACGAGCAGAGCCTGGTCCGCTCCTTCCTGCCCTTCGAAGAGGTGGAGCCCCTGCTGCGGGACTACGAGCTGGTACAGGGTCCCCTGCCCTACTACCTGCTGCAGTACGACAGCCCCCCCGCTGAGCTGGCGCGCTTCGTGGAGGGCCTGCCCCCCTTCGAGGGGCAGGTGGAGCAGGTACAGCCCGAGGACATCCTGGACCAGAAGCTGGTGGCTCGCTACGGCGGCAAGTGAGCGTCCTGCTCTGAGCGACGGCCGTCGCGCCGGCAGCTGACCAGAAACAGCTCCGTTCGCGTGAGCTCCACGGCGCCGAAAAGTCAACGCAAAGGCGCAAAGGCGCGGAGACGCAGAGGCTTGGGCAGGCACCGACCAGATGGGGCCTCTGCCGGCGACAGTTCACCGCAGAGGACACAGAGGACGCAGAGACCGGAAGGAGGGGCCATTGCTTCACTCGCAGTCCCCATTATCCACTTTGCAGGTTGTGTATGACGTCACAAAGAACGGCAGGGTCAAGTGGAGAGGATCTCTGCGCTCTCAGCGCCCTCTGCGGTAAGATTGTCAGGCGGTTTGATCGGTGCCCTTGGGCCTTCGTGGCTGCCGAGCTGCGCCGAGAAGGGGCGAGGAGGGGGAGAGGGCTGCCGCTCCGAATCCCGTGGGGATGTCGGGAAGGCGGAGGCACGCCGTTTCATGCTTCGGGGAGCGGCCACGCGGGCTGCATGGGTGACTATCGAGGCGCGGGGCTCAATCCTCGGCCAAGGCCTCGACCTCGTCCTGCTCCAGCGCCCGCCCGAAGACCCGCAGATCGCGCAGCAGCCCGTCGTAGTGCCGCTCGGGATCGGTGTCGTAGCGCCCTCCCAGGCGAACGCGCTCGCCGCTGAGGTTCACCCCCCCCGCGCAACGCTCGGCCTGGGCGGCCAGCTCCCCGTCCAGGTAGACCGTGGCCAACTCGTCCTCCAACACCAGGGCGTAGTGGTGCCAGTCGAAATCGCGCAGGTTCCGCTCCACGTCCAGGGCGTAGATGTCGGGCTCCTCGTCGGCGCCGCAGAGGGCGCTGCGCAGCCAGCCTTCGTCGGTCAGGTAGATGTTGAGGGAAGGCCCCCGGTCGGTGAGACCGTGGCTCCACAGGTAGTCGTAGCTGCCATCCCCGCCGGTGTCGGCCGAGAACCAGAACGCCAGGGTCGCCGCGCCATCCGGCGCCAGGTCGAAGCCCTCCACCAGCACCATGTCGTCGTCGCCGTCGAAGCTCAGCTCCCCACCATCCTGGACCTGGGGACCCTGGCCCGAGCTGGGCAGCAACCAGCCGTGCAGGCCGCTGCCGCTGATGTCCAGCAGCTCCTCCTGCTCGGTGCTGCCGTCGTACCAGAGCAGCAGGTCGGGATCCTGGTCGGCGTCCACGATCTGAAGGCTGGCCTGGGCGTCGCTGGCGAGGGCAAAGCCCACCCCCGCCACCAAACAGACCGTCACCTCCAGGGCGCCCGTGGTCAGGCCCAACCGGGAAGAC
>CAYVQL010000039.1:0-34587 GCA_964454135.1 uncultured Enterobacterales bacterium | reverse complement strand
GTGGGGGGGGGGGGGGGCCTTTTTTGGGGGGGGGGGGGGGGGGGGGTGGGGGCCCCCCCCCCCCCCCCCCGCCAGCAAGCTGACCGTCAGCTCCTGGACGCCGGTGGTCAGGCCATCCGGGATCGAGCTCGCGCTTGCGACGATGGAGCGCTCCCCAGCGGGCAGGCGTGGCTCGCCGGCCAGCTCGGCGAGCGCGGAGGTCTCCGACGTAAACGCCAGCTCCGGTGAGTAATCCTCCCGGCATTCGTCCCTGCGGATCTCGAGCCCGAAGGCCTCCCCTTCTACGGCGCTGGCGGGCAGCACCAGGCTCACCGCCTGCAGCTCGTCGTCGGCCAGGGCCACCTCCAGCGTGGCGACCTCCCCCAGATTGCAGTCGGCTCCGCGCAGCAGCGTCAGCTGCAGCAGCTCCGGGCCCTCCTCCTCTTGGTCGTCCAGGGGCACCAGGCTCAGGACCGCGCTGTCCGAGCCGGCCTCGAACAGCACCGTCTCCGGCAGCGCCTCCAGGTCCTCGCCCGGCTGGGCGCTGCCCTCCACCAGCAGCGCCACCTCCAGCTCGCTGTCCAGGTCGCCGTAGCGCTGCAGCATCACGTCCAGCGGCTGGCCCGCCTCCCAGAGCTCCGCCTGGGCGGATGCGAAGGACACGCGGCCGCTGGCCGCCATGGAGAGGTCCATCCAGGCGTCCATGAACTCCGGCAGTCCCTCGGCCAGGACCTGGCCCATGGCGCGACGGTTGTTCTCGCTGTCGCGCACTCCCTTCCAGATGGTCTCCAGCTGCAGGCCGCTGATCGTTCCCCCTTCGACGGAGCTGTGGGCCCAGGTGCTGTAGCCGCCCTCGAAGTAGCCGGCGGCCTGGCCCTTCTCGTCCAGCGGGTAGGGTTGGCCGGGGCTGGGCACGCAGGCGAAGCCGGCCTGCTCCAGCATGTCGCCCACGCTGCCCTGACCGCGCAGCAGCGCGGACAGCTCCACGTGGCCCTGCCGCAGCACGGCGCGCATGCTGGAGCGATCCCCGTAGCTGGGGTGGTCCAGCCGGATATCGTCCGCCGCCAGCAGGTCGCCCTCGATCAGGTAGCCCAGCTCGGACACGGTATGGGACTCGTCCAGGCCGTGCACGTCGATGAACAGCCCGCGCCCGTACTGGGCCTCCACCGCGCGCTGCGCCGCATCGATGAAGCCGTGGTACTGCAGGTAGGCCTGCTCGGCCTCCTCCTGGCCGCCGGTGGCCTCTTCCAGGGTCCAGGCGTTGGCCTCGACCTTGTAGCGGCCGAGGTGCAGCAGGATCATATGCGGTCGCTTGCCGGTGGCGGCCAGCAGCTCATCGTGGATGGCCTGGCTGAGCTCCTGGGTGTACACGTCCACGTAGACGTCCGCGTCGGGCACGTTGTCCAGCTCGTCGGGCATCAGCAGGCCGCCGTGGGGGGCGCCCAGGATGATGGGCAGGTTGCCAGCCCGGTACTCCATCCAGTCGTTCATGCCCACGGTCACGCAGCCGTCGTCCAGCACCTCGCACTCGTCGGGCAGGCCGTTGCCGTTGCAGTCCGGCGAAAAGCCCTCGCCGATGTCATCGGCGTCGTGCTGGCCGTTGCCGTTGCAGTCGTCGGGATCGGCCTCTTCTGCCATGTCTTCGCGCTGGTCGATGCAGCTGACGGAGCCGGGGTGGCTGTCGACCAGCGGCACGAAGCCGTCCCGGCAAGCGAGACCGAGAACCAGAGGCAGGGCCGCGAAGGGACCGCGCAGAGCTAGGTGGCGGCGCGCGAAGGGCATGGGGATTCACCTGTGAAGCAAGATAGCGCATCCTCGCCAGGACCGTCGGACCCTGAGCCCACTCAAGTGCTATCCATCCAAAACTACAGTGAAAGGCCCCCAATGTCGCGCATCGAGCTGGGAGCGCGATCCAAAGGGCGTAGCCTGCACCCGCGCACCCGCCGCACGCAGGCCTGCTGAGAAGCTCTCGAAGAGCGAACGCGCCTGCTCAGGGGAGGCGGCGAGATGCAAACCCGGCCGGCGGCCGCGAGAGAAATCCGCGCAGAGCGTGAACTGGGAGATGACGAGCGCTTGCCCGTCCAGCTCCAGCAGCGAGCGCCCGAACTTGCTCTCGCCCTGCTCGAAGATGCGCAGGTTGGCGACCTTGCCGGCCATGCGCTCCACCGCCTGCGGCGCATCGTCGCGCCCGAAGCCCACCAGGGCCACCAGGCCCAGCTCGATGCACGCCAGGGCCTGGCCATCCCAGCTGGCCTGGGCGCTGCGCACCCGGTGCAGCACGACGCGCATGGGGACACTCCTTTCGTCAGCCGTGCACTTCATCTATCCTGTCAAGGTCACCTGGAGGTCTGAACCATGCGCCCCCTTCCCCTTGCCATGCTGCTCATTCTCCCATCCTGCGACGACGGAGCCGACAGCAACCCCGCTGACGGCCCCGGAGACTCCGGCCAGGAGAGCGATGCCGATGTGGACGCCGACACCGACAGCGGGCCCGAGCTGATCTACCCCGAGGGCGACCGCATCCTGCTCTACTACGGCAACGGCGGCCTGACCGAGGACGCCTATGGCACGGGCGGCGTGGACGTGATCGACAAGCACTGGAAGGACAAATACGGCTGGAACACCGACTGGCGCGACAGCCTGGGCGATGACCTGTCGGCCTTCCGCCTGATCGGCTTCATGGCGCCGGGCTCCCAGGGCGGCGAGCCCTTCGACCAGGGGCAGCTCGACCTGCTGAAGGGGGCGCGCGAGGCGGGCACGCGCCTGCTGGTGCTGAACGAGGTGGACAACTGCGGCTCCGAGATCCTGAACGGCCTGCTGGAAGGTCTGGGCGCTGCGCCGCGCTTCAGCGGTGAAGGCGCTCAGCAGTACTCGGTGGTGGACTCCAGCAGCGTGGTGGAAGACCAGATCACGGCCGGTGTCAGCGCCTTGCGCTTGAGCGATCCCTGCTACGTCTCGACCAACGGCGCCGACTCCCTGGTGCAGGCCTACGACTACGACCTGGTCGTGCGCGACCTGCCCAGTGACGGGGGCGAGGTGGTGCTGGTCGGTGACGTGGAGTTCTTCGACGACAGCGGCGGAATGGAGGACGCGGACAACCTGCTCTTCGCCGATCGCCTGGTGGAGATCGTCCCCGAGGAGTAGCTCATCCGCGCCGGGATCTGCGCTGCCGCGCCTGTTCCTCGGCCAGGCGCTCGGGGGGCGCCGCCCAGGAGCAGATGGGGCAGGCCTGGGCGTCGTGCCCGCGGGCCGGACAATGCTGGCGCCCGAAGTAGATGATCTGCAGGTGCCGCTTGTGCCAGTCCTGGGGAGGGAAGCGCTTCTTCAGGTCGCGCTCGGTGTGGACGACGTTGCGTCCGGACGAGAGCCCCCAGCGCCAGGCCAGGCGGTGGATGTGGGTGTCCACGGGAAAGGCCGGCACGCCGAAGGCCTTGCCCATCACCACCGAAGCCGTCTTGTGTCCCACGCCGGGCAGGGCCTCCAAGGCCTGGAAGCTGGCCGGCACCTGGCCCCCGTGATCCCGCAGCAGCTGGGCGGCCAGGGCCCGCAGGTTGCGGGCCTTGGTGTTGGCCAGGCCCACGCTGCGGATCAGCGCGCGCAGCTCGTCCTCGGGCAAGGCGGCCAGCGTCTCGGGTGTGGGCGCCCGTTCGAAGAGGGCCGGCGTGACCAGGTTCACCCGCTGATCCGTGGTCTGGGCCGAGAGCACCGTGGCCACCAGCAGGGTGAAGGGGTTCACATGGCGCAGGGGCACCTCGGGCAGCGGGAAGCACTCGTCCAGGATGGTCGCGATGCGGTCGGCCTTGGCTTGGATGTGCATGTCGCTCTTCCCAAACAGGTGGGGATCTGTCGTGTCCCGCGGGGCGGACGGCGTCAAGCGGACGCGCCCCGTCCCGTCGCCAGGCTCACAGATCACGGGGCACTTGACTCGCTCCGCCTCCCCCATCCAGAATGGCCAGCACGGCGGCGGCGCATGAAGCGCCGATGCAGGCCGGTTAAACGCCATTCTCGGAAACACCGTCGGACACAACAGCGGTATTCCACCCGAGAACGGGCGTTTACCGGCCGGTATGCTGGTGGCTTCGACGGAATGCCCCCCTTCCCACCAGGAGCGTTCCATGGCCCCCCTCCCCAGCCAAGCGCGCGTCGTAGTCGTCGGCGGCGGCATCGTCGGCTGTTCCACCGCCTACCACCTGGCCAAGCTGGGCTGGGAGGTGCTGCTGCTGGAGCGCGCCCAGCTGACCTGCGGCAGCACCTTCCACGCCGCCGGGCTGGTGGGGCAGCTGCGCTCCGACGCCACCATCACCGAGCTGCTGGGGCACTCCGTGGCCCTGTACGAGAGCCTGGAGGCCGAGACGGGCCAGGCCACCGGCTGGAAGCGCTGCGGCGGCCTGAGCCTGGCCTGCAACCAGGCCCGCTGGACCCAGCTGCGGCGCCAGGCCACCACGGCCCGCAGCTTCGGGCTGGAGATGCACCTGCTGACGCCCCACGAGGCCCAGGAGCGCTGGCCCATGATGCAGGTCTCCGACGTGGTGGGAGCGGCTTTCCTGCCCACCGACGGCTCGGCCAACCCCTCGGACATCACCATGGCCCTGACCCGGGGGGCCCGCATGCACGGGGCCACCATCGTGGAGAACTGCCCGGTCACGGGCGTGGAGATCGAAGCCGGGCAGGTCAAGGCGGTGCTCACGCCCCAGGGCCGCGTGATCTGCGAGGCCCTGGTCAACTGCGCCGGCCAGTGGGCCGGCCAGCTGGGCCGCATGGCCGGCGTCTGCGTGCCCGTGCAGTCGGTGGAGCACCAGTTCCTGGTAACCGAGCCCATCGAGGGCATCGAGCGCGGCCTGCCCACCCTGCGGGATCCGGATCGCTTCACCTACTACAAGGAAGAGGTGGGGGGCCTGGTGATGGGGGGCTACGAGCAGAACCCCATCCCCTGGGCCGAGCAGGGCATCCCGCAGGACTTCGTCTTCCAGCTGTTGGAGAGCGACTTCGACCACTTCCAGCAGCTGGCCGAGCTGGCCATGGGGCGCGTGCCCGCCCTGGAGAGCGCCGGCGTGCGCCAGCTGGTCAACGGCCCCGAGGCCTTCACCCCCGACGGCAACTTCATCCTGGGCGAGGCGCCCGAGCTGCGCGGCTTCTTCGTGGGCACCGGCTTCAACGCCTTCGGCATCGCCGCGGCCGGAGGAGCCGGCATGGCCTTGGCGCAGTGGATCGCGGATGGCGAGATGCCCTGCAACCTGTGGCCCGTGGACATCCGGCGCTTCGGGCAGCACCACCGGGATCCGGGCTGGGTGCGCGAGCGCAGCCTGGAGATCTACGGCAAGCACTACACCATCAGCTGGCCCCACGAGGAGCACGAGAGCGGCCGCCCCCTGCGCCGCTCGCCCCTGTACCGCACGCTGGCCGAGCAGGGCGCCTGCTTCGGCGAGAAGCTGGGCTGGGAGCGCCCCAACTGGTTCGCGCCCCAGGGAGTGGCGCCCAAGGACGAGCACAGCTTCTCCCGCTGGAACTGGTTCCCCCATGTGGGCGCAGAGCACCTGGCCGCCCGCGAGCGGGTGGCCATCTTCGACCAGAGCTCCTTCGCCAAGTTCCTGCTGCAGGGCCCCGACGCCGCCCAGGCCCTGAGCTGGATCTGCGCAGGCGACGTGGACAAGCCGACGGGCAAGCTGACCTATACCCAGCTGCTCAACAGCCGCGGCGGCATCGAGTGCGACCTGACCGCGGCCCGCATCGCCGACGACCAGTACTACATCACCACCGGCACGGGCTTCGCCAGCCATGACTTCCACTGGATCCGGCGCAACATCCCCCCAGGCCTGAACACCCAGCTGGCGGACATGACCTCGGCCCGCGCCGTGCTGGCCCTGATGGGGCCCCGCGCCCGCGACGTGCTGCAGCAGGTCTGCGCCGAGGATCTCTCCAACCAGGCCTTCCCCTTCGCCACGGTACAGCAGATCCACGTGGCCGGAGCGCCAGTGCTGGCGCTGCGGGTGACCTACGTGGGCGAGCTGGGCTGGGAGCTGCACGTGCCCTGCGACTTCGCCCTGCGGGTCTACCATGCCCTGAAGCGGGCGGGAGAGGCGCACGGCATCGCCGACGCCGGCTACCGCGCCATCGAGAGCCTGCGCCTGGAGAAGGGCTACCGGGTCTGGGGCTCGGACATCACGCCGGACGACACGCCCCTGGAAGCCGGCCTGGGCTGGGCCACCAAGCTGCGCAAGGGCGTCCCCTTCCTGGGGCGCGATGCCCTGCTGGCTCAGCGCGGGGGGCCCTTGCCCAAGCGCCTGGCCTGCTTCACCGTGCAAGACTCCGAGGCCGTGCTGCTGGGCCGCGAGACCATCTACCGCGACGGACAACGCGTGGGCTGGCTGACCAGCGCCGGCTGGGGCCACACCGTGCAGCGCTGGGTGGGCTTCGGCTACGTGCGCCGCGAAGCCGGGGCCACGCCGGACTGGCTGCGGGCCGGCAGCTACGAGCTGGAGGTGGCCATGCGGCGGGTGACGGCGGAGCTGCACCTGCGGCCGCTGTACGATCCTGAATCAGAGAGGGTAAAGGCCTGATCCCCTATCTCTCCTTCAACCTGCGCGCCGCCTCCCACAGCCGGTCCGGATCCGGCGCATCGCCTCGCCGCACGTTGTAGACCCCCATGCCCGCGGCGATGGGCCTGTCCTCGGCGCCGGGGTGGAAGGCCCGCAGCTCGGCCACGCCCACGCGGTTGCCCAGGCGCACCACGTGGCCACGCCCTACCAGCGTCTCGGGCCGCCCAGGGCGCAGGTAGTCCACCCGCAGGTCCACGGTGGACACGCTGCCGGTGAGCTTGACCTTGGACCAGACCGCGGCCCCGCCCGCCGTGTCCAGCAGGGCCGACACCACGCCCCCGTGCAAGGCCGGCAGGGCCGGGTTGCCGATGAACTCCTCCTTGAAGGGCACCTCCAGCTCCACCAGGCCCTCTTCCACCTTGCGGGCCTTCATGCCCAGGAAGCGGTTGAAGGGGATCAGCTGCTCGAAGAGCACGGTGACGAGGTCGAGCTGCATGGCGCTCACCTCCCTTGGAAAGACAAGCAGACCTTGCCGAAGTGCGCTCCGCTGGCCAGGTGGGCGAAGGCCGCGGGCGCCTCTTCAAAGGCAAAGACCCGGTCCACGACAGGCCGCAGCTGGTGGGCGTCCACGGCCCGGCACAGGGCCTCGAAGCCCTGGCGATGTCCCACGAAGATGCCCTGCACGCGCACCTTCTTCATCAGCACGGGCAGCACGTTGAGGGGCTCGCGCACGCCCGCGAGCACGCCGATGAGCGAGACCGTGCCCCCAGGCCGCACGGCGTCCAGGGACTGTGCCAGGGTGCCGGCGCCGCCCACCTCCACCACGTGGTCCACGCCACCGCCCGACCAGCGCCGCAGCAGACGCCCCCAGCGCGTCTCCTGGCGGTAGTTGACCACCTCTTCAGCGCCCAGGGCCCGCAGGCGCTCGGCCTTTTCCTCACTGGAGGTGGTGGCGACCACGCGCGCCCCCTGCATGCGCGCGATCTGCAGCGCGAAGACGGACACACCGCCGCTGCCCAGCACCGCCACGGTGTCGCCAGCCTTGATCCCGCCGTAGGTGACCAGGGCGCTCCAGGCGGTCAGGGCGGCGCAGGGCAGCGTGGCCGCCTCGACGTCGGACAGATGCGGGGGCACGGGCACTACGGCCTGGGCGTCCGCCAGCACCTCTTCCGCCAGCATGCCTGAGACCGTGCCGCCGCGGGTCAGGCGCAGGGACTCGTGGTCGGGCTCGCCCGCCAGCCAGGTGGGCGAGAACATGGGGCAGACGCGATCGCCCAGGGCCAGACGGGTCACACCCTGGCCCAGGGCCGTCACCTCGCCCACGCCGTCGGAGAGCGGCACCAGGGGCAGGGGCAGGCGCGGATCGTAGTGGCCGCGCACCATCAGCAAGTCGCGGAAGTTGAGGCAGGCTGCCCGCACGCGCAGCAGCACCTGCCCCGGGCCGGGCTGCAGCGCCGGACGCTGGGCCAGCCGCAGGTTGTCGAGTCCGAATGAGCCCTCCACCTGGAAGCAACGCATGCTGTCTCCGTCTTGCTTGGGATCTCAGAGCCGATCGCTGGGCCGATCGTCCAGGACCTCGGCCAGCTGTTGCGCTTGCAGGTCGTCCAGCCCGCGCATCAGCTCGCCGATGTCGAAGCGGACCTGGCAACCAGGGCAGCAGGCATTGCTGCTGTGGCAGGAGATGCGCACCACCAAGCCGGCGCCCCCGCAGCGCGGGCAGGGCAGGTCGGTCTCGCGCTGCCGACTCAAGTGCCAGCTGCTGCGGAAGCGATGGCTGCGCCAGGGCGTCATCGCGCTCACTCCTCCCCGGCCGGGTAGCCCACCGACTGCACGAGAAGCACCTGCTGCTCCTCGCCCAGCCCCATCAGGCCGGCCAGGGCCTCGCGGTTCAGCCAGCCGCGGGTGACCGTGGCCAGGCCGGCCGAGGCGCAGAAGAGGTAGACGTTCTGGGAGATGAAGCCCGCATCAGCCGCGGCGTAGAGCAGGCGGTCATCAGCGGCGATATTGCGCATGCGGCCGTAGTCGACCACGTAGACCAGGTTGAGGGGCACATCGGCCGCAAACCCCTGCTTGCCCGTCTTGCGGCGCAGGTCCTGCGCGCTGGTCTTCACCAGGGCATGCGCCTTGGCGTCGTACAGGAAGACGCCGTCCTCTCGGGCCAGGTAGAGGTCTATTTCCTGGTTGTTCATGGCCGAGGGGGCGGTGCGCTTGCCCTTGGCGGGCCGGTTCACGCCCCAGGCGGCCCAGAGCAGGTCGGAGAGCAGCTGCTCGGACAGGGCGCGCTCACTGAAGTCGCGCTGGGAATGGCGCTGGGCCAGGGCCTCCATCAGGGGCATGCCGCCCTCGGTGACGGGCGGGGGCAGGGCCAGGGTCTCTGCCTTGGGCGCGGCCTGCAGGGTGGCGAGCAACAAGAGGCTGGCGAGCATGGGGACTCCGCTGCGGCTGGAAAACAGGCTCTATCGCAGATCGAAGGATCAGACCGGCATGGCCCGCACCTGCTCGTAGAGCGCCAGGTAGCTGCGAGCGGCCCGCGTCCAGCCGAAATCCGCTTCCATGGCGTTGCGCTGGATGCGGCGCCAGCGCTCGGGCCGGGCGTAGAGCGCCACGGCCTGCGCCACGCAGTCCCCCAGCGCCCGGGCGGACGGATCCTGGAACTTGAAGCCCGTGCCCTGCCCGTCGTAGGGCAGACAGGAGCGCACGCTGTCGTCCAGGCCGCCTGTGGCGCGTACCAGGGGCAGGCTGCCGTAGCGCATGGCGTACATCTGGGTCAGGCCGCAGGGCTCGTAGCGCGAGGGAACCAGGAAGATGTCGCTGGCGGCGGCGATGCGGTGAGCCAGGCCCTCATCGAAGGCGATGCGGGCGGCCAGGCGCCCGGGGTGGGCCGCGGCGGCGGCGCGCAGCGCCTGCTCGTAGCGCGGCTCGCCCGTACCCAGCACGGCCAGGCCCAGGTCCAGGGCCAGCAAGCGCTCGATGGCCTCCAGCAACAGGTCCACACCCTTCTGCTCGGTCAGGCGGGTGGTGATGCCCAGCAGGGGTCGCGCCAGCAGCGCGGGATCCAGGTGCAGCTCCTGCAACAGGGCCCGCTTGCAGCGCCGCTTGCCAGCGAGGTCCTGGCTGTCGAAGGGAGCCGCCAGGTGAGGATCGTTGCCGGGATCCCAGGTCTGCTCGTCGATGCCGTTCAGGATACCGTGCAGCCGCTGGCGCCGGTAGGAGAGGGAGCCCTCCATGCCCATTCCCAGCGGCGCTCGCTGGATCTCCCGTGCGTAGCGCGGGCTGACGGTGGTGATGGCCTCGGCGTAGGCGATGCCGGCCTTCAGCAGGCTCAGATCGCCGTGGTACTCCAGGCCGCCCGGATGGAAAAAGTTGAAAGGCAGCCCGGTCTGGGGCAGCTCGCTACCCCCGAAGCGGCCCTGGTAGCCCACGTTGTGGATCGTGAACACACCTCGCGCGGCCCGCAACGCTGGATCGTCGCGGTAGGGCCCCTTCAGCAGGGCCAGCGCCAAGCCGGCCTGCCAATCGTGGGCGTGCACCACGTGGGGCCTGTAGTCCAGCAGCCCGCAGAGCCGCAGGGCCGCGTGGCAGAAGTAGGAGAAGCGCTGCAGGTTGTCGTGATAGCTGCGGCCGCCCTCGTCGTAGAGCCCGCTGCGGTCGTAGAGATCGTGGCGCTCCACCAGGTAGACGGGTACGCCGCCGGGGCTGCGGGTCTCCAGCAGGCCCGCCTGCCCCCACTCCCGCCCCAGCCAGCCGGGCAGGGGCTCGGGATGGCGCCTGAACGCCTTGCCCCCCTCCCTGATGCCGCGGTAGCAGGGCAGCACCAGGCGCAGGTCCACGCCCAGATGACGCAGCGCCTCGGCCAAGGCGCCGGCCACATCCGCCAGCCCGCCGGTCTTCACGAAGGGCACGGCCTCGGGGACGACAAAGAGCACGCGCAGGGGATCGACCATGGACGCTCCGACAGGACGAACACCCCGCTATCAAGAAATAGATGGGGGAGGGGAGATCCCCTCCCCCATACCGCGCTCCGCGCTCCCCCTCCCCCGTGATGTTCCCCACCGTGACAGCGCCAGGCCGCCCCTGGTATCGTAATCCGGGACGACCAGGCTGGCCGGTGGGGATCTATCACGTGCTGGACCATACGAACCGCATCCCTCGCCCGCGAGTGCGGTGCGTTACTCTCGCCCATCCACAAGGCCGTGCCAGCGAGGAAAATCCCATGCAACAGCGCGAAGTGATCGCCGTGATCCTGGGGGGTGGCAAGGGAACCCGCCTCTTCCCCCTCACCAAGCTGCGCGCCAAGCCGGCCGTGCCCCTGGGGGCCCGCTATCGCCTGATCGACATCCCCATCTCCAACTGCATCAACTCGCGCATCACGGGCATCTACGTGTTGACGCAGTACCTGTCGGCCTCCCTGCATCGCCACATCTCCGACACCTACAAGTTCGACATCTTCTCCCGTGGCTTCGTGGAACTGCTGGCTGCCGAGCAGACCCTGGACAGCAAGGAGTGGTACCAGGGCACGGCCGACGCCGTGCGCCACCACATGACGCGCTTCAAGGTGCGCAATCCCAGAAACGTGCTGATCCTGGCCGGCGACCACCTCTACCGCATGAACTACGCCCGCTTCCAGGCCGCTCACGTGGAGAGCGACGCCGACGTCAGCGTGGCCGTGATGCCAGTCAGGGCCGAGGAGGCACCGCGCTTCGGCATCCTGAAGCTGGACGACCAGGATCGCATCGCGGATTTCAAGGAGAAACCCGAAGCCGAGGAGCAGGACGGCCTGCAGAGCGATCCCGGCTCCCGCAAGCCCTTCCTGGCCTCCATGGGCATCTACCTCTTCAAGACCGAAGCGCTGGAGAAGCTGCTGGACGCGGTCCAGGGGCAGGACTTCGGTGGCGACATCATCCCGGCTGCCCTGCAGAGCATGCGGGTCCACGGCTGGCGCTTCGAGGGCTACTGGGAAGACATCGGCACCATCGGCTCTTTCTACAAGGCCAACCTGTCCCTCACCAACGAGCAACCCTCCTTCAGCTTCTACGATCCCAACCGCCCCATCTACACGCATCCGCGCTACCTGCCCGCCTCCCACCTCGACGGCTGCAGCATCCGCAAGGCCGTCATCGCCAGCGGCTGCAGGCTCTACGACGCCATGCTGGACGGCTGCGTCATCGGTCAACGCAGCGTCGTCCGCTCTGGCGCCTACCTCAAGCGCGTGGTGATGCTGGGCGCCGATTTCTACGAAGACGAAGACGCCAAGAAGGAGAACAAGCAGGCCAGGCTGCCCAACCTGGGCATCGGACACGATTCGCGCATCGACCGCGCCATCATCGACAAGAACGCCCGTATCGGCCGCGGGGTCACCATCCGCTCCCAGCAGGGCCAGCCCGACTGCGACGGCGATGGTTGGTATCTGCGGGATGGCATCGTCGTGATCCCCAAGCACGGCGTGATACCGGATGGGACTGTGATCTAGAGGAGCCTCATGTCCCCCAGAACCTCCCTCCTGGCCCTGCTCGCCCTGACCTGCACCAGCTGCGCCGCCCACCAGCTGAAGTCCGAGGCCCGTCGCACCTGGACCGACATCGTCCTGGACGATCCGATGGAGCCCGAGCGGGTGGTGGCCTTCCTGAGCTTCTACGACGGGGCCAGCGTGAACACGCGCAGCGGTGAGCAGGTGGTGCAGATCCCCAGCGTACGCCAGGCGCAGAACTGGCTCGACAACTGGCGCCTGGAGTACCGGCGGCGCATCGAGGAGGTGACGGCCGACACGGCCTCCATCGGGATAAGCGAGCTGCAGCCCCATCTCTGGGGCGAGCGCTCGCTGCAGCTGCACAAGGTGTCCATGGCCATGGGGCCGCCCATCGAGGGAATCCCAAAATGGCCGCAAGAGGCGAATCCCCTGCCCTGGAACCTGCGGGACCGCGACATGCGCCGGGCCATGTTCGGGCTCTACGCGCAGACCAGCCGCGTCTGCGAAACCGTGGCCGTTCCAATGCCTCCCTTCTACCATGAGATCGATTCGATGATGGTCAACTGGTACGGCTACGTGGCGGCCATGCTGGTGGTGGCCGACCCACGCCTGCTGGAAGAGGTCGCCGATTCCGACACCCGAGACATGATCGAGTTCTACATCGACAAGTTCAAGAGCGGCGAGCTCTCTGCGCCCCCCATCGAGGAGACCGCCCCATGACCACCCCCGCCATCCAGCTGCGCCAGCTGTGCTACCGCTACCAGCCGCAGCTGCCCCAGGTCCTGCACGGCGTGGACCTGGACGTGCAGCCCGGCGAGCGCTGCCTGCTGGTGGGCGCCAACGGCGCCGGCAAGACCACCCTGCTGCGCCTGGTGGCCGGCCAGCACATGATCGACGCCCAGACCGTGCGCGTGCTGGGCCGCTCGGCCTTCCACGACACCAGCCTGGTGCGCGACGTGGCCTTCATCGGCGGCGCCTTCCCCTTCGACGTGGACGTCTCGGTGCGCTCCGTGGTGCAGGCCCAGCGCCAGCGCGATCCCGCCCTGCAAGAACGCCTGGTGGCCCTGCTGGGCGTGGATCCGGACTGGAGCATGCGCTTCGTCTCCGACGGTCAGCGGCGGCGGGTGCAGATCCTGCTGGCCCTGCTGCGGCGGCCCAAGGTCCTGCTGCTGGACGAGGTGACCACCGACCTGGACGTCATCGCCCGCCAGGATCTGCTGGCCTACCTGCGCCAGGAGACCGAGACCAGGGGCGCCACGATCCTGTACGCCACCCACATCCTGGACGCCCTGGACGATTGGGTGACCCACGTCGCCTACCTCTCCCACGGCCGGCTGCGCTTCAAGCGCCACATCCGGGAGCTGCCCGACTACATCACGCTGCGCGCCCAGGGCGCGCTCTCACCCCTGATGCGCATGGTGGAGGCCTGGCTGCGCAGGGATGCTTAGCCCCTGGGAGCGAGCCCTGGCGAGCGCCCACTCTTGAATACATGGCCATGGGGCAACCGGGCGCGCGCCTCCCGACGCGCACTCAGCCAGCACCGGGCGACGCAGGCTCTTCGCAGCCCGGACCTCGCTGGCCCAGGTCATAGACCCGCAGTTGAGGCTCTTCCGCGACGGGCGCGCCGAAGCAGCGTTGGAACGCCGAGGCCGCCCGCTCACCGCGCCTCAGCAGCTCGGGATACAGCACGACCCACCGGAATCCCTGCGCGAGGAGCGCCTCGCGCTGCCAAGCGGAAATGGGGTTGCCCGAGGCGACGCGCTGCACCACCACGTTGGCCCGTTTCGCCTCCGGACCCATTGGGAGCTCCATCATGGTGTCCGTGATGGGGTGGCCATGGTCCGCCTGGGCGAGGATATTCCGATACTTCCAGTCCCTGGGCGTCCGAGATCGCCCCTTCGTTCGCGGAAACTCCACCAGGGCACCGGGCTCGAGCTGCCGAAGCGCGGGGGAGCTGGGTGGCACCGCCTCAGGCAGGGGCCAGGCCCGTGGTGCGGCCAGCACGGAGTCCGCCAGCACCAGGGCGGCCAGCACCGGTCCCCGCCAGCCCCGACCCTGGCTCGCCACCAGCGGCACGAGCAGCAGCGCCGCGACCGCGCCGGCCCGATACCAGTGCGCCAGCAGCTCGAGGGGAGGGCATGCATTGATGAGCAGGCTTGCGGGGCCCGGCAAGGCCTGCCCGCCCAGGGTGAGCGCGCGACCGTGGAGGAAGAGGCTGGGTCCGAGGGACAACAGAGAGAAGGCGACGGCTCCAGCCAGCCAGGGCCAGCGCCTCCGGTTTCTCGCCACGGCGATCACGGCCACCACCAGCGCCACCAGCCCCACGTAGGCGGTGTGGGAAATCGGCGCCTCCCCGCCGGTGAGGGGGAGCGGGAGCCAGGGATCGAGCAGGTCCGCGCCGTGCCGCAGCCCCCCACGAAAGGCCCATGGTCTCTCGACCGCGGGGGGAAGCTCGGGCCGGCTGATGCTACCCGGCAGGCTCGGGTCTCGCACCCCGAGCATGGTCCAGGCCAGGGGCAGGCAGAGCAGCAGCGCAGATCCGCCTACGAGCGCAGCGCGGCCCAGTGCCAGGCGGCGGCGGCGGGGAGCGGAGGGCTCCGCCGGCCAGCCCCGAGCGATGATCCCGAGGGCGATGGCCAGATCCATCCCGGAGGCCCAGATCCCGTTGTAGGGTCCGCAGTGCCAGGCCATGCCGAGCGCCAGCGCAGCCAGCACGCCGTCGCGGGCGCGGCCGGCATCGAGGAAGCGCAGCAGCAGAGCCAGCTGCAGCAGGACCCAGCCTACGCCGAAGTCCTCGGTGGTTCCCTCCGCGCTGGCGGCGAGCATCGGAGGCGCCGCCATGGCGAACACGGCTCCCAGCCAGGCCGGTCCCCCAAGGCGGCGGGCGAGCAGCGCACCGGCCACCCCCGCCAGCAGCAGCCCGCCCCAGAGCACGGTGTTGTAGCCCGCGGCGGGACCAGCCCAGGAGCCCAGGGCGAAGAAGGGGAGGTTCCCCGAGTCCACCAGGACCAGCGAGACGCCCTCTGGGTAGCCCAGCAGGTCCGAGTGGACACGGAGCGGCGATCCCTCCTGCAGCGCCGCCCACAGGCCCCAGACGTGGGTGGCCGCCTCACGCTCGGGCACGGTCAGCAGCGCCTCGGACCAGACCCGGGGCAAGGGCCAGGCCACCAGCAGCGGGGTGAGCAGTAGGGCTAGCAGCAGGGGGAGGTGCCGTCGCATGAGCTGATTCTACGCCATTGGCGGGCGCCCCCCCTCCCGCCGCAGCTTGCCCGCCTCCCGCAGGCTGCCGAAGACCAGCTCGGCCAGGGTCTCCAGGGCGGAGAGCCGCACCACCGGCGCGCCCGGCGCCGCCGGGTTGCGCACGGTCTCGTAGACGGCTTCGTGGCCCATCAACTGGGCGGTCTTGACCACCGGGCCCAGCCACTGCGCCAGGTGGGGATCGAAGAAGAGGTTGCGCCTGGCCCAGCGCGCCAGGTCCAGCTCCTGGCGCTCTTCTCCGCTGGCGGTCCAGGCCTGGATCCAGCCGTCCGGGGCCACCTCGACCGCGATGCTCACCTGCCCGTCGCCGAAGATCACGCCGTCCCCAGCGGCCGCAGCCTGGAAGCCGTAGCGCAGGAAGAGGGCTGCCAGTTCCTCCAGCAGCCTGCACGAGGCGCGGCGCCGGGCCTGGTCGCAGTCCGCCAGCAGGTGTTGGTAGCCCGGCTGCTGCAGGCGCTCGCGAAAGACCTCCAGGGCGCCACCAGGTTCCAGCTGCAGGGCGAGCTCGGGATCGATCTTCATGCTTCACCTCCGGTGGGGAACTAACGAGCCCACCCTGTCCGGGATAGCCGGGCCTCTCCCCCTCCGCTCGAGCGCTCCATGCCCTTCCCCACCGCCCAGGCCATGGCCGCCCGCGCCGCCGACTGGCGGAGCGGCTCCGTGGTCTACCAGGTCTTCCTGGACCGCTTCGCCCCCTCGCGGGATCTGGAGGCCAAGCGCCAGCTCTACGCCCCTCCTCGCCGCCTGCGCCCCTGGGACAGCCAGCCACGCCGCGGACGCTACCTGCCGGAGCTGGGCGTCTGGAGCCACGAGCTGGAGTTCTGGGGCGGCGACCTGGCCAGCTTGCGTGGCAAGCTCGACTACGTCCAGGATCTGGGCGCCGAGGTGCTCTACCTGAACCCCATCTTCCGCGCCTTGACCAACCACGGCTACGACACCTGGGACTACCACCAGGTGGACCCGGTCTACGGATCGCGTGAGGAGCTGAAGGCGCTGGCGGACGAACTGCACCGCAGGGACATGCGCCTGGTGCTGGACGGGGTCTTCAACCACATGGGAAGGGGCTCGCCCGCTTTTCAGGAGGCGCTCTGCGATCCCGACAGCCCCGAGCGCCAGCGCTTCTTCTTCGAATCCGCGCTGCCGTTGGGCTACCGCGCTTGGGCGGATGTCCCCAACCTGCCGGCCCTGAACCTTGAGCGCCCCGCGGTCCAGCAATGGCTCTTCCAGGGCCCCGAGTCGGTCATGGGCAGCTACCTGGCCCGCGGCGAGGCCGACGGCTGGCGCCTGGACGTGGCCTTCGAGCTCGGCCACCAGCTGCTGGAACGGATGACCCGCGCGGCCCACGCCCAGCGCCCAGACGCACTGGTGGCAGGCGAGATCTGGAACTACCCCGCCTCCTGGTTCCCCGCCGTGGACGGCTTGCTGAACCTGCACGCCCGCGAGCTGCTGCTGGCCATGGTCCAGGGGCGCCTGGACGGGCCCAGCGTGGGCCGCATGTGGGCGAGCATGGTGCAGGACTGCGGCATCGAGCCCCTGCTGCGCAGCTGGCTGGTGCTGGACAACCACGACACGCGGCGCCTGCCGGCCGTGCTGCCTCGCGCCTGGCAGCGCCGCATGGCCCGCGCGCTGCAGCTCAGCCTGCCGGGCGCGCCCTGCCTGTACTACGGCAGCGAGCGCGGCATGGGCGGGGGCGACGATCCCGAGAACCGCGCCCCCATGCGCTGGGAAGCCCCCAGCGGCACCGCCTGGGCGCTGCACAAGGAGCTGCTGGGCCTGCGCCGGCGGCAAGCCGCGCTGCGGCACGGGGATTTCGTACCCCTGGAGTCGCGGCACTGCCTGGCCTTCTTGCGCACCACCCACCGGGCGGCCGATACGGTGCTCGTGCTGGCCAATCCCCAGGATCGCAAGCTGGACGAGCTGCTGCAGCTGCGCGACGGCCGCCTGCAGAACACCACCGTGATGAGGGACCTGCTCTCGCGCCGCCAGGGCACGGTGCACGCCGGCACGCTCTGCCTGCAGGTGCCGCCGCGTCGTGTGCTCTGGCTCAAGCCCGAGGTGGGCCCCACAAGGGGCGGATACAGCCGCTACGCCCGCATGGCCTGAGCGCGGGGGCAGGCCTGTCTTCCGATCTTGCGCCGCGCTTTCAGGCGGCTTGTCGCGCCGCCAGCCCTGCATAGGCTATCTGCGCGACGTCCCCCATTCCGAGAGGTGCTCCATGCTCGCCGCACTGCTGTTTGCCCCCCTGGCCCTGGCAGAAGATCCCGCTTTCCAGGAGCACGCCGAGCCGGGCCAGAAGTTCGACACGCCCGAGACCGAGCTCTCCGTGGAGCTGGGCGGGGCCCTGGCCACGGGCAACGTGGACTACTACACCTTGAACGGCCTGCTCAACGGTTCCCATCGCTCCGGCCGCAACCAGGTCGCCCTGCAGGGCGGGGTGAACATCGGCAAGGGCGTGCTGGACGCCGACGAAGACGGCCTGCTCAGCGACGAGGAGCGCAGCGCCGGCAAGGTGGAGATCGCCCGCAAGTTCTGGGGCGAGGGCCGCTACGACCGCTTCCTCACCGAGAAGGGCAGCCTGTACCTGCTGGTGGGCGCCCTGGGCGACCGCTACGCCGGCTACGACCTGCGCGTGCACGAGCAGCTGGGCTACTCCCGCATCCTCGTGGAGAACGACACCACGGATCTGAAGGCCGAGCTGGGCGCCGACGTGGCCCACGAGTTCTACGTGGCGGGCATCAGCCCCGACCAGGCCAACATCTACGCCGTCCGCTTGATGCTGGGCATAGAGCATCGCTTCCACGAGAACCTGGTCTTCGCCGACGAGGTGGAGCTCTACGAAAACGTCCTGGACCCAGCGGATATGCGCCTGCTGAACACGGCCTCCATCAGCGCCCGCCTGTCCAACGTCTTCAGCCTGAAGCTCAGCAACAGCCTGACCTTCGACAATGTGCCCGTCGAGGGCTACCGCAAGCTGGACCAGACCACGCTGGTCTCGCTGGTGGCCACGCTGAAGTAGCGTTCCCACCGCCCGGACCCGTGCTAACCTGACCCGCCCCTCCCAGGTCAGCGTCATGCAGCGGTCGTCCACAGCTGCACCCGCGCACGCCCTGCTGCTCGACGCGGCCCTGTTGGGCGCCCTGCTGCTGCTGGCCTGCTCGATGACCGGTTTCTGGGGAGCTGGCTTCGCAGCCCCTGTTCTGCACGGCCCGGGGGGCGACTGGGACTGGCAGCTCTCCCTCTACGCCGCCACGCGCCGCGTGCTGCTGGACTACGGCCAGTGGCCCACCTGGAATCCCTACACGGCCGGGGGCACGCCCCTGTTGGCCAACCCGGAGTTCCCCGGCCTGCACCCCGGCTTCGCCCTGGTGCTCTGGCTGGGCGCCGAGCGCGGCTTGAAGCTCTTGCTGCTGCTGCACCTGGCCCTGGGTTGGCTGGGCCTGATCCTGCTGGGACGGCGGCTCGGACTGCGCGGCCCCTTCCCGCTGCTGGCGGCGCTGCTCTTCGCCGGCTGCTCGGTCTGGAGCGCCCGCTTGGCCGCTGGCCACGTCATGTTCCAATCCCTGGCCTACCTGCCCTGGGCCTGGTGGCTCGTCCTCGGCTCGCGCGGCAGCCCCTGGCGAGCCGGCGGCGCCGGGGCCCTGCTGGGCCTGGGCCTGCTCCTGGGGGGCCACTACGTCTTCTTCCTGGGCCTGTGCAGCTGCTCGGCCCTGGTCCTGGTTGGCGCCGTCCGCGATCCTCGCGGCTGGCTGCCGGCCCTGCTGGCCCTGGGCGCCGTGGCCGGCCTGGCGGCCCTGGCCCGCTGGATCCCCCTGGTCGCCCTGGACTCTCCGGTTCCCAGGCTGCTCGAGGCTGTGGACGGATCGGCGCGCGGTCGCTACGGCCTGACGCAGCTGCCCCTGATCTGGGCCGGCCGGCTGCAGCCCGCCGGAGCCCACGAGGCCCAACCCAGCTTCCACGGCTGGCTGCCGGCACTGCTGCTGATCCCGGGCCTGGCAGCCCTGTTGGATCCCCGGAAAAGACGCGCTGCGCGCCTGGCGCTGCTGGCCTGCGTCGTGCTCAGCCTGGCGCTCTCCATGGCCGAGAACCTGCCCCTCAACCTCTTCGACCTGCTGCGCGGCCTGCCTGGCCTGGCTCCGCTGCGCTATCCGGAACGCTTCGCCCTGGTCTACGCCCCGCTGCTGTGCCTGACAGCGGCTCTGGGCGCTCAGTGGCTGCACGAGCGTCTGCACGGCTTGCGGCCGCTCCTCGGCCATGCGCTGGGCGTCCTCCTGCTGGGCGCCGCCCTCTGGCAGCTGGGCCAGGCCCTGCCCGCAGAGCAAGCGCGCTTCGCCGCCCTGCGCAGCGCGGCCCGCCCCTTGCCCGCGGTGGCCGCCGCCAAGGCGCCCTTCGCCCAGGATCCAACGGCCCGCTGGGGTTACCGCGCCCTGGCGGCCAACCGCGGCTGCCCAGCCTGCCGGGATGCGCTCGGATTCGCCGCGCCAGCCCCACTGGCGGGGGCGAACCTGGTCCAGATGCAGGGCCCGGGCCAGCTGCTCGCCACGCGCTTCCAGGCCCGCCGTATCGAGGCGCAGCTGAGCGCCCAGGGCCCGGTCACCGTGCGGGTGGGCCAGGCCGCGCGCAGCGGGTGGCAGGTCACGCTGGACGGCGAGCCCGCTGCCCTGAGCGAGGCCCAGGGATGGCTGGCCGCGCAGGTCGGCAGCGGCCAGCACAGCCTGGTCTTCCGCTACCGCGCGCCCGGCGCAGGCCTGACGGCACTCTTCCTCGGGCTCTTCGTCCTGTCCGCCGCGGGCTGCGCCCTGTGGGCTCGACGAGCGGCGGCGTCGCCTAGTCGCCGAGCTCCGTGAAGCTGCGCGCGATGCGGAAGCCGAGGTTGTAGTTACTGATCCACTGCGCCAGCTCCACGTGCAGCGCCAGGCGTAGGCGGTCGGGATTGCTCCAGAAGGAGCCGCCGCGGCGGATGCGGTCGGTGCCCGAGTCCGCGCCGACCGGATCTGTCACAGCCCCCTTGTAGCCCCAGGCCAGATCGTTGGTCCACTCCCAGACATTGCCCTGCATGTCGTACAAGCCCCAGGGATTGGGCTCGAGCTGGCGCACCTCGACGGGGTTGGCGTTGTTGTTGCCGCAGTACCAGGCGAAGTCGCCCAGGATGGCGCCGTTGTCCAGGACGACCTCTTCGCCGCAGTTGTTGAGATCCCCCACGTCCACCAGGTCGCCACCGGCCGTGTAGGCCGCAGTCCTGCCAGCCCGCGCCGCGTACTCCCACTCGGCGGACGTGGCCAAGCGATAGCCATCGCACTCGTAGGGGCTCATGGCGGACTCGCACTGGATGCCCGCGGGATGCCCGCGTTTTCCGTAGGCGCACTCGTAGCAGTTTTCCAGGCCAGCCACCTCCGAGAGCCTGTTGGCGAAGTGGGCCGCCTCGTACCAGTTCACCGTCTCCACCGGGCAGTTCGCAGAGCACTTGTTGGGGCGGTCGCTCTTGGGCTCGTAGCCCATGCAGGCCACCCACTCGCCCTGGGTGACCTCGGTGGCACCGATCCGGAAGTCCCGCGTGAGGGTGACCGCGATCTGTTGCTCGTCCGGATCGTGCCCAGGCTCCATGGCAGAGCTGCCCATGAAGAACACGCCAGATTGGATGTGCACCAGCGCGAGCCGTTTCTCGACGAGCGAGCAATCTTCGAACCACTCGGGCGCAGGACCATCCGTGTCCGGCGGCTCGTCGGTGTCCGGCTGGCTATCGTGCCCGTCCGGCGAACTGTCCCCGGGGCCGCTGTCGTAGGGGATCCAGGGGTCGGTGGACGAGTCTTTGGGCACCTGGGAGTCCCGATCGGCTGACCCGCGGCAGCCCAGCGAGAGGAGCGAGACCGACAGCAGGACGAAGCGCAGGACCGACGATCCCTCGAGCATCAGGGCTCGATTCACTCGGGCACGGTGCCGCGCACGACGCGGAAGCCGATGTTGTAGTTGGCTATCCACGGTGACAGCTCCACGTGCAGGGCCAGACGCATGCGATCGGCATTGCTCCAGAACGAGCCGCCGCGACGGATGCGGACCGAGCCTGTGGTGGGCCCGGCAGGATCGATCACGTCCTTCTCGTAGGGCCAGCTCCAGTCGTTGGTCCACTCCCACACATTGCCCTGCACGTCGTACAGGCCCCAGCTGTTGGGCGCGAGCTGCCGCACCTCGGTGGGGTTGGTGTAGTTGTTGCCGCAGTACCAGCTGTAGTCGCCCAGGACCGTGCCGTTGGTCAGGACGATCTTGTCGCCGCAGTTGTTGATGTCCCCGATGTCGGCCAGGTTCCCGCCCGAGACGTAGGCGGCTTGGACGCCCGCGCGGGCAGCGTACTCCCACTCGGCCGAGGTCGGCAGGCGGTAACCCTCGCAAAAATAGGGATCGGGCGGCGACTCGCAACCCAGGGCCTTCACACCCTTGCGCTTCTCCCAGGTGCACTTGTAGCAGTCGGGCAGACCCGCGGCCTGTGAGAGCATGTTGGTGAAGTAGGCCGCCTCGTACCAGGTCACGGTCTCGACGGGGCAGAAGTCGGAGCACTTGTTGGGGCGGTCGCTCTTGGGCTCGTAGCCCATGCAGGCCCTGAACTGTCCCAAGGTGACCTCGGTAGTGCCGATCATGAAGTCATGGGTGAGCGTGACCGCGATCTGGTTTTCCTCCGGCTCGTGCCCCGGCTCGCTGACGGAACTGCCCATGACAAAGCTGCCGTTCGGGATGAAGGCCATGCCCAGGCTGGCCTCCACCACCTCGCACTCATCGGGAGAGTAGGGCCCGGTGTCCGTGTCCGCATCGGCATCCGTGTCGGTGTCCGTGTCGGCATCGCTGTCGGTGTCGGCGTCGCCGTCGGAGGTGTCGATCCACGAGTCACGGGAATCGCCCCGCGGTGAGTCGCCGGAGTCGGAGCTGTCCTCCATCGGTCGCCGGCAGGCCAGCAAGAGGGAAGCCACCAAGATCAAGTGGGCGCGAGGCATGGCCTGTATATAGGTGGAGATGGTGCCGAGTCGCAACAAGCAGGCCATCCCGGTTCGCATCGGAGCGGGCGTCATCTCGGCACCAAGTCGGCCAAAGGCCACCCCGCTCCGGACCCGGGGCCCCGGTGATAGGCTGGACCTTCCCCCTCTCCCCGTCCAAGCCTTGACGAACCTGAAGCAAAGCCTGCGCCATCACCTGGCCCCGTCGCTGATCCTGTTCAGCGCAGCGTTGTTGGTGCTGGCACCCAGCCTGCCGCACTTCTGGCAGCGGCCGCTGGGCAACAACCGCATGCACCCCATCGACAGCTCCTGGCTCTACTTCCTCACCCAGAAGGCCTTCTGGAGCTGGCCACCCAGCAAGACCAGCCAGCTCTACGGCTTCCCGGACGGCTTCGAGTTCTTCACCGGACTGCAGGGCTACGCCGACATCGGCAATCCCATCCTGGCCTCGCCCCTGACCGCCGCCCTCGGCCCAGTGCCGGCCTACAACCTGCACAACCTCGGCATGACCTGCGCAGCGGGCCTGGCGGCCTACGCCCTGGCCTGGCTGCTCTTGCGCCAGCGCGCCGCGGCCACGGTGGCGGGTCTGCTCTACCTGTGCATGGATCCCCTGCTCTTCGCCCTGCAGTGGGGCGAGGACGACGTGGCCACGCTCTGGCTGCTGCCCGCCTTCCTGGCCGTGGCGCTGGCCAGCCTGCGGGCCCACCCGGTCGCCGGCCTGGCTGCCGGAGCCGCCCTGGGCCTGGTGGGCTGGTTCAACCACTACTACCTGTTCTTCAACGCCATGGTGGCCGGGTTGCTCTTCTGCGGGCTGCTGCTGCAGGGCCGCCAATTCTGGGCGCAGCGCAAGCGCTGGGCGCTCTACGGCTGCGGCTTCGGCGCCGGCCTGGCCCTGGTCTACGGCCCGCGGGCCCTGCTGGGCGTGCGCGCCTCGCGCGTGGGATTCACGGAGCACACGTCGGACGCCATCACCTCGCTGGCCGACCTGGGCCGCGTCTCTCCCCGCTTCGTGCTGGACTCCAGCATCGACCTGTCCGCGCTGTTCAACCCCCTCTCTCCCACCCGCCTGGGGGCCGTGCAGGAGCAGTTCATCGAGGGCACGCCCTACCTGGGCCTGCTGGCCCTTGCGCTGGCCGTCATCGGCTACCTGGGCGCCCGACCGCCCCATCGGCGCCTGCTGCTGGCCATTGGCCTGCTGGCGCTGGTGCTCTCCCTGGGCACCTACCTGAAGCTGGAACGCCAGCTGGTGCTCTGGGGCGAGCAGCGCCCCGTGCCCATGCCCCACGGCCTGCTGGCCCACTTCGTCCCCTTCTTGTCCCGCATCAACCACCCCTACCGCTTCGCCACGCTTTGCTTCATGGTAGTGGCCGTCTTGGCGGGCGGGGGCACCGCAGTGCTGGCGCGGCGCCTGGCCCGGCGCCCGGCGGCCCGCCTGGGCCTGGTAGCCCTGCTCTGCGCCGCCTGCGTCGGGGAGCGCCTGCTCTGTTCCCCGGGATTGGCCCCGATCCGCTCTTCGCCTGCCCCCTATCCGGCGGGCCTGTCCCAGCTCGACCTGCCTCCGGAGCGCCCTGCCCTGCTGCACCTGCCCTGGCCCACCACCTACGATCCCCACGACAACGAGGGCACGCGCTATCAGCGCTGGGCCCAGATCGCCGCCCACCAGCGGCCCATGGTCACGCAGGTCAACAACCGCTGGCTGCTGAGCCCGGTGTCCAGCCAGGAGATGCGCTGTCGCCTGGCCCTGCTGGCAGCCGAGGGCGTTGGCGCCGTGGCCCTGAGCAGCGACCTGGTCCAACAGGCCCCGCTCTTCGGGGGCAGCCCCGACCACATCGCGGCCTACGCCCGGGACCAGGTGGCGCAGGTCGGCGACAACCTGCAGCAGGTGCTGGCGCCGGCCTCCTCGGAGCAGGCGCTGGAGCTCTACCTGCTGCCTGCACCCGAGAGCTTGCTGCCCCAATGGCGCGACAGCTGCCGCAACCTGCCCCCACCCCACCAACAGCGGCCCCGGGGCCCCGCGCTGGCGCCCAGCCTGCCCACAGGCGCCTCGGGACGCTCTCCCCTGGGCCGGCCGGGGGCGCCATGAGCGGCCGCCGGAGCATTCTCGCCCTGATTGCGCTGGTCTGCCTGCTGGCGCTCGGCTGCCACGAACCGCCGCCGCTGGTGGAGAGGCCCAACTTCCTGGTGCTCTTCCCCGACTCCCTGCGGGCCGACCGGGTGTTGGCCAAGCGCGACGGCGAGTGGCTGGCACCCAATATGGCGAGCCTGGCGCAGCGCGGCGGCCACTTCGAACATGCCGTCAGCCAGGCAGGCTGGACCATGCCCGCCCTGGCCGCCACGCTCACCGGTCGCTACCCCGTCCTGCCGGAGGCTGATCACAGCATGCTGGGCTGGATGGAGCCCGGAGCCCGCAGCTTCCCGGCCATCCTCTCCCTCTACGACTACCAGAGCTTCGGCTTCCTGGGATCCAACAGCCAGGTCCTGGCCAACGAGTTCACCGGCGAATTCCAGGCCGTGATCGGTGAAAAAGCGGTCGACAAAGAAGGCACCAGCACCGTGCCCGGCGTGGCGCCGGACCTGAGCAGCTGGCTGGCCGCTGGACCGCCCGAGCCCTTCCTGGCCTTCGTGCACGACGTGGACCTGCAGTTCGCCCAGCTGCCCGCCGAGCTGGCCCAGCACGAGGCCCTGTTGGCCCAGCTGCGCTCCCAGCGCGCCACCTCGTCCGAGGGCGACGAGCTGGCCATGGGGGAGCTGGCCCGGGCGCTGCGCGCCAGCGGAGAGAGCGACCTGGTTCGCCTGGTGAGCGCCGCCTACGACCAGACGGTGGCCGCCTACGACCGCAGCCTGGGCCCGGTGTTGGAGGCCCTGCAGCGCGGGGGTCTGGCGCAGCGCACCGTGATCGTGCTGGCCTCGCCCCATGGGCACCAGCTGGGAGAACACGGCCGCTTCGAGCACGGCAGCCTGCACGAGCCCGATCTGCGTATACCGCTGCTGTGGGTGGATCCTTCGGCGCCCGACCCCGGCCGCCGCGTGGCGCGCAGCGTCCAGCTGCTGGATCTGGCCCCCACCATCCTGGCCCGCGCCGGCGTCGCCGTCGACAGCCAGATGATGGGGCAGTCCCTGCTGCCCTTGCTGGGCCTGGCCGACGGCAAGTGCCAGGAATCCCGCATCTTCAGCCTCAACAACCGGCGCGACATGGCGCTGCGCTGGCGCCAGCACAAGCTGCTGCGCTTCGAGCCTGGCGGGCGGCGGCGCGGCGGCCGTCAAAGCGAACCTGGCTACTTGCTCTTCGACCTATCCCAGGACCCGCAGGAGCGGCGCAACCTGCTCCGCAAGGACCCGCCCTCCGAAGCCTCCGAGCTACAGACCTGGCTCGAAGAGTTCCACCGCGAGCGCCTGGCCAAGAGCGGCATATCCGGGGAGGAAGGCGGCAAGGCCAACCCAGCCCTGCGGCGCAAGCTGAAGGAGCAGGGCTACTGGCGACACGTGGAGCGCAAGCCCGGGGAGGAGGCGCCCGATGCGCCCCCCACCCCCTGAGCCGCCACCCGGGGTGACCTGGCAGGAGACCGAGGCGCGCTCCATCACCCGGGTGCACGGCATCTGCGATCCCTGGTTCCTGGGGCGCTGGGGCATGAACCTGTATCGCGGCTGCCAGCACGGCTGCCTGTACTGCGACGGAAGGGCCGAGAAGTACCATGTGCAGGGCGATTTCACGCGCAACATCTCGATCAAGCGCAACGCCCTGTCTTTGCTGCGCCAAGAGCTGGAGCGCCGAAAGGAACCGGGCTTCGTCTTCCTGGGCGGAGGCGTGACCGATGCCTACCAGCCCGTGGAAGCGCGCTACGGCCTGGCCCGCGGCGTCCTGGAGCTGGTGCTGGAACTGGGCCTGCCCGTGCACGTGCTCACCAAGTCGGTCCTGGTGGAGCGCGACCTGGACCTGCTGCAGTCCATCCACGAACGCGCCCGGGCCGTGCTCTCCTTCAGCATCCAGACCACGGACGAGGACGTGCGCGTCCGCTTCGAGCCCGGGGCCGCGCCCCTGGAGGAGCGCTGGCGCCTGCTGCGCGAGGCCCGTCGGCGAGGCCTGGGCACCAGCCTCATGGCCATGCCCGTGCTGCCGGGCATCTCGGACCAGCCGCAGGCCATCGACGCGCTGGTGGCGCAGGCCGCCGCCTGCGGCGTGGATTTCCTGCCCTTTTCAGGTCTGACCCTGCGCCCGGGCATCCAGAAAGACACCTGCCTGGAGGCCGTCGAGACCCACTACCCCCAGCTGCTGGAGGGCTACGAGCGGCTCTTCAGCCGCGCCCTGCGCTCCGGCAGCGCAGAGGGGCGCTACTATCAGCGCGTCAACGGGCGCTTCGCCGCGGCGCTGGAGCGCCACGGGCTGAGCGCCAGGATGCCGCAGCGCCTGTTCACGGGTCTGGTACCCCAGTACACCGAGGTGGCCGTGCTGCTGGAGCACCGTGAGCTCGCCCTGCGCCTGGCCGGCCAGGCCCACCCGCCCCTGGCCAAGGCTGGCTGGGCCATCCAGCGCTGGGCCCACGGCGCGCTCGGCCGGCGCGGCAGGCGCCGCGGCTTCGACTATCGCCAGCTGGAACACGAGTTCCGAGAAGACGTGCAGAGCGGCCGCATCTGCGAGCTGCAGGGCGTCCAGCTCTCGACCCTGCCCGCCATACGCGCGCTGGCAGAGGCGCTGCCCCGGCCGGGCGGGGCGCGACAGCTGGGGTTGTTCTAGCTGCGCGGCTCCTCACCTGTCTGCGCCAGCCGCTTCAGCTCCTCCAGCGACAGCCCGTCCAGCCCTAGGCTCTCCAAGGTGCGGGCCTGGGCGTCGAAGTCGTAGGGCATGTCCTCGTAGAGCACGTCCAGCATGGTCTCCACGGCCCGGATCATAGGGGTCTCCACGCCGGCCTTGGCCGCCAGGTCCAGCAGGGGCTTGACGCCGCAGGGCATCTCCTCGGTGAAGTAGCGCGTGTGCAGCGAGGTGGGGGAGCCGTAGCCCTCGTAGGCCGGATTGGCGGTGTACATGCGCTCCAGGTCGTAGTCCAGGTCGTACATGCGCTGCATGCAGGTGAGCAGGTCCAGGGGCTGGTAGCCCCATGCGCGGGCGATGGCGCAGCGCTCGTCGTCGAAGCGGCGCATCAGCTTGGTGTTCTGGGCGTTGACGCCCTCGAGGTAGTAGACGTAGCTGCGTCCGTCGGCCAGGTCCCCCAGGCGCGTCAGGGTGATCAGGGTGTGGGGCCCGGTGGCGATGGGGTGGAAGGCCATGGCCAGGCAGTCATCGAAGGCTCGAAAGCGCGTGGTGGGGAAGATCTCCTCCACCAGGGACAGCACCTCGCCCGTCGCCCGGGCGGGAAAGCTGGAAAAAGCCATGAAGTGCTTGAGCGCCGAGTAGCGGACGTCGTCCACCGTGGAGCGGGTGGTGAAGATGGAGATGAACAGCTCGGAGATGCTGACGCTGCGCAGGATCTCGCGCTCGACACCGGCGTCCAGCAGCGCCTTGCGGAAGGCCAGCGCGCCGTGCGTCTGGCCCGGGTGCAGCACCAGGTGGGTGCCGGGCTCGAGGCAACCAGCCATATGCCTGGCCACCTCCGGATGCCCATCCGCGGGCGTGGTCACGAACACCAGGCGGCGGCCCGCCAGCACCTCTTCCACGCGCTCGCTGGCCAGATCCAGGCGCACCTCGCGCGGTGCAGCGTCCATGGGCGTGAAGGGCAGCGCGCCTCGCTCCGCCAGGGAGGCCAGCTTTCGGCGCCCGCGCTCGCTGCCCCGGATGTAGAGGCTGACGGAGGCACCGCGCGCGGCCAGCCAGGCCGCCGAGGCCAATCCGAGGTTTCCGCCACCGATGACGGCGGAAGGGGGGAAATCTGATCGCAGGGGGATGTCGCAGGGGGAGGTGTCCATGGGTGTCCTTCGCTCCGCAGCATGCGTGCCTTCGTCTGCTGGGACTGATGATATACCGTGACGTCCCGCGACGATCATGCCCGGGGACGGGGCCCGGGCGTCCACCGCGGATAGGAGTGCGCCATGCGCTCTTCGCTGCTCGAGCTGCGCTCCCTCGCCCGGCTGGCCGGACCGCTGGTGGTGGGCCAGGTGGCCTTGATGACCCTCAACGTGGTGGATCTGGCCATGGCCGGACGGCTGGGGGCCGAGCCCATGGCGGCGCTGGCCATCGCCAGCACCTTCTTCTACTGCGTGATCGTCGTCGCCCAGGGCGTGCTGATGGCCCTGGATCCCTTCGTGGCGCAGGCCTTCGGAGCGGGGGAGAGGCGGCGCTGCGGGCTCTGGCTGCTACGGGGGCTCTTCCTGGGCGCGGCGGTCGCCGTACCAGCCGTGCTGGTCTTCGCATTTGCCAGCGAACCGGCGCTGCGGCTGCTGGGCCAGCCGCCGGAGCTGATCCCCACGGCCGAGATCTACCTACGGGCGGTCTGCCCGGGCATCTTCTTTCGCATGCTCTACGTGGCGGCGCGCCAGGTGCTGCAGGCCCAGGGGCGCGTGCTGCTGCCGGTGACCGTGGCCTTGCTGGCCAATGGCGTCAACGCCCTGGGCAACCACGCCTTCATCCACGGCCTTTGGGGCCTGCCCGCGTTGGGGGTGGCCGGGGTGGGCCTGTCCACCGCGGTCTGCGACGCCTTCATGGCCCTTGTGCTGCTGGGCGCAGTGCTGCGGGGCGATCTGCTGCGCGGCCAGGGGCGCTGGCGACTGGCCGAGGTGCTGAAGCCCGCGGCGCTGCTGCGCTTCCTGCGGGTGGGACTGCCCCTGGGCATGCAGTACGGCCTGGAGGGCTGGGGCTTCGTAGCCTCATCGCTGATGGCCGGCTGGCTGGGCGCCACCGTGGTGGCCGGCCACCAGGTGGCGCTCAACCTGGCGGCGGTGGTCTATATGATCCCCCTGGGGCTCTCCAGCGCCGTGGTGGTGCGCGTGGGCAGCGCCGTGGGCCGCGCCGATGGGCCCGGCTTGAAGCGTGCGGTGCTGGTGGGACTGGCCGTGGCGGCCGCGGTGGCTTGCGGCACGGCCAGCCTCTACACCCTCTTCCCCGGCCCCCTGGCCTCCATCTACACGACCGATCCCGCCGTCTGGGGGCTGGCCGTGGCCCTGCTGCCCCTGGCCGCGGCCTTCCAGCTCTTCGACGCCCTGCAGGTGGTGGGCCTGGCCGTGCTGCGCGGGCTGGGCGATACGCGCTTTCCGGCCCTGGCCAGCGTGCTGGGTTTCTGGGTGCTTGGTCTGCCCATCGGCGGTTGGCTAGCCCTACGGGGCGGGCAGGGGGCGCACGGCATCTGGCATGGGCTGGTTCTCGGCCTGGCCATCATCGCGGCGGTGGTTCTGCTGCGTATCGCCCGCAAGCTGACAGGGCCGGTGGGGAGGCTGGAGTAGGGATCGCGCGAAGGGGAAAGCGTGCTACGCTGCCGAACCCGGCCAGCGGAGCCGTCCCCATGTCCTCTCCCCTGCAACGCGCCCGCCAGGCCTTGGCCGCCGAAGACAAGTCCGGCGCGCTGAATGCCCTCTTGCAGGGCATGCAAGCCGCCCCCGAGGATGGCCCGCTGTGGCTGGAGGCAGGGCGCTTGCTGGCGCGCCTGGGGGAGCACAAGACCGCCAGCCAGGTGCTGCGGCGCGCCGCGGCCCTGCTGCCCCGCAGCACCGAGGCCCACCTCGAGCTGGGCATGGCCCTGACGCGGGAGGGCGTGCGGCGGGAGCCCGAGGCCTGCTACCGGCAGGCCGTGCAGCTGGAGCCCGGCGATCCCATGGCGCGTGTCAAGCTCGGTCATGCGCTCTTGCGCGAGGCACGCCTTGAAGAGGCCGAGGCCCAGTTCCGGGCCGCCATGGACCTGGCGCCCCAGCAGCGGGACGGGGCCGTGGGCCTGGCGCTGGTCATGGAGTCGCGGAGGGAGACCGAGCAGGCCCACGCTCTGCTGGCCCCGCGGCTGGACCAGCCCAATACCGCCGCGGCCACGGCCTGGGCGCGCGTCTGCCGCCGGCGCGGCGCCTCGGCAGACGCCCTACCCGTGTTGCGTCAGGCCCTGGCGCGGGTCGGCGGCGACCACGAGCGCGCCATCCTGCTGCACGCCCTGGGCGACGCGCTGGACGACCTGGGGCGCGTGGACGAGGCCTTTCAGGCCTTTGCCCGCGCCAATGCCCTGCGGGGCCTGAGCTTCGACGGCCCGGCCCACCGCCGTCAGCTACGAGCTCTGGCCGCCCAGTTCTCGGCCCAGCGCATGGCGGGATTCCAGCGCGGCAGCAGCGACTCCCAGCTACCGGTGCTGATCGTGGGCATGCCACGCAGCGGCACCAGCCTGCTGGAACAGATCTTGGCCGCCCATCCCGCTGTGGCCGGAGGCGGCGAGCTGGAGGCCCTGCGCGACCTGGCAGCCGAGGCCTACACCGGGCCCATCACCGGCCAGCGGCTGGACGCCTTGGCCCAGCGCTACCTGGGCACGCTGCGCAGCATCGGGCCCCAGGCCCAGCGCGTGACGGACAAGATGCCCCACAACTTCCTGCACCTGGGCCTGACCGCCCTGATGCTGCCCCGAGCGCGGGTGATCTGCTGCCTGCGCGATCCGGCGGACTGCTGCTGGTCCTGCTTCCGGCAGGCCTTCGGCGCCGGGCTGCCCTACACCGCCAGCCTGCAGGGACTGGGCCTCTTCTACCGGGCTTTCGCGGAGCTGACGGATCACTGGCGCCAGGTGCTGCCCCTGCGCTGGCTGGACCTGCGCTACGAGGAGCTGGTGGCCGAGCCCGAGACCCAGATCCGGCGCCTGCTGGACTTTCTGGATCTGCCCTGGGAACAGGAATGCCTGCGCTTCCACCAGAGCGGGCGCGTGGTGGCCACGGCCTCGCGGGCCGAGGTGCAGGAGCCCTTGCACGGCCGCTCGGTGGGGCGGGCAGCGCCCTATCGGCCCCACCTGGGGCCGCTGCTGGCGTTGCTGGAGGACTGACGCGGTCAGTCCAGGAAGCAGGCGTGGTTGGCCTTGAAGGGACTGCGAAGGTCACCCTGGATGGCTCGCACGGCCGCGCTCTTGAAGAAGCGCCGGCCCAGCCAACGGCGGGCCTCCAGGCGCGGGTGGGAATCGCCGCAGCGGAAGTCGTCGTAGAGCGACAGGTCGGTGTCGACGCCAAAGGGCAGGATCTGGCTGATGCCCCAACGCGCGGGCTGCCGGTGCATGGGGCTGCCGCGAGGCAGGTTGAGCAGGGCGTTGTTCAAATCGTGGATATGGGTGGCCTCTTCCTGCACGAATTCCAGCGTCAGCTCTCGATCCTCGTCCGTCTCCAGGGGCTGGCCGAAGAGCAGGTAGACGTGGTTGCGGATTCCAGCCGTAGCGGTGCTACGCAGCACTTGTCGCGCCAGCTGCAGGTCGAAGCCCTTGTCCAGGCGCTGAAGCAAGCGCGGCGAGGCGTTCTCCAGGCCGAACTGCAGCATGGCGGCTCCGCCCTGGGCCAGCAGGCGGGCGAAGTCGGGATCGGCGAAGTCGCGCTCGAAGCGCACGAAGCCGTGCCAGCGTAGGGGCAGCCCCTCGTCCCGGATCTGGGTGGCGATGCGCGCCAGCTTGGCGGGCGGCAGGGCCGAGTCGGTCAGGTGCAACATGGCGCCTCTGGGAAAGCGGGCCGCCACCGCCCGCAACCAGTCCTGCAGCGCTGTGGCCTGGCAGGCGCGGTAGCGCGGATGCAGGTGATCCGGGCAGAACGCGCAACGCCGCCAGTAGCAGCCGCGGCCCAGAGCGGCGGGCACGATGGGCTCGGGCGCCAGGTAGCTGCTCCAGGGCGCCTGCTCCAGGGGCACGGAGCGCGGCGCGCGCACCCCGCCGGGCTGTCCCCCCAGCTCGCGGGCCAGCTCGTCCAGCGCAAGATCGTCGCCCCGCGGCTCCACCCCTTGGAAGAGCTGGAAGGGCGCAGTGCCCAGGTCCGCTCCGGCCGCGGTCCAACAGGCCACCAGGGGGCCGCCGAGCAAACACCGCAGGGCGGGCAGCCGCTCGCGCAGCAGGGCTGCCAGCCTGAAACCGGCGAAGGCCTGGTTGTAGAAGCTCAAGGAAATGGCCACACGGCTGGCCCCCGAAGCGGCGATTCGGGGCAGCAACACCTGCTCGTAGTAGCCGTCGAAGGGGCCGGGGTACGCGGCGAAGCGCAGAATGTGACGCGAGCTGGCTGGGCGCAGGTCCGCCAGCTCCAGGTTGCCGATGCGCAGGCGCAGCCCTGGCCAGGGCAGCGAGGCCAGGCGCAGGGCGTTGTCCAGGTGGTTGACCGCCGAGGTGTAGCGCGGGCGATGCCGGTAGGTCGCGGGCTGGCGCAGGGGATTCGCCGCAGCCATGGCCTTGGCCGCGGCGCCGTACGCCGTGCGCTGGCCCTCGGAGACATCGGTGGCGAGCCCCAGGCAACTGGCCAGGTTCTCCTTCGAGAGGCTGTGTTCCAGCCAGCCCATGTTGGCGTCGATCCAGAGCGCCTCGATCCCCGAGCCGGCCAGGTAGGAGGCCGCGGCCGCGCCCGACAGGCCCGCCTCGCAGGGCTTGATGACCGGGGGGGTGACGAAGACGATGCGGGGGGCAGCCATGGAGCCCGGTTCAGCCCTGGCGGCCCTTGATCGTGTAGAGCTCGCTCTGGTTCCCCTGCTCGTCCCAGACCAGGAACCCGAAGCGGTAGCTGGTCGCGTTCTTGCAGATCACGCCGTCCTCGGACTCCTTGAAGGTCCCCGTGCAGCTCCCCTCGTCGCTGCAGATCAGCGCGTAGCTGTTGATGGCCGTGCCGGAGAGGTAGACCGTGACGCTGTGTTCGTAGTCGCCGAACTCGGCCAGGGTGTCGGCGCCCTGGGGATCGTCGGCCTGGCACTCCACGACCCACTGGTAGTACTCGTCGGCCAGGTAGCAGTAGGCGTCGGCGCTCTCGATCACGGGCCGCACATCATCGAGGCCGCTGTCTGCGGGCGGCTGGCCGCTGTCTGCGGGAGCGCTGTCGAGAGGTGCTGGATCACTGTCCTCGGTTTCATCCGAGCTGCAACCCAGCAACAGCAGCGGGACCAGGCACTTGGCGGACATGGGGGCACCTCCTCGCTGGAGGGTAGCATGGCGTCGAGGGCCGCTATCCCCCAGCTGCGCCCCGCCGCAGCTCCTCCAGCAGGGCGGCCACCGATCCGGCCTGGGCTTGGGCCGAGCTGGGGCCGTAGCCCCCCGCCAGCAGGTGCAGGTAGGGGATCCCCCGGGACCAGGCGGCCCGCGCCACGAGCAGGTCCCGCCGGACCAATCCCTCAGGGGTCAGGGCCAGAGTGGCCAGGGGATCGTCGTTCAGCACGTCCGAGCCGGCCACGTGCACCAGCAGCTCCGGCGCAGCCAGCGTCAGCGCCGCGTCCAGCTCCCGCTCCAGGATGGCCAGGTAGCGGCCGTCGTCCGTACCCGAGGCCAGCTCCACGTCGCGATCGCCGGGAACGCGGGGCTGGGGAAAGATCTTCTCTTGCTGCAGCGACAGCGAATAGACCGTTGGATCGGCGGCAAAGGCCGCGTGGTTGCCGTCACCCTGGTGGGCGTCGGTGTCCACGATCAGCACACGACCGGCGAAGCCCTCCCCTCGCAGCACATGCAAAGCCACGGCCACGTCGTTGTAGACGCAGAAGCCGTGCCCTCCCTCGGGCTTGGCGTGGTGGAAGCCTCCGCCCAGGTTGATGCCCGTGCCGTGCTCCAACGCCGCCCGCGCCGCCGCCACCGTACCCCCGGTGGCGCGCTGGAAGGGCGCCAGGATGCGCTGCTCGATGGCTCTGGACCCGAAGATGCCGGGCAGGTTCAGCTCGAGCACCTCGCTGACAACCTGGCGGTCCGACAGGTCGTCCAGGTAGGAGGGATCGTGCACGGCTGCCAGCTGCTGGCGCTCGGCGGCCTGGGGCACCAGAAAGCCGTCACGCGGCACCAGCTCCTCTCTCACCAGGCGCTTGGCGATGCGGTCGTACTTGAAGCTGTCGAAGGGGTGGAAGCGCTCGATGCCGAAGAAGCTGACGCGGTAACCGGGCGAATACGCCACCACGGCGCCGCCGGGCAGTACATGCCCTTCAGTGGCCGGAGGATGGGCGGGCTTCCGCAGCAGCCAGGCGCCACCGCCCACCAGCAGCAGAAAGCCGACGCTCAGCCAGATCAGCACGCGCTTCCTGCTCCTGCGCCAGGGTCGTTCCATGGATATCGCCTCCCACGCATGGCTCGCTATCATGAAATAGATGGGGGAGGGGAGGCCCCCTCCCCCATACCGCGCTTCCTGCTCCTGCGCCAGGGTCGTTCCATGGATATCGCCTCCCACGCATGGCTCGCTATCATGAAATAGATGGGGGAGGGGAGGCCCCCTCCCCCATACCGCGCTTCCTGCTCCTGCGCCAGGGTCGTTCCATGGATATCGCCTCCCACGCATG